>NZ_SJDS01000048.1:0-387 GCF_004332175.1 Lysinibacillus sp. OL1 | reverse complement strand
GCGACCACGACTTTCTTCGACATGCTCATGGTCCTGATCCCCTGTTTCCGGTCGTGAAGGTCGTGCATAGGAACAAACTCGATTCTATGTTATACCGGTGTCAAATATAGACGGCTATTTGTTGATCGCTCGGTACTTCGCCTCATTCGCGATGATCTTGTCGGCGTAGGGCCTGGTCTGAGTGATGTAGTCGCTGTACATGGTGGGGAAACCGCCTTCGCGTTGGACTGCGCCTTCACCGGCGTTGTACGCGGCCAGGTACAGCTCTGTCGGTCCGTTGGGAGGCTTGACCGATCCGTCGGAGAGCCAGGCGTCGATGGTCTTGGCGATGGTGCACATGTAGTCGCCTTGAGCCATGACGGCATCGGAAATCTTGTTCCTGTCACC
>NZ_SJDS01000047.1:0-396 GCF_004332175.1 Lysinibacillus sp. OL1 | reverse complement strand
CAGAAGGTTCCGGATGCCCAGACAGCGGGACATTGCGAGTGGATTGGCGAAGAACGGCTCCTGCCACGGGTCGGGCGTTGTGCCCGCCCCAGCAGAATCGCGGCTTGCCTTCTTCGATGTCTGCACTGCTCACGTGAGGACAAATCCCAGCTTCGGCAGCGGCGACGAAACGCTCGGCACCCTTGCACGCGGCATGCTTCCCCGCCTACGCCACGTCTTCGAGCAGCACCAGGCTCTTCACCGTCTGGCCGTCGAAGCGATTGTCAACGTCTGACAGACTCGTGCGGTTTGCATTTCATGGACGGGTACTGGCCGGCGGTTCGTTTCAACGGCGACGATGGCGTGATCGAGGTGACTGTCGAATCCTGACCGCGATCCTCGTCTCGGGCTGTCGGC
>NZ_SJDS01000046.1:0-422 GCF_004332175.1 Lysinibacillus sp. OL1 | reverse complement strand
ACTTAAGCCATAAGCTGTATCGGACTCGATCAAAGGAACTCGCATGAATGTTCAGCTCGGAACGTCCCTCCCCGTCGCAACTACCGCTGATCAGTTTCCGGTGTTCGTGGCCGGTATGGACGACCCGATCAAGCCGGTTCAGGACAAGCTCACTCCCGACGGCCGTGTGAAGTATTCGACTGGTGCACTGCTTCGAGTTGCGCGCAAAGATGGAACTGTCGCGACGGATAAGACAGCATCCGTGCACGTCATCAATCCGCCGAACGAGCCGTTCAGTTTCGGCACGATCTATCGAGCAGAAGGCCTTGTCTGGGTGCAGCCCTACATGACGGGAATGGATCGTCTCGCACTGTCCATCACGGTCGAGAACCTGGTACCAATGCCTGCGGCGGCCGTCTCCGCACCTGCTCGTAAGAGCGCGG
>NZ_SJDS01000045.1:0-432 GCF_004332175.1 Lysinibacillus sp. OL1 | reverse complement strand
ATCTATTCAATTAAAGCACCACGTTTGTTGAACAAGGAATTTTGTTTACCCTTCAACAATTGCAAGATATTTTTTGATTTCTCCTTCAGATTCAACAATTAAAATATCTCCTCGTTCTTTGGTGGAAAAAATCTTTGTACCAACAGGAAGTTTATTCGACATCTCATCTCTAAAATCTGTATTAGCATCATTTTTTGTTTTTATTTCACCGATTTGAACATCTTTTGTTAAAGACAATTCTTCAACCCAATCAATATTAGCTTTGTAGATAACTCCATCATACTGAAAAATATCAGCATCAGAATCTAATGTTAAAGCTTCTTCGGCATCTATACTGTCAATTGATACTGTTGTAGTTCCCCCTTGAATATTGCATCCTGTAATCATGAATAAAGCTAATGCGATCAAACCATAGAATAATTTTTTTATTTT
>NZ_SJDS01000044.1:0-434 GCF_004332175.1 Lysinibacillus sp. OL1 | reverse complement strand
AAATGTTTCGCGAGCAGGCGCGAACTCCAGTGTGTGACACCGTATTTCTTCGGCGGCGGCATCAAGGTCGCGGAGACGATCTCCCGGCGATCGAGGCTACGCGGCCGCCCCGAACGCGCATCGTCTTCGAGGCCGGCCAAGCCGTCTACGTCGTAGCGGGCGCGCCAGGAGATCACCGTCGGCCGCGACACCCCGACCAGTTCCGCGATCGACGAATTCGACTCACCTTGAGATGCGAGCAAAACAATCCTCGCTCGCTGCGCCGCACCGGAGGAGATCGACCTCGACCGCAGTCGTCTGGCCAACTCGAGATCGTCGCCGTCTCGCAAGAGTAGGGGCTTAATCCGCATGCTTGAAGTATCTCAAATCGCACTTTCAAAGAATTTTAGGCGCGCGGCACTAGAAGCCCGACAGCGGCAGAACCCAGGAAGATC
>NZ_SJDS01000043.1:0-456 GCF_004332175.1 Lysinibacillus sp. OL1 | reverse complement strand
CGGATCCCCCGAAAAAAGGACGTAGATCATGCAACTCGCACTCACGACCACCCTGAACACCACGTTCGACGACGCTGTCGAACGCACCCGTAAGGCATTGTCGGAGCAAGGTTTCGGGATACTCACCGAGATCGACATGAAATCGACCCTCAAAGCCAAGCTCGACGAAGCCCTGGAGGACTACCTCATCCTCGGCGCCTGCAACCCGACGTTGGCACATCGCGCAGTCGGAGTGATGCGGGGGATCGGATTACTGTTGCCCTGCAACGTCGTCGTGCGCGCCGATCCCTCCGCGGAGAACACCGTCATCGTCGATGCGATGAACCCCGCCCTCATGGTTCAGGTGACCGGCGAACCCCGACTGCAGTCCGTCGCCGACGAGGCGACCACCAGGCTGCAGGCAGCTCTCGATTCGCTCACCGCACAGTAGAACCGAGCTCGAACAACAATCGCATG
>NZ_SJDS01000042.1:0-459 GCF_004332175.1 Lysinibacillus sp. OL1 | reverse complement strand
GATTGTCGAACAGGAAGAATCTGCCCCGGTCATGGTTGCGATCATTCCTGCTCGGTCCTGGATGATGATTCGGAACTGTGCGCCTTACGTTTTCGGAGAGATCCTTGGACTCGTGGAAGCGGGCGCGACCTGGGAAAACCTTCGTGACCACTTGCATTATCGATTGCCTGCAGCGGATGTGCGGCCTCCGATAATATCGATTCGTAAGTGAAATGTCTTGCTGTGCAACAACTTTCACTCGTATGAACCCCACTTGAGGGCATCCCCCCGATACTTGCCGCTTTGAAGCTGGGTGTCTCTCTGTCAGGGCTGCGATAGCACCGCGTAGCGGCTTGGCCTTGACAGAGAGACGGCCTGTTTCATGGTTGGTCTCGGGGGGCTGACCGGGCAGATAGAAAAAGGCCGGCCGATTTGGCTGCCGACTATTTTTGCAGGTAAACCCATCTCATGAGCATCAAT
>NZ_SJDS01000041.1:0-482 GCF_004332175.1 Lysinibacillus sp. OL1 | reverse complement strand
CACTGTCGCCGGTGAAGCTGAGCCACTGTGCCAGCGTGGACACTCCGGCACCGCCTTTGGAGCCCATCAGCCACACCGCAGGACCGGGACGGTCGACCGACATCGGAGCTTCGAGAACATCGCCTGCGCTCATGCCATTTTCCCTTTCTGATCGGAGTTCTCGGCTGTAGCAGGGGCTTTGAGGCTGCCCAGAACATCGAGTGCATCCGTCCAGGCATCGAGGGTCGAGGCAGCGAGTTCGCGGTGATCGATCACTCCCGGACGAGCGAGAGCCGGATCGAACGGGACCTCGACGTAACCTGCGATCTGCGGAGTCAGGGCCGCCTTGATCGGCGCCAAATTGACTGGCGATCTGGGCATCTGGTGAGAGATGACGACGATGGTGTCTTCGAGGGTCGCAGCGCCGTATGTCGCCATCAGCCACTTCATCGCTTCCCTCATCCGGCTCAGCGGTTCGGTGCGCGCCGGAGCGACGACGACCA
>NZ_SJDS01000040.1:0-551 GCF_004332175.1 Lysinibacillus sp. OL1 | reverse complement strand
TGAACATGCTCAACGACCAGTCCGCCGGCCTGGCGGCCAAGGTGGTGTCCGGCACGCCACGCGACTCGTTGAACTTCATCGATGTCGTGCAGCTGCAGCGGGGTGGCAAGCGGCCCGAAGCCATCATTACCGATACCGGTTCCTATTCCGACATCGTGTTCGGTTTGGTGCATTTGATCGGCAAGCGGTATCGGCCGCAGTTGGCGAACCTGCCCGATCAGCGGTTGTGGCGGTTCGACCAGGGCGCCGACTACGGCCCGCTCAACCAGGCCGCACGGGGGCGAATCGACACAGGAAAAATCGCCGCGCACTGGGAGGATATGTGCCGGGTTGCGGTGTCGATCCATGAGTGTGAGGTGTCGGCTCATGACGTCACCCGCATGATCTCCCGTGACGGGAACCCCACCCCGTTGGGCCAGGCCATCGCGCACTACGGGCGGATCTTCAAGACCCTGCACATCCTGCGCCTGGCCGACGACGAACCGTATCGGCGCGAAGGCAAGGCCCAGGCCAACCTGACCGATGGCCGCCACGACCTGGGGCGTCGCATC
>NZ_SJDS01000039.1:0-866 GCF_004332175.1 Lysinibacillus sp. OL1 | reverse complement strand
GAAAAACTACGTGCCCTATTATGTGAGCTTGTGAGCTGGGAAAGCCGAACATTAACGGAGGGCGAAAATAAATTTGCCTTTCGCTTAAAAGATAAATTGTTAACGCTTCCATATTTTGAAAAGCACCCAGACTTGATTGAATTACATGATGCTGGACTTGGCAGGAATGCAGTGACAGCCTTCTATAAGCATCCAACGGCAACTGAAACTGTTGTGTTAATCAGTCACTTTGATACCGTGCATACGGAGGAATATGGTGAACTAGAGCCGTTAGCCTTTTCTCCAGAAGAACTAACGAAAAAGCTAATGGAACCTAAATACCTAAAAGATTTACCAGAGGCAGCTCGCATTGATTTGGCGTCTGGAAATTATTTATTTGGACGCGGCACAATGGATATGAAAATGGGTCTTGCCTTACACATGCAGTTGATCGAAAAGGCAAGCTTTGAGCAATGGCCGATTAATTTGATTTTAACAACGGTCCCTGATGAGGAAGTCAACTCTGCTGGTATGAGAGCGGCTGTTGTGGAGCTGGTGAGACTGCGGGAACAGCATGGCTTAACCTATAAATTATTTTTAAATAGTGAGCCATCGTTTTCACAAGGGCCATCGGATACGAATGAATATATTTATTCAGGTACAATTGGTAAAATCATGCCTGCTGCTTTGTTCTATGGAAAAGAGACACATGTCGGCGAGCCATTAAAAGGGATGACGGCTCCCTTTATCGCTTCCTATATGACACAGCATATGGAGTGGAATCCCCTTTTCCGTGAAACAGATTTAGGTGAAAGTACACCACTACCTGTTTCTCTACAATTAAAAGATTTAAAAATGGAGTATTCTACACAAACACCATACCGTGC
>NZ_SJDS01000004.1:202523-319189 GCF_004332175.1 Lysinibacillus sp. OL1 | reverse complement strand
GCTTTCGCACAGACAAAATCTTGTTGTTGCTGGCGCTTTGCTTTCGCACAGACAAAACCTGTTGTTGCTGGCGCTTTGCTTTCGCACAGACAAAATCTTGTTGTTGCTGGCGCTTTGCTTTCGCACAGACAAAACCTGTTGTTGCTGGCGCTTTTGCATAAATTACGGAAAACAAAAAGAAATGAATGTGAAATGAATGACGAACGCCGGATTCCCGTTCTCGCCCTTCTTGAGTTGTGCTAGTAAGCAGCTTTCATTTCACATTCATTGTCTATGTATAATAGGCATATCTTCACTCAATTGTTATGTTGAATGAAGATAGCTTCTGTTAATTTCCTGTACTTGACTGTGAGTCATCGCCAATATAAAAGACACTCGTCACTTTCCAATCATTGTCCTCTTTCACAAAGACTGTTACCTGACGTCCTGCACTTTCATGTTCGACATTTGTCTCAAGCTGAAGTGAGTGCATTTTCATGTTGGCAAAAACTTGCGCCTCTTCTGATTCATACTTTGCAATTGTTACATTTTCTACTTCACGCTTAATATCAAATTGATCAAATACTTCTGATGCATATGTTTTTTCTTCATCGTATTTAAAACCTTTTGGGTTTTTCGAGATTGTATTCATATAACGATCAATTTCTTCAGCATTTAATGCAGCAATATACTCATCAAAAGATGCTAAAATCGCCTTTTCATCTTCCGCTGGTACATTATCAGCCTTTTCTACGTTTCCACCCATCATTTCAAAGCCAACTGTACCATCCTCTATTACTTTATCTCGTTCTTCATCACTCATCTTCTCATCTTTATTACCACAGGCAGTCAATACTAATAAGATTAGAACTGCTAGAAAACTTTTCTTTAACATCAAAAAACCTCCCGCGCATATTGTAGCATATAAATGCTTTCGTAGGAATTTTGTTGTGCATTTTCAACATTTAGGTGCTACATCTTCCTTATGACGCATTAGGCTGTAAAATGTTGCACGAATTGCTAGTTATCATATTAATACTAATGAATAGTAATGTTACAAAATTGTGAATGACCTATTCTTCATCAAGTTAGCCCAATACAAATTATTACCAAAAAACAATAAAAAACTGTTTTAAAAACTACTTCAATAAAAAGTAGCTTTTAAAAACAGTTTTAGCAATTAGCGTACTTCAACCCAACCATTTTTAATGGCTGTTACAACTGCTTGTGTACGGTCATTCACATTCATTTTTTGTAGAATACTTGATACGTGGTTTTTAACCGTTTTCTCAGAGATAAACAGTGTCTCACCGATTGTACGGTTGGATTGACCATCTGTTAATAATTGTAATACTTCACATTCACGCTTAGTTAGCAAATGGAATGGACGACGAATTTCAGTTTGATGGAAGTTTCCTTTATTTTCATGTTCTGAAAGTCGCTTAAATTCTGCTACTAGGTTTTTCGTTACTTTTGGATGTAAATAAGAACCGCCGTTGGCAACAACTTTAATCGCCTCAACGATTTCATCTGCATCCATCTCTTTTAACATATAACCAAGAGCACCTGATTTTAATGCATGCGTAACATATGTTTCATCGTCATGTATAGACAACATAATCACTTTTGCATCTGGAAATTCAGTAATTAACTCTGACGTTGCTTCCACTCCATTTTTACCTGGCATGTTAATATCCATAAGTACAACATCTGGTTCATTTTCAGCATATAACGTAACCACATCTGTACCATCATCACCTTCTGCTACTACATCAAACGTATCTTCAAAATCTAAAATGCGTTTTACTCCTTCGCGGAATAGCTGGTGATCGTCTACAATAATAATCTTTGTCATTTGTCTTTACCCCCTAGATTTCTGCGACAGTTACATCATTCTACTTCAAACGGTATTTTAAATAACACCGTTGTCCCTCGATTGATTTCACTCGTAATGGTGATTGTACCATTTAAAATTTCAATACGTTCTTTCATTCCTAAAATCCCAAAGGAATGATCTTTTACTACTTGTGGGTCAAAGCCTATGCCATCATCTTTTACAACAATGTTGACGGCATCTTTTAACCATTCAAGCTTTACCCAAATGTCTTTACACTTTCCATGCTTCATGGCATTGGTTACACATTCTTGTACTAATCGGAAAATGGATACTTCATAATTTGAAGGTATACGTTTTTCTGTACTTCTCGATTGGAAATGAATTTCAACACCTGGATTATATTCAGTCACTGTCGATAAATACTTCTTTAATGTCGGAATAATTCCCAAATCATCAAGTGCCATTGGTCGTAGATCATAAATAATACGTCGCACTTCAGATAAAGCATTACGTACCGTTTTCTTTAAATCGGCAATTTCAGCCAAAGCCTTTTCAATACCTTTTTCACGATACGTTCTATCTATTAAATCAGTGCGCATAAGGACATTTGCAAGCATTTGAGCAGGTCCATCGTGAATCTCTCTCGATAAACGCTTACGCTCTTCCTCTTGAGCTGCAATAATACGTATCCCAAAATCCTGCTTCATTTTTGCTTGTTCAAGGGCTAAACCAACATTTCTTAAATCTGAAGTTAAGTAATTCAAAACGACATTTACCTGATTAACAATATGATCAGCACGTTCAATTGTATCGAGTAATCCTCTTAATCTTCTCTCTAGATCATCTCTTTTATCCCGTAGCTGTTTTTCTTGTGTTCTAATAACGGAGAGCTTTACTTGAAAATCATGTGCAGTTTCATAGGCTTCTCTAACTTGTTCTTCGGTATAATTATCAAAAGCTTTACTCACTAGCACAAGTCGTTGCTTAGCAAGCTGCGTACTTTTTTCCAATGCATCGCCATCATCAATTACGATTGATATTTGTTTTCGAACAATTTCCAGCTCTTTTTGCATATCTTCAAAGCTTCTGCGGCTTTGTTCACTTATAATAAAGATATCATCCTTTGAGCTCATGATTGTATCTAACATTCGATTAAAAATGTCATCAAGCGACTTTAAATCGAAGGTATCATTTGAAAACATAGTATACTCCCCAGTCTAATGTCTTATGATTACTTACTAATTTAATAGACTAAAATCACATATTCCATAGTCTACACCTATTATAGCATTACCATGCTAAAATTTAATGCTTTTTCTTCATGAAAATTATAGAATAGAACTCTAGTTAAAAGGAGATTGATACGAATGAGAGAAAACTATTTAACAGTAAAAGGATATGGTGAAAGCGAAATTGTCATTTCCAAATCTCGCTTTCTCACTTATATAGAACGTGCAGAAACGGAAGAGGATGCAATTTCTTTTATAGATGGTATAAAAAAATTGCATCATAATGCAACACACAACTGCTCCGCATATATTATTGGAGAGCATGATCATATTCAAAAGGCAAATGATGATGGGGAACCTAGTGGTACTGCTGGCGTCCCTATGTTAGAGGTCTTAAAAAAACAAGGGTTAAAAGATACGGTCGTTGTTGTGACCCGCTATTTTGGAGGCATTAAGCTCGGCGGTGGTGGCCTTATTCGTGCTTATGGAAAAGCAACTACAGAGGGATTAATTGCTGCACAGATAGTTGAACGTAAATTGCATCATTTCATGAAAGTAGCTATTGATTATACATGGCTAGGAAAAGTCGAAAATGAAATAAGAAGTTCATCATATTCTTTAGAGGAAATACGTTATTTGGAGGGTGTTGAAATCATTGTTTCTGTGCTAAAAGAGGACGAGGAACAGTTCCGAAGTTGGATAACAGAAATGACTAATGGACAAGCTTCCATCACTTTCGAAGATGCTCAATTTGTAGAATTTATTGTCAATTAAATAGTTTTAATTGTCGAAACTAAATATGCATAGTATAATTTTTTTGTTAAGCTATTTTATTGTCCACACAATTACTTAGTTAAAATTGAATAAAAGTTAGCTTTATCGCATTATTATTCCCAATAATTAGAGGAGAATATATCTATTATGAAAAAAAGATCTGTTAGTCCGACTAAAAAGAGGTCTTCTAAAGCTTCATTAATTATAAAAGTTACACTTCTATTAGTTGCCAGCTTGGTAATTTGTGTAACGGCTTATGCTGTTTACCTGACTAAACAGGTAGAGCATGCTGCCGATTCTGCACATGAAGAATTAGAAGGCCGAGAAGTTTCTACACTTCGCGAAGAAAAAGTAGAGCCAGTACATGATAATGTATCCATTTTATTTGTCGGGGTTGATGATAGTGATAATCGAGGACAGGGTTCGGACCATTCACGTTCCGATGCACTCGTTTTAGCTACATTAAATAATAAAACACAAACTATTAAAATGCTAAGCATACCCCGTGATTCATACGTTTATATTCCTGAAGTAGGCTATAAAGATAAAATTACCCATGCTCATGCATATGGTGGCACACTGGCATCAATTGATACTGTTGAAAAATTATTAGATATTCCAATTGACTATTATGTACGTATGAATTTCAATGCTTTTATTGATGTAGTTGATGCATTAGGCGGTATTGAAGCTGAAGTACCTTATGCTTTACATGAATTAGATGAATTCGACAAGTATACAATCAACCTACAACCAGGTTTACAACAGTTAAACGGTAGCCAAGCACTTGCACTTGCAAGAACACGTAAACAAGATAATGATATTGAGCGCGGTAAACGTCAACAAGAGATTCTTTCAGCTATTATCAAAAAAGTTGCCTCTGTTAAGACAATAACAAAATACGATGATGTTATTAAGGCACTTGGTGATAACATGAAGACTAATATGACATTTACTGAAATGAAATCTTTCTTGTCCTATTTATCAGAGGGTGTACCACGAATCGATACTTTAACATTAGATGGTACTAATGATACATCAACTGGGATATATTATTATCAATTAAATCAAGAATCTGTTAATGAAGTGAAAGAAACATTAAAAAATCATCTTGGATTAAATGAATCTTCATCAAGTCTTACTAGTAACCGTACTGAAAGAAATGCCATAAGCGAAGAATCTTCGACGAATGAGCAACCTCAATAAATCTAAAAAGCCTTTCCATTTTAATTCATGGAAAGGCTTTTTTATATGAACTCTTATTAGACACTACTCCAATGTATTAACAACAGTCACTCTAAGAACGCTTATTTCATCATCAAGATAGTGCTATCCGTCTATTTGCCTCTTATACTCACCTCTTGACAGTTTTTATAGCCCCATAATTAACTGCTGATCAAAGCCCAACAGCTAAGTGGATACATTATTAAACAAACAAAATAATTTATAATTTCTTATCATCTACAAGAAAGTTTAGTGATATTCACTATCCGCTAATTTTCCAATCTTAAAATTAACCTTACTGTTCTGTCTTGTCTAATAACCATAAGAGAGCTCTACTCTTCAAACGTATTGTGAAACTATACTAAATAACATTATAAAGTTTTACCACTTATTACTATAAATAAGATTGATTGTTAGAAGTTTATTTAGTAATATAAAAATTGTCATAATTTGAATTATTTGTTATTTATAAAGGGGGCTGCATGTATTTTTTCTAGTTTAGAGAAACGAATTACAAATATACTTATTCAAGAAAGTCATTTTGAAGTTGAACGGGAGAAAATTTTATTCGGTGTCAGGATGATACTGAATGATTTTTGGAAATTTATTATCGTATATATAATCGCTATGCTGTTAGATTGTTTCTTAGCAACTTTGGTAGCACATTTAGTCTTTTATTTCTTAAGGCAAGTTTGTTTTGGATTTCACTTTCAAAATAATCTCGTTTGCTTAATTGCAAGTATCACAACTTTACCAATTAGCGTTTACATCATCAAGAATATGAATTATTTTCAAGAATATATGACAATAGTAGCTGCAATCTCATCGCTAATTCTAGCTATATTTGCTCCGGCCGAAACTAAGAAAAGGCCTGTATATAATCAGCGCCATAAAACTTTTTTAAGAAAGAAGTTACTTATTCGTTTATTAATTATTTGGGCAATAATTTTTGTACTCTATAATAATGTCATTACGAACTTTATTTCATTTGGCGTTACTTTAATAGCAGTATTCGTTCTTTTTCAAAAACTAGCAGGAGGTAAACTAAAATGAAAATAAAAAAAACAATTCTTAATAAAATATCAGGTCTGGTAATTTTATTTGCAAGTTCAGCAACAGTCCTTGGCTGTACTTTTTTATTTAATGAGTTAGATGTTCCTGAGTCTTTACGAAATCAACATGAATTTAACAAATAGTAGGAGGAAGACCAATCGAAGAAAAGCTTGTTTTTACAATTTTATTGGAGTTTCTTACTATTGGAATATCACTTTTCTATTTGCAAAAATTAAAACCTAGCAGAATTACATTTTTAATTAGTGTAAGTATTTGTATATTGACTGTGATAACCTACGTATTTCTTGTACCCTGGATGGCTATAATCGTGTTTTTTTGTACAAGTTTCATTGCTTTATTACTCAATTCTAGCTTTTTTAAAATTTGTTTAGACTTTACTGAAATTATATTTATTGGGATGGTATCAGACCATTTAGCCCAAATTATATCAGGTACAAGTGCTATAAATAATGACTACTTGCAATTATTAATTTTCATTTGCTTTTATCTAATTCTGTTTTATCTATTACAATTTTTTGTACATAAATTTTATACAAATAATCAATATACATCTCTAGCAACTATTTCGAAGGTATTCCTTTCCTTATTATCTTGTATAACTATTATTGTCCTTTACTTAAATATTTTTGTACCTAGTACATTTGAAGAACAGCAATTAACCAAAATTAATTTAATTATTCAATTAAGTTATTTAATTATCATTTTCGTAGTATCAATGTTTCTAATTAAAAATAATAAAGAAAAAAGCCGATTAAAATACCAAAAAATAAAACATTCCCAATTCAACGATTACATGAAATCTTTAGAAAAAGTTAATAGTGATATGCAAATGTTTAGACATGATTATTTAAACATTCTAACAACGATATCTAGTTATATTGCAAACGAAGATATGGAACAACTAAAAAATTACTTTAATCATAAAATTATAAAAGTGGAAAAAGAAACATTTAAAAAAAACTTGATGATGAAAGACTTTAGCAATTTAGAAATCATTGAGCTAAAAGGGCTACTAACGACAAAACTTATTTTATCGACAGAAAAGGATATCAATGTCCAGATTGAAATTCCGGATAAAATCAAAGATATTTCAATGGATATAATAGATTTTTCTAGAATTTTAGGTATTTTAATTGATAATGCAATAGAAGCTAGTGAAAAATCCAATGAACCAGAAATTAATATCGTATTTTTACAAACACCAAATAGTTGTATATTTGTCCTTGAAAACTCCTTCAATGGAGAAGTTGATAATAGTAAAATTTTTCAAGAAGGCTTTTCCACAAAAGGTGGTAATCGGGGCTACGGTTTAAAAAATGTTTTAGATATAAAAAAAGGGTATCCGAACCTTTTTTTAAATACAAGATTAGAAAATAATAGATTTATTCAGGAACTCGAATTAACAAATAGGAAGTGATTTAATGAGAGTTATCATTTGTGAAGACGACTATTCTCAGCGTCAATTTATTCAAAATGAGATAAAAACGTATGCAAGTTTTCATTTACCTAGTATTGAAATTGCCTTAATAGCTTCCAACGCAGAAGATGTTGTTAATTATACTAGTCATACTCAAGGAGATTGTTACTTCTTAGACATCGAGTTAGAAGGTGATATGAATGGTTTAGAGTTAGCTAGATTAATTAGAGAAAAAAATCCACTTGCTAATATTATTTTTATTACTGCATTTGCCAATAAACTAAAACTGACCTTTAAATATAAAATAGCTGCTATGGATTATATTGTTAAATCAATAGATAAGGCTATTCTATCTAAAAATATTACTGAAGCTCTAGATACTGCTTATAAACGGTACCTAAGTTTAGGTAAAACCCAAACTGCTAACATCATACAAATCAAGATTGGTGATAGCATTAAAAATATTAAGTTTGAAGATATTTATTATTTCGAAACAGCTTCAGTAGCCCATAAAATAAAATTACATACAAAAAACGGAATTTATGAATTCTATGGTAAATTAAAGGAATTGGAAAAACTTGATAGTAGATTCTGTAGATGTCATAATAGCTATTTAATTAATATTGAATATGTAAAAGAATTTACTCCTAAAAGTGGATCTCTACTAATGAAT
This sequence comes from Lysinibacillus sp. OL1, assembly GCF_004332175.1. Classification (NCBI taxonomy): domain Bacteria; kingdom Bacillati; phylum Bacillota; class Bacilli; order Caryophanales; family Bacillaceae; genus Lysinibacillus; species Lysinibacillus sp. OL1. The sequence goes on along the minus strand of NZ_SJDS01000004.1, from coordinate 310,982 downwards.
AATGGACATGAATGTTTAGTTTCATATAGGTATTCAAAAAACATAAAAAGAAATACTCATATACGCGTCCTATAAAAAACCTTTAAATAGTAACGGGACTGATCCCAATAAAATAATACAAATAAAAAAGCATCTTGGATTGAATTTGGGATTAAAAACTTAAACTTCAATTAGGAGGTGCTTTTTTATGAGAAAGTGAAAAAACATAAACAAACAAGACAACCCTACTATATCGCCATGAATTTATTCAATCGTGACTTTGCGACAACGGACCTTTCAAGTATTCAAGATTTATATAATGGTGAGATTAACGCTTATTCAATTGGTGAGCACCATGATACGATTTTCGTGTTGCATACATTAACCCAACTAAATCATTTGCCTGAAGGTTGTACGTAGCCTAGTATTAATGCTCGGTATACACATCTATCGTTACCAATAAGCCTAAAAGGGAAAGGCATTATCAGCATGTCCTGTAAAGGTACACCGGCTGATAATGCCTCAATCAAATCGTTTCATTTCTGCATTAATGTCTGAAACGTTCTACTTAGAAAATTGAAAGCGTACTACAATAGCCATCGTAGAACAAAACGTCAAAGATTATATAAATTATTATAACTATATTCGAATATAAACGAAATTAAACAACCAGTTGCCGGTTCATCCTGTCTTATATAAAGGGATTAGTCCCAAATTTATTCGCAGTTTTTTATGGGTTACATAAAAATGAATTTGATTCGGAACTAGCTATAACAAATACAGTTATACCATTAACCTTCGTTTTTTTCAGTCCAGTTACAAATAATTTTTTAATACTGATATAGCCATTTTTTCTGTCTTACCAAACAAATCCCACCGGCCAATTTGCAATTTTATAGTGACCAGAGAGATTATTCCTCTCCGCTATCTCTTCCATTAAATCAACTGTATGATCATAGGTAACATCATTAATTTTATCAATTGATTCTGGAATTCGAATATAACCTGATAGCAATTCACCGAGGTGGAATGCATGTTGAAATACAGCTGCTTCACCAACAGGTTCGTACTCTGGTATAAAATGTGGCATAACTATAGTATGATCAAAATTCACATGATGGAATGCCCCAACATCATTTGAAAAACCAACGCCTGCCTTATAAAAACCAACGACTTGAAAATTCATTACTTCAGAAATCATTTCCAAGGAAAACGTATCGCCGAGTTCATAAATATCCTTATATGCACTTCCCAATACAACACTAATTGGCTCACTCGGTGCCGTAAGCGTAAAATCAGACGTCCGAAGGTTTCTTCCCTCATCAATACTGTCATCGAAGCGATCGAAAATGCTTTCACTTAATAAAACCGTCTTTAGTGGTGTCGTTAAAATTTCATTGCCTTCCCTATCTTGCTTCACAACATTAATTAGGTTTGAAGTCACCATCTCAGCATTAGAAGTTTGATTCTGATCATATCCATCCACAAAACTTTTATTGCGTCCATAATACCCCCTATAAATTAAGGGATATTCGGCCACATGAATATAATCAAAAGTTGATTTCATTTCCTCATACATAGCCTTTACCTCATCAATTGGAACATTTGTTATACCACCGGAAACCTCTTCAAAAGCAAAAACGGTTTTATAGTACGGTTCAAATGCAGGTATGCCAGAGATATAATTTATGTAATCCTTGTAATCTTCAAATGTCGGAGGTTCAAGTGTCATAGTTTGGGATTCTTCCGGTACAACTGTTTCGGTCTGAGTTTGTTGTATATCTGATACACTAACTTCATCTGTTTTGCTACATGCTATCAACATAACAAGTAGCATCATTCCTATAATGAAATAAATAGGTTTTACTAAGCGTAACAATAAATTTACCATTTATTACCAAGCGTAGAAAATACGAGGTGTCGCATTTGGAACCAGACCTATAGCTTGATTAGAAAATGCATAGGCGATATCACCTGAATTTAACTTATTTGGACCTGTAGTGTTAACCTTCCCATTGGACCAAATTTCAGCTCGAGCTGTGAAAGTTGGCGCTGTTGTTCTTACCCAGCCATACGCATAATGATCACCACCATGGTTATTTTGATTAATGTATAACCCAACGTCACTACCCAAAAGTTTATAAGAAGCAAAAGTTTGAACCTTACTCATACTATTGTCATGTGTTGCCGTATCGCTTCCACCACCTGCTGTCTCATCCATGACATACTCTTTGCCATCAATAGTAATTGACTTTGGCAATTCTGGCGATTCTGGCGATTCAGCAGCCAAAGCTGGAATACTAGCAAACATCATTCCCGCAACTGCCATGCTAGCTGCCATGCTACGTAAAATACTTTTTTTCTTCATTCTAATCTTCCTTTCTTTTCTCTCAATTTCATTTTTTCATTCATCCTATAACATTATAGAACTACAAATATTTTAACATTTATAGAAAAAAAAGGGTGTTCTTCTCTTAACTGCGATTTTTTTAATCCTATCCGCATTCATTATGAATGAAAAACACTTTAAAGAAATTTGAAATTATCATATTACTAGTTTTAAACATATATAAGTATTTTTGTACTTATTATTAACTGGTTTTAATTTAGTAACTTGTCTATTATTGAATATGGATAAATAACATTAACTAAGCAATATTAATAAGAATCTCTAACTCTAACGAAACGATAAATGAACATTTCATATATAGTTCAGGGTTTTCAATTTGATAAAATCCTTATATCCACGCTATTTATAAATACAAAAAAGCAATCATACAAATTGTATGATTGCTTATATTTTATTTACTAAATATCCGTACAAAATTTAATAATGGTTTATAGTTTTTACCAGCCAATCCGATGACCTCTACAAAGATTTCAATAGCTGTTAGGATGACCGCTACAAGTAATATAGCTCCCCAAACCTTTGCCATAGAGAAAATGATAGCTGCTAATCCAAACATTACTGCAATTCCGTAAATAATTAGAACTGTTTGTCGATGTGTAAAGCCCATATCGAGTAATCGATGGTGTAAATGGGATTTATCTGGGTCAGACCATTTCTTCTTCATGCGAACACGACGAACAATCGCAAAGAATGTATCAGAAATCGGAACACCAAGAATAATAATTGGGATGATTAAAGCTACGAATGTAATATTTTTGAAACCAAGTAACGCTAACACGGAAATCATAAATCCAAGGAACAATGCTCCTGTATCACCCATGAAAATTTTGGCAGGGTGGAAATTATAAAATAAGAAACCAAGTGAAGCTACAGCTAAAATGGCTGCTAACGCTAAAACAAACACATTGCTCAAAATAAACGCCATGACAGCTATTGTTATCAGCGCAATCGTAGAAACACCTGCCGCTAAACCATCTAAGCCATCAATTAAATTAATGGCATTTGTAATACCGATGATCCAGATAATCGTTAATGGAATACTCAGTAACCCAAAGTCTAATGTACCTAAGAACGGTAGATTAACCATTTCAATTTCAATACCGCCTACAAAAACAACAATCAGTGCTGCAACTAGTTGACCAAGCATTTTTGCTTTCGCAGAAATCTCACGCATATCATCAATAACACCCGTGATAACGATTATACAAGCACCAATAATGATAGCTAATAAAGCCTCGTTACTACCATGTTTTGTATGAACTAAAAATGAGTATAAAATAGTCACGCCAATAATAAAGGCAAGGAAAATGGCTAAACCACCAAGTCTTGGCATAATTCGAGCATGTACTTTTCGATAGTTTGGTGCGTCGACTGCACCTATTCTAAACGCTAAACGTTTCACTAATGGAGTTAACAAAATGGATGCAACAAATGCTGCTATTAAAGACACGTAAAGCATGTCTCTCCTCCTCAAATAAATAATCTACATTGAAATCCAAATTGATTATAGCATGAACAAGCATTGAAATATACTTTTTCTAAACATTTTCCACGATTTCACAAATATTTTGTACATTTTAGCATTAATAGATTCCTATACAGTCAAATGTAGTCACCATTCGCAAAATTTGATAGAATAATGGAGTGTCTAGCATGTAGACAACTTTAAAGGAGCGTATATTTCATGTTCTCAATTTTCAAAAGTAATAAAGAGCAAACTAGTGCTCGTCAATTAAAACGCTACTACAAAATAGTAGACCAAATTAACAATCTTGAAGAAAAATATGTTAACAAGTCAGATGCCGAATTACGAGAAATGACTTTTATTTTCAAAGATCAATTAGAACAAGGTGAGCCTATTACATCAATCATCCCAGACGCATTTGCTGTAGTACGCGAAGCCTCAAAGCGTGTATTAGGAATGCGTCATTTTGATGTGCAGCTTATCGGTGGTCTAGTATTAACAGAAGGTAATATTGCTGAAATGCCTACTGGTGAAGGTAAAACACTTGTTGCTTCTCTCCCCTCTTATGTGCGTGCATTAGAAGGTAAAGGTGTTCATGTCATTACAGTTAATGATTACCTAGCGAAACGTGACTATGAGCTAGTCGGTCAAATCCATCGTTTCCTTGGCTTAACTGTCGGTTTAAATGTACCGATGATGGAACCTGGTGAAAAGAAAGAAGCCTACAATGCAGATATTACATACGGTGTGGGTACTGAGTTTGGCTTCGACTATTTACGTGACAATATGGCTTATAGCTTAGCAGATAAAGTACAGCGTCCTTATCACTTTGCTATTATTGATGAAGTGGATAGTGTATTAATCGATGAAGCAAAAACACCGTTAATTATCGCAGGTAAAATGCCCTCTAACGATGAATTGCATCGTATTGCTGCTATGTTAGCGAAACGCTTTAAAGCAGACGAAGATTATGATTTCGATGAAGAAACAAAGGCTACTTCTCTTACAGATAAAGGAATAGAAAAGGTTGAAGCAGCCTTCAATGTAGACAATCTGTATGACTTAGAGCATCAAACACTTTTCCATTATGTAATCCAAGCTGTGCGTGCACATGTTATGTTTAAGCGCGATGTTGATTACATTGTAAAAGAAGACAAAATTGAGCTTGTTGACATGTTTACTGGTCGTATTTTAGAAGGTCGTTCACTTTCTGATGGCTTACATCAAGCAATTGAAGCTAAAGAAGGCGTAGTCATTACGGATGAAAATAAATCCCAAGCGCAAATTACTATTCAAAACTATTTCCGTATGTATCCTAAGCTTTCTGGGATGACAGGTACAGCGAAAACTCAGGAAAAGGAAATTCGCGAAGTGTACGGCATGGAAGTTATCCAAATTCCAACAAACCGTCCACGTCAACGTGTTGATCAGCCTGATATTATTTTTAGCACACAAGAAGCAAAATATAAGTATGTTGCAGCTGAGGTGAAAAAGCGCCACGAAAAAGGCCAGCCAATTCTTATTGGAACAACATCGATATTACAGTCTGAAACTGTAGCTGACTATCTGAAAAAGGAAAAATTAACATTCCAATTACTTAATGCAAAAACAGTTGAACAAGAAGTTGAACTTATTTCACAGGCAGGTCAAAAGGGTCGTATTACTGTAGCGACAAACATGGCTGGTCGTGGTACAGATATCATGCTAGGTGATGATGTCCATGAACTTGGAGGTTTATATGTAATCGGGACTGAAAAACATGAAAGTCGCCGTGTAGACAATCAGTTACGTGGACGTTCAGGTCGTCAAGGTGATATAGGTGAAAGCCGCTTCATTCTCTCTATTGAAGATGATATGTTCCGACGCTACGCAAAAGAAGAAGTAGAAAAATTCTCTGCAAAAATGATTGTAGATGATAAGGGCATTATTCAAAATAAAGAGGTACAAGAGCTTATAGACCGTACACAGCGTATTGTTGAAGGTTCACAGTACAGCATGCGTGAATACAACTTAAAGCTAGACGATGTCATTAATGACCAGCGTGCGGTTCTTTATGGCTTACGCGACAAAATTTTAGCTGGTGAAGACTTGATGGGTGAGCTAAAAAAAATGCTTCGTGAAACCGTTGAATTTGCTGTTCATGACGCTGCACCTGAAGATGTATCTTCTATTGATTGGGATTATGATCAAATGGAGTACGCACTTAACTCCCTGTTCATCACACCCGTTACAATCGATCGCGAAGTTGGAAAAGTAAAGCAAATTTTAATGGATGTTCAGCCTTCTGAACAAGAACTGTTAAGTCATATGGAGAAATTTGCTGAAAACGAAAGAGTAATGGAAGTACTTCCTCAAATCATGCTTAGCCATATTGATAGTGGTTGGGTAAAGCATCTAGAGGCAATGAGTCATTTAAAAGAAGGAATCGGTTTACGTCACTATCAGCAAGAAGATCCAATGCGTATTTACCAACGTGAAGGACTTGAATTATTCGGTAAAAACTTCCAGGAATTACGTCGTTCAATAATCATTGAAATTACAGGCTTCATGAAAACAGTTGAGGCACAACAGGAGGCACAATAATGGGCTTATTTTCATTCTTTAAAAAATCTGATAAAGTTGTTCAGGAAAACACAATTGATTCAAAAGATTTATTAGGAAATACTGCAAAAAACACGGGTGATAATCGTGATGTAGAAACAAAATTATCATTCCATCCTGAGTGGGATGTGCCACAAGAACAAAAATACATTTTTAACTTCCTAGCGAATGAGCTAGAACCATTGAAACCAAATCAATTATCACTATCTTCTATTAGTATTGAAGAAGACATACTCACTCGTAAATGGCTTGTTCGTGCATTTTTCCGTTCATCCTTACCCCAAGCAATTGAACTAGGTGAAATTGAGCTTTTCATCTTGGATAAAAACGATGAGCTTGTAGCATCTAAAAAATTCGATTTTAAAGCACTAGGTACAATTCCAGCAGAAAGTGCCCGTCCATGGGTGTTTGAGTTTGAAAATGCTACAATTAAGGCAGATGAAGTGCCAGAAGATGGTTGGAAAATTGCCTTTAACCTAGTTTCCCTTCGTGGTCATCAATTAGAATTAGATCCATCATGGGAAGAACAATTACCAGAAGCACAAAAAGAAGAGCTTGCGAAAATCGTCAAAACTTTACCAGAGTTAGGCGAAACAGAGGTAAACTTCACTGGTTTACAGGCAAAACTAGCTGAAAATGGTAATTTAAATGCAACCATTTTTATCCGCAATGGGCATAAGAAAGCAATCAATTTAGAGCAATTACCGTTAGAAATTATTGATGCAACAGGAAAACAAATTGCAAAAGGTTCATTTAAAATGAATCCAATTTTAACTGTTCAACCAAACTCTACAAAGCCTTGGACGTTTATTTTCCCAGCAGAACTTGTGAATGCTAAAGACGCTGACCTCTCTCGTTGGACAGCACGTGTAACACAATAACCTAAAACCCCCTTCTCCTAAAAAAGAGAAGGGGGTTTTACTAAAATTAAAAGCGATTTTTGCCTAGACAAAAATCGCTACTTTTTATTTCACGCTATCAAAACGTTTGTAGGCTACTAATTTAGAAGACCAGTAAGAGTACGTAACATCCGAAACTTCTACACCATCTGTACCTGCATGAATGAATTTATTATCACCGAGATATATTCCCATATGAGAAATACCTTCTTTATACGTATTCTCAAAGAATACTAAATCGCCAGGTACTGGATTTTCTACATGGGTAGTATTCCCGTAAAAATAGCCCTCACTGCTTGCTCTTCCTATTTTTAAACCGCCTTGATTAAAGGCATAAAAAATAAAACCACTGCAATCAAGCCCTACAGGTGTATTTCCACCATATAGATAGGGTGTTCCAACCAATGTATTGGCAACTTCCACTGTTTTGTTATAAATCGCTTGTCCATTAGCTGTAGGGTCTTTCGCAGTTACTTTTGACGGAGTGCCCGTACCTGAAGTCACATTATTATGTATAGTACCGCCATCGGGTATTACTGCGCCTGGAGAAAGCTTCAACACTTGCCCAACAAAAATTGTGTCTTTTTCAAGCTTATTCCAATCCATTATCTCCTTAATTGTCACATTATATAGCTTTGCGATTTTTGATAATGTGTCACCTTTAGCTACTGTATGAGAACTTGCTGCTGGTTTTCCAGATGTTGATGGAGTGGAAGGCTTTACTTCCTCATTCGATGATTGTTTTGGAATCTCAAGCTTTTGAGCTACATAAATCGTATCTTTCGATAGATTATTCCACTTCATAATATCCCCAATCGTGACTTGATGATTTTGAGCGATTTTCGTTAAAGTATCTCCTTTTTGTACAGTATATGTTGCTGCTTCTGCTGTTTGTAATGCTAAAAATGAAGTTGCTAAAGTACTTAGAACAAGAATTCTCCATTTTTTTGTCTTTTGCATACCAAAGTGCCTCCGTTCGTGCTAGAATATTCTCTTGTGTGTCTATCATACTAGATAATTATTGCATGAAAAATCGGAAAAACTGACTATTTTTCAAACATTATAGGAAACTTATAGAATACGACGAAATCCGACTATATTGAAATACTGTTTTCATTGCAAGATTAGTGTTCCTATGATAACATACATTTCTGTATTTAAAATTTTTAGAAAGTTTTATCTTTTCAATCTTAAAGGAGTTAATATACTTATGAAAAACATCTTGCATTTCATCAAAGGAAATTTAGCAGTAGGATTACTACTATTTGCCTTGTTCTTGGGTGCTGGTAATATTATTTTCCCACCATTATTAGGCCAACAAGCAGGTGAAAACGTCACTGTAGCCATGATTGGTTTCCTGATAACAGGTGTTGGTCTACCACTGTTAGCGATTGTTGCTGTTGCCAAAGCAGGAGGCGATTTACAACTGCTTGCTAACCGTGTTAGTCCTGCTTTTGGGGTGATTTTCACCTCCATTGTTTACTTAGCAATTGGACCGTTCTTTGCTGTACCACGAACAGGATCTGTGTCCTACGAAATAGGCATTGCTCCGTTTCTCTCTGAAGGTATGAGGGATCATTGGGCACCACTTTTTATCACATCTATTTTGTTTTTCACGTTAATTCTCTATTTATCTATTAATCCTTCGAAGCTCGTTGATCGAGTAGGAAAAATTTTGACACCTGCCCTACTTTTCGTTATTTTATTGCTTGCTGTTAAAAGTTTTATTTCTCCTATGGGAGAACCAGGAGAAGCTGTAGGAAACTATAAAGTGTCACCTTTAGCTGAAGGATTTGTACAAGGTTACTTAACGATGGACGTTCTAAGTGCTCTTGTTTTTGGTATCGTCATTTTACAGGCCTTGCGTGATATGGGTATGAAAGATACAAGAAAACAAGTTAAAACAACGATTTTTGCGGGGGTCGTTGCTGCAATAGGTTTATCCTTTGTCTATATCTCTCTAGGGCATATTGGTAATACAAGTATCAATGCAATCGGTATTTCTGATAATGGCGGAAATATTATTGCAAAATCAGCTGAGGTGCTCTTTGGAAATCTTGGAAGTATTATTTTGTCTGCGACTATTTTACTAGCTTGTATATCCACAGCTGTTGGTTTATTAACTGCTAATGCACAATTTTTCCATAAGCTATTCCCTCAAATTTCATATAAAACGTTTTTAGTTGTCTTCACTATTTTTAGTACAGCTATTACAAATGTGGGACTTTCAACAATAATTAGTGCATCACTACCTGTACTATTAATTATTTATCCTTTAGCTATGGTATTGATGGTCTTGTCACTAGCAGATCATTTCTTTAAAGGTGGACAAATTGTTTATATTTTAGCGCTCGTTCCAACTTTCCTTGTCAGTCTATATGATGGCTTAAAACAAATGAAAGTTGAAATTACACCTTATGAAACTATCCTAAAAGCATTGCCAATGTATGAACAAAATTTAGGCTGGCTTTTACCAGCTATTGTTGGTGCATCAATTGGTATTATTATTCATAAATTGATAAAAAAATAATTTACAAGAATCTACTTGCCCATAGCGACAAGTAGATTCTTTTTCTATCTCATAAGTCCACCACTATAGCTATGGCTTCATGTATAATAAAAAATAGATACTCAATTGCATAATGTAACCATCCATTTAATACCTAATAAGGATACATTCTATTTTGAGTTCTAGAAAAGAGGTGTCCAATGAAAAAGTTATTATGGTCATTCGTATTTGTTCTAGGCTTCTTCCTTCTCCCTTTTACAACTACTCACGCTGCTGAAAATGATCAACAGCTTATCAAGGAAATTAAGGAGATTGTGAAAGATACTTACGTTGGAACAATTAATGGAAACTTAGAGAAGGCTACATCCATCTCAGAAATCATGAGTATGCTTGATCCTTACTCAACCTACTTCACTAAACAAGAATTTGAAAATTATATGAATAGCATCAACCTAGCTACTATAGGTATAGGTGTGGTGATTGAAGAACGCGAAGATGGAATTCATATTTTACAAGTAATTGAAGGCAGTGGCGCATTTGAGGCTGGTGTTCAGGCTGGAGATATCATAATTGGCGTTAATGGTGAATCCATTATCGGGCGTTCTACACAAGAGGCCTCTTCCCTTTTAATCGGTAATGAAGGGACTAAGGTGGAAATTACATTAAAGAATAGTGACGGTTCAAATACTACCAAAACTATTACACGTAAAACATTCACATTACCGAATGTACAAACTGACCTGCTATTTGGGAATGTGGGCTATATTTCGTTGGCTTCCTTTTCAGAGGATGGTGCACAGCTTGTTAAAAATGCACTGATAGATTTAAAAAAACGGGGTGCAACATCGTTCATCTTAGATTTACAAAATAATGGTGGAGGTTATGTGACAACAGCTGAAGAACTAACAGGATTATTCCAATCTGCTAAAGTGGCGTATTTATTAGAAGAAGCGCATAACTCTTATACCATCCCAGCAGTTCAACAAGATACAAAGTTTCCTAAAGATACCCGTATCCTTGTAAACCGCTATAGTGCCAGTGCTTCTGAAATGCTTTCCGCATCATTGAAAGACCAAAAGGCTGCTATTTTATACGGAGAAACAACCTATGGGAAAGGTGCTATGCAAGGCTTTTACACATTACAGGATGGAAGCTATTTAAAGCTTACAGTTGGTAAATTTACGGGTCCTGCGGGTCATACTATTCATGAAGTAGGCGTTAAGCCAAATGTTCCAACCTCAACAGCACCTATTTTCCAGGCACATTATGATGCATTGAAGGAGAAATATCCTAAATATAAACAACTTTCCACAGTAAAAAATATAGCTGACACACAAAAATTTACCGTGAAAATTCCTACAGGGCTTACTTCACAATTCGCTAAGAGCAACATTCAACTGGCTGCTCTAGGAGCTAAGGAAGTACCCGTAGCAGTTAAAATTGAAGGGCGTTCAATAACTGTTACACCTAAGAGTGCTTTATTAGCGGATCAGGAATATATGCTACTTATTCACCCAAAGAGCAAAGATCAGAAGGGCTACTATCAGCATATAAAAATAAGCAATTAAAAAAACTGTCATCGATAATAAGTATCGATGACAGTTTTTTATATCACTTTTTTGGTTTTCCAAAAATATAATTGTACAATATCATTCGCAAGTTCTGCAGGTAACCTTTTTTCTTCTAATAAATTCGTGATGATGAGTCTTTCTACTGAGCCTACTAAACTATCGATCATGATTTTTATATCCACACTATACAATTGTAGATCTTTGTCACAATCATGCAGATAAATAAGGTGGATCAATTGCTGTGTCATTTGGTTTTTTACCAAATGTGCTTGCTTGGATTCAATAAAACCTATTTTTGTTAATTCAGGATTTTCAATTATGTATACGAACAAGTTCAATAACTTTTGCTCTAAGAGCGTGATAAAACCCTGTAATCCATATTCAATAATGTCAGTTGACTTACTATTCATTACTGCCAAGAATCCGCTTTGAAATTGCGCATTCAAATCGTTATAAAGGGCATCCTTGCTTTTAAAATAGAGATAAAAGGTAGGCTGAGTTACATTGGCAGCCTTTACAATGTCACTAATTTTTGTGTGATGATAACCTTTATCAGAAAATAGCTCTATCGCTTTTTCAAGTAATAGTTGTTTACTTTGTTCGCCATTTGAATTAACTTTTCTGCCTCTTGCCATACTTTCCACCTTATCTTAGTTTAGAGTAGTCATTTTCCCTTTTGTATTGCTTATATAGACACACTATTCTAAATCAAAAGTAACTATAAATTCACAAAACGTACATAATTTAATCTTGATTATATACCATTTTATTATAATACACCCTGTCCTTTTTTACTATAAACTACTATTAATATGATATTTAAATTGAAAAACGAAAAAGTGGATATCTAAGAATCACTTCTAAGAATACCCACCAATAAATTATATTAAAAAACTAATAGTTCTATATTTTAAGTTTAAATACTCTCTTGCCATTCAAGTAACCCACTATCAAAAAGCCCTATATTATACATATGCGCAAATTTAGACATATACTAATCAACATAAAGCAAATCTACTATTTTGAAAAGTCCTTTTTTTTTGAAAAAAATTTTTTTATGAAAAATTTTTTTATGAAAAAGTCAATGACTGCAATAGTTTATCTCACTAACTGACTTTGAAAAATATTTTTTCTGAAAATCAAACTATTTTACTTTTCAAAAAAAGTGTTATAATCGCCAAGAATTTAAATTTTTCATTTTTGGAGGCATATGATGGTATTACGTGACTTTTTCATTTACTTATCAGAGAACAAATTATTAAACAGCGCTGCACAAAAATATGGTTTAAAAATGGGTGCGCAAAGTGTTGTTGCTGGCACAAGTCTACCAGAAGTTGTGCAATCGATTAAAGAATTAAACAAGGCCAATATTTCTTGTACAGTCGATAATCTAGGCGAGTTCGTCTACGAAAAATCAGAGGCAACTGCTGCCAAAAATAATATTTTAGCTGTTGTACAAGCAATTCATGATGAACAGCTTGATGCACACATCTCTCTTAAACCTTCACAACTGGGTTTAGATATTGATTACGCATTTTGCTATGAAAACTTAAAAGAAATCGTAGCTCTTGCACATCAATATAATATTTTCGTGAATTTTGATATGGAAAACTACGAGCGTTTACATAGCTCTTTTGAGTTATTAGAGGAATTACACAAAGAGTATGATAACGTAGGGACAGTTATTCAAGCTTACTTCTTCGAATCAGAGGAAAATATTGAGAAATATAAAAACTTCCGCTTACGTATTGTAAAAGGCGCTTATAAAGAACCTGAGAATGTGGCTTATCAATCTAAAACTGATATTGACCATAATTACTTAAAACTAATTGAATATCATTTGCTACATGGTAAATTTACTTCGATTGCAACACACGACCATAATGTGATCAACCATGTAAAACAATTTGTGAAACAACACAATATTCCAAATGAAAAATTCGAATTCCAAATGCTATATGGTTTCCGTAAAGAAATGCAGCTAGACCTTGCTCGTGAGGGCTATAATTTCTGCACATACCTACCATTCGGTAATGATTGGTACGGTTACTTTATGCGCCGTTTAGCTGAGCGTCCACAAAATGTAGCACTTGTGACAAAACAAGTGTTTAACAAAAAAACGAACATGGCAATCGGCTTAGGAGCAGCAGCATTTGCGCTTGGTCGCCTTTCGAAAAAAGGAAAATAATTATACAAGCATGAAGCTATCCATCAGTTTCAGGAACCTATCCAAAAAGCGAAAACATTGTTAATCATTGTTTTCGCTTTTTTTATTGAGCTTATAGTTTTTAACTCGATACTGTAAACTTTGTCGACGAATCCCCAAGGCAGCAGCTGTTTTGGAGATATTGCCTTGATGAAAATCCAATGCCTTTGAAATATAGTACTCCTCTACCTCTTTCATATAGACATCTAATGGTCGAATATCCTGTTGATTTTTAATGACAAACAAGTCACTCGTAGAAATCTCTTTTTCCGTCTCCTCACAAGAGCTTTGGATTTTCCATTTGAAATGCACTGGCAGCATATGTGATTCAACTATCGTCTCATTGGTGATCAATGAGGTTATTTCATCCAGCAGTACTTCTAATTCCTTTAAATTTCCTGGCCAATCATATTTTAAAAAGGTATCTCGCACTTCTTCTGAAAGCCCGTGAATAGATGAGCCAAAGCTATCACGATGTCTTTTGAAATAATCATCGATAAAAGGCATAATATCTTCTTTTCTTTCTCGTAAAGGAGGTACATAAATCGTAATACCCGAAAAAAGTCTGTAAAGCTTTTTGGATAGCTCATGCTTTTGAATCAAATCAATTGGATCTTTGCCAACACTAGCAATTAAAACATGCTGATGATTAGGATGATTATTAAAAAGTTCAACAATCTTTTCTTGTGCTTCTAGAGATAAATATTCAATGCGCTCAGCAAAGAAGGTTATTTTCTCCTTTTCCACAATATATTTTTCAAATTGCTTTAATACCGTTTTCTCATCTCGACGGCAAATTAAAGCAATAAACATATCATTTTGTACCTTTAGATCATGATGTATTCCCTCTGCAACCATATCAATCCCAGTACCTGATTCCCCTATTAACACAACAGGCATTCTACTTAGTGCCACAATTTTTGCTTTTTCAATGACATCCTTCATGACTGGTGATACAGCCGTGATGATGTCAAATGTCAATGGAGCGCCATACCTTCTCAATGGCTGATACATCATGTATTCAAGCTGTGTAATATCTCGGGCAAATTCCACAGCGCCTATTAAAGAGCCTTCATAGTGCAACGGATAAATATTGCTTATGTAGGTCACTTCTTGATTTTTTTTATTCCAATACGTTTTTTTTATATTGTGCACTGGCGTTTCAGAGCTGAGGACCTTATAAATATCGCTTTTTTCGATTTCAAAATCAATAATCTCTAAGGCTCGCCTCTCCTCAAATTCATCCTCATTAACGCCTTCTAATTCTCTCATTTTTTTATTGTATATAAGCAATTTGCCCTCTGTGTCTACCACACAAATTCCCATATCGCCTTTTTCAATGACGTATTTATAAATACTTAGTAGTACATTGTTATCCATTTTGTCCTCCTGTATTCCATTAAGCTTATTCTAACACCAATATGAAAAGCAGATGCAAAAATTAAAAAAGTTTTAAAAGTTTGAGTTGATTAATGCCAAATTATATTGCATTATATAATTAACACAATCTAAAAAGGTGCATAATCATTTGGCACTACTTATACCTGGGAGGAAACTGACATGATTCCATACAAACACGAACCATTCACAGATTTTTCACAAGAGGCAAACTACAATGCTTATGTAGAGGCTTTAAATAAAGTTGAAGGTTATTTAGGTCAAGACTACCCACTAATTATTGGTGGCGAGCGCATTACAACAGAAGATAAAATCGTTTCGTACAATCCTGCAAAGAAAACAGAAGTCATTGGTCGCGTTTCGAAAGCAAGCAAAGATTTAGCTGAAAAAGCGATGCAAGCGGCAGATGAAACATTCAAAACGTGGAAAAAAGTTGATCCAGCCATTCGTGCGGACGTTCTTTTCAAAGCGGCAGCGATTATCCGTCGTCGCAAACATGAATTCTCTGCATTATTAACAAAAGAAGCGGGGAAACCATGGGCAGAGGCTGATGCAGATACAGCGGAAGCAATCGACTTCCTAGAATACTATGGCCGCCAAATGCTACGCATTAAAAACGGTCAGCCAGTCGAAAGCCGTCCAGGTGAATACAACCGTTATGACTACATTCCATTAGGAATCGGTATTGTCATTTCTCCTTGGAACTTCCCATTTGCAATCATGGCTGGTACAACAGTAGCTGCTTTAGTAACAGGGAATACAGTGTTATTAAAACCAGCTTCTACAACGCCAGTTGTAGCGTATAAATTTATCGAAGTATTAGAAGAGGCTGGTCTTCCAGCAGGTGCGGTGAACTTCGTACCAGGTTCTGGTGCTGAAGTAGGTGACTACTTAGTCGATCATCCAAAAACACGCTTCATCAGCTTCACAGGTTCACGTGATGTTGGCTTACGTATCAACCAACGTGCATCTGTATTAAACGAAGGCCAAATTTGGATTAAACGTGTCATCGCTGAAATGGGCGGTAAAGATACAATCGTAGTGGATAAAGAAGCAGATTTAGAATTAGCTGCCCAATCCATCGTGAAATCAGCATTTGGTTTCTCAGGTCAAAAATGTTCAGCATGTTCGCGTGCTGTCATCGTAGAAGATGTGTATGAGCAAGTGGTAAATCGCGTAGAAGAGTTAACAAACGCTTTAACAGTGGGTGACCCAACTGATTACAGCAACTTCATGGCAACAGTAATTGACCAAGCAGCATTCAATAAAATTACAGAGTACATTGAAATCGGTAAAGGCGAAGGTCGTTTAGTAGCTGGTGGTACAGCAGACGATTCAGTCGGCTACTTCGTACAACCAACTGTGTTCGCGGACGTAGATCCTTCTGCTCGTATTATGAAGGAAGAAATCTTCGGACCAGTGGTAGCCATTGCAAAAGCAAAAGATTTCGACCATGCGATTGAAATTGCAAACGATACAGAATACGGTTTAACAGGCGCTGTTATCACAACAAACCGCATGAACCTAGAAAAAGCGCGTGAAGAATTCCATGTAGGAAACCTTTACTTCAACCGTGGCTGTACAGGTGCAATCGTTGGTTACCAACCATTTGGTGGCTTCAACATGTCAGGTACAGATTCAAAAGCAGGTGGCCCAGACTACCTACAGCTGCATATGCAAGCAAAAACAACTTCAGAAATGCTTTAATAATTATTTCAATAAAATGCCGTACATTGTTTCTTAGTAAGCAATGTACGGCATTATTTTTTTGGGGGTAACACAAACGACATATATAATAGAAGAAACTCATGTGAATTTCGGTTCACTTTTCTTCCCCTCTTTAAAACTAACCGTCACATCAAATTATAAAAGCATACTTATTGCCTATAAAACGCTGGTATATTTTATGGCATTTCTAACATTTGACCCTTATCTTGATTGTGTAACTTTGTTAAAATGATATCAGTTTAGGAGGGTAAAACTATGAAAAAACTATCAATTTTTATGTTACTCATGATGCTTGTTAGTCTAGTCATTTGGCAGCCTCAATCTGCCTATGCAGACGAGCTATCAGGACATATGCATGAAAGTGGTCTACGCTATTTAATTCAGAAAAATGCATTACTGAAGGATGCAAATGGAAGCTATCGTCCAAATGCTACGGTTACACGCGGTGAATTCGCCACATACATAGCAAAAGCATTAAATTTGGACACAAAGAACGAGATAACGTTTACAGATGTGTCAGACACATATTTATTTGCAAATGAAATTAAGCTTGCTGCTACTGCTGGAATTATTACTGGCTATACGGATGGCTCATTTAAACCAGATGACCGTATTTCAAGAGAGCATATGGCAGTTATGCTAATTAGAGCAGTTGATTATTTAAAAATACCAAAAGGTACTTCTTCTATTACCTTCAAAGACAATGCAACTATTTTTAAAGATTTCCGACAGGATGTTGCAATCGGTGCGCAATTAGGACTTATTAAAGGAAGCTCCAACGGCATGTTTTTACCTAGAGACAATGCCACAATTGGTGAGGCATCGACATTTATTCTACGGTTAATTCTTCTTGCTGATCAGGTTGACGCTGGTAAAAATGAAAACAATGGTAACTCCGAAAATAACGGTAATACCAATAATAATGGGAACAACAATAATAATGGTAATAACGGTCATACTACCGCCTATATCGTCAAAGAAGTTTCCAATGGTAACTTGGTAGACAAACAAACCTTTACTAGCTTTGAAGCAGCAGAAAAGGCGATGACGACTAGTTCCTTAGTGATTACTCAAAATGATAAAATTATTAAAATGACTTCAGGTTATGTTGTAACGAATAATTATGTTGCTCTAAATTCTGAAACGATTAAGGATCAAATCGCAGTTGCTGGTAATACAGAAATGGAATATCTAGGTAGCGATGCCACACAAGTAAAAGTACGCTTAGCTGGTCATACTGGCTATTTAAAGCAGGCTGACGTTACCTTAATTCCTTCTGCTTTAGTGAAAGGCCGTTCTTATTACACAAATGAGTACGGTGAAATAAAACATACCTTGTATGATTATAAAACTAATAAATATTCTGCTAGTTACGTGTATGGAAAGGCACCTAGCTTTATGAAGCAGGGTGAGAAATACTTTAGCTGGGATGGCATCAACTTTACCAATGCTGATGGTTCTTCAAAGGGAGAAGCCTATAACTACTATCAATTCTTACCAGCTCGTGCAACAACTCAATATACTGTAGAAGAGCTAGATCAATATATTGTGGGAAAATTAGCAGAGGTTGAAAGCTCAGGTGCTACGATTTATAAAAATGCCACAACTAAAAGTAAACTACTTGGTTTAGGTTCTGTATTAAAAGAAGTGGAAGCCAATTCTCATATCAATGCTATGCTTATTTTATCCTTAGCACAGCATGAGAGTGCCTATGGTATGAGTGATCACGCTCAAAATCTAAACAATCTATTTGGATTATATGTCTATGATACAAATCCATTAAACAAGAAGTTTGATAGTGTGGAAGCCAATATTAATGAGCTAGTTGAAAAATTCCTTCAGCCAAATTATATTACGCCAGGTGGACGCTATACGAATGGTGCAGTTGTTGGTTCTAAGGCTATCGGCTTTAACGTAAAATACGCTTCAGATCCATTCTGGGGCGCAAAAATTGCAGGACATTACTATCGTGCAGAAAAAGCTTTAGGCTTTAAAGATGCGAATAATCCTTATAAAATTGCTCTCACAACAACAGCTGGACTAAATGTTCGTGCAGATGCATCAACAAGTCAAAGTCCACTTTTCACATTTAGTAAAAGTAATATGCCTGTCATCGTTACAGATACAAGCTCAAATGGTTGGTATCAAGTTGTTTCCGATAAACTAAACACTGAACCTGGATATATAAGTAAGGATTATATTAAATTCATCAATACCGTGAAATAGCGTAAATGGCTGCCTCTTATAAAGGAGGCAGTCATTTACTTTTTTTGATAAAGTCACTAGCGGAAAAAGGCCGTTTCATAAGGCAGGAGGTTGATTTCCGTTCCGCCAGGTTCTCATCTGTGACGCTAGTGACGCTGGCTCCACTCCAATCATATGTGCAAATGTGTCTTTTCCTTATCTTTGCCGTAGCGATCAATTTAGCCCATTATTTGTATGATTAGAAAAATTTTATAGCTAATTTTATCAATTAGTTTGTCTTTCTCTTATGTGGGTATATAGAGAATAAGAAAAACGATCCCAAAGGCTCGTACACCTTTGGAATCGTCTCTTTAATCAATTATTGTTTTTTATAGTATTGCAAAATACCATTATAAATAGATTCTGCAAATAATTTAACGTATTGATCATTTGTCATTTTACTGTTATCCTCTGCATTCGTTAAGAAACCAAGTTCTACTAGAATAGACGGGATCACCATATTACGAATTACGTAGTATTGCTCTTGCTTGACACCACGATTTTTCATATTTAAATTGTTGACAATTTGATTATTAACATATGTCGCTAAATCAATGTCTTCCTGATACATATCTCCTGTAGATATTGCATAATATGTTTCAGTACCAGACGCTGACGTATTAGCAGCAGAGTTGACATGAACACTTACAAAAATTTCACCATAGTTTGCTTGAGTAAAGTCTACACGATCTTGTAAGGATGGATACGTATCACCAGTACGTGTCATATAAACTTTTGCACCAGCATTCTCTAGTAATTGTTTCACTTGTGTGCTGACTTTTAATGTAATGTTCTTTTCAGAAGCAGAGCCCTTTACTGTACCTGGATCTTTACCACCATGACCTGGGTCTAGGATGATAATACGATTTTGTAAAGGTTTAGCTGTTTGATTTAATAGTTTCAAATAAGACTTGTGAACATAGCCTGTTTGGCCATTATAGGTGATTTCTGCCCAGTAACCATTGATGTTATTAACTTGGACATACTCCCCTTTATTCAGCTTAAATAACACGGCTGATGTAGAGTTACTTTGACTGCGAACATTTAAATTAGCCACTGTGACTCTACCTAGCACATCACCAGAAGCTGGTGGCGTTGGATCTGGATTTGGATTCGGATTTGGATTTGGCTTTTCTTCTTCCACAATATCCGTAGTGCTATTCGCTACAATATAACCTGGTAAACCATTTACTTGTGTTAAATAGTAGCCACCAATTGTTTTGTAAACAGGAAGCTTTTCGTTCGCTTTAATCGATGAAATGACTTTTGCTGAAGATGTAGGCTTCACATATAAATTGACAGCATTTTTTGTCGTTACTTCTTTTTCGACTGTTCCTAACGCATTGCCATCTGCATCTACAAATTCTGCATATTGCTTATAGATATAGGCATATGCGCCTTTATAAGTAACCTTTAGCCAATTACTTTCAACAGCGTAGACTGATAATTTACCGCCTGTATTGACTTTGCCCACAATGTTCGTGCTTGAAGTAGAATCTTTTGTCTTACGGATGTTTAACCCATCTGTAGTGACCTTCACTAAGCCAATGACTTGTGATGTATCTGGAACTTGTACACCTTTTACAGGAAGCTCTAAGCGATATTTTTCACTGTTTGCACGTGCAACGAATAGTGAGAATTGGGAACGTGTTACAGTGCCATTCGGTAAATACGTATTACCTGTTCCGTTGGTAATGCCATTATAATAGATTGTATTGATGTATTTCACATATTCATGTGTGATTCCTACATCAGTAAAAGGTGAGTCGATCCCCTCATACTCACTAGTATCTAAATTAAAAGCCTTTGTTAATACATAACTCATTTCTCCACGAGTTAGAGGCTTATTTGGTAAGAATTGACCTTTTATATTTTTGTCGAAAAATCCTAGCTGTACAGCACGTTCTATATAACCTGACATTTCAGTGCCGACTGTCACATCTGAAAAGCTAGATTTATTTACCACTAATGGTTTATTACCAGAGGCAACAACAACCATTTTGGCTGCTTGTCCTCTTGTTACACTATTATTTGGGCCAAAGACTCTCTTACCATTCACAAAGTAACCTTGAATTACCCCCAAATTTACTAAATAATTGATTTCTTCATAGGCTGGGTGATTTTTAGTAACATCTTCAAATGTTATATTCGAATTGTTAGCTGCACTGACACTTGCACTATGTATCGTAAACATAGAAGCCGAAATGAATAAGACGCACAAGATAAGACTAATTTTTTTGATGTTCAATGTCTTATTTCCTCCCTTCTTGTTCTCTTAACGTGTCCATTTTAACAAAATTAGCTAAATAAAGCATCATACAATAGAACTGTTAAAATTTAATTTTCCAATTCACATCCTTTCCTACAAAATTATCATAAAAATAGAAGAGTCTGCTATTGCAAACCCTTCTTCCATTATACGCTATTCAAAAGATCATTTCTTGCAATCTATGACACAATTAAAGTGTTAACTTTATGAACTTATTGTTGGATTCTTTCAATAAAAACTTTTAATTGTTCGATTTTTAGTAATTCATCGGAACCGAAGCTACCGTCTCCGTCACCATTTGTAATGCCATTTGACGCTAGAGTAGAAACATATTCATTAGCCCAGCTCTTTTGAGGCACATCACTAAATGCTACACTTCCACCATTATTTTCAAGACCAAACGCTAACACTAATACTTTAGCAATTTGGGCACGCGTAATCGGTGAAGACGGGTTGAATTTACCATTTGCATCGCCTTCAAAGATACCTAATTTTGCTACAGCTGCAATAGCACCTGCATGCGCATATGTAGGTTTTACATCTACGAAACTAGTAGTAGTATCAGATGTATCTAAGTTTAAAGCTTTTGCAATTTGTACTGCTACCTCTGCACGAGAAGCATATACGGAAAAGTCAATAGCTGCTTGTTTTACTTCAGCTTGTTGTTGAGCATCAAATGTTGCCACACGTTTAGCACCTACATAACGATCGCCCCAATAATATGGGTCATTAACATTTGAGTAGCTTACACCTTGACCAGTTTGAGAGTGGATCATTTTACCATCACCTATGTATATCCCCACATGTGAAATACCACTACCACTTGTATTGAAAAATACTAAATCGCCAACTTGAAGATCACTTTTGGCAACTGCATTACCTTGTTGATATTGAGATCCTGACGTACGGTTTAATTGAATGCCTAAGTCTGAAAATACTTTAGAAGTAAAGCCAGAGCAATCAAAACCGCTAGTTGTAGTACCGCCATATTTATATGGAACACCTAAATATTTAGAAGCTGTATCAGTTAAATCTGCTTTAGACGCTGCTTCAGCAGTATTAATATTAGTAGTTGAAAATAACATAAATGATGCAAAAATCGGTAATAACCATTTCTTATTCATACTTTTGTTATACCCCTCTCAAAACTTTTTTGCCTATACATAGACTATCACAAAAGAGGCGAATGTTATTTTTCAATTGTGTAACGGTTTTAGACAGCAAAAAAACGCTGTAATACCAACGTTTGGCGGTATTTCCAGCGTTAAAAAGGGGATTTTTTTATCGTAATTTGGAACTTTCGTAACATTTCTGTAATATTAGCGATTCTTTGTTACACAACAACTTATTGACTAGAGAACATTTGGACCCAATAGTAATTTCCTTTGCTATCCTGTGCTATTGCAACACCTGTGTTCGTATAGTGCTCTTTTAAAATATTATCTCGATGGCTAGGTGAAGCCATCCATGCCTTAACAGCAATTTCAGGAGTTTTAATATTTCTAGCAATATTCTCTCCAAAACTTGTATAGTTGTAATCAAATAATGTCGCTAAATCCCAAGGTGCTCCATAAAATGGAGAAACGTGTTCAAAATAATGGCGATTTACCATGTCCTGTGCTTTGATAATGGCAATTTGTGTAAGTTCCGAATCATAAGCAACAGGTTCTAGCTTATTCTTCTGTCTTTCAACATTTATTAATTCAATCACCTTTTTTGACCACTCAGAAGAAAGGTTTACAGTTGGGATATAATCCTTTGCTAGATAGTCATAGGCTACTTCCAACGCCTTAATTTTTTGTTGAAAAGCCATGCTACGCTCAACAAATACAGCAAACTGCGCACGTGTTACCAATTGGTCAGGAGCAAAATGCTTAGCATCTACCCCACTAATAATGCCGATATCTGCTAAGGATTCGATATAATCTTTTGCCCAATGCGTACGTGTAATATCCGCAAATTGACTGTTATTTTTGCTATCTACCCTAAGTTGATACGCAAGAGCTAGCATTTTTGCCACCTGCATACGCTTTAAAGGCTCTTCTGGATGAAAGGCATCACTTTTTTGAATAACTCCCAGTTTAACAAGCTGGCAAATTTCCTTGTAATATGGATGCGTTGTAGGAACGTCCTTGAATTTTACAGGGTTCTCAATGTCAATGTTTGTTTGAAGGGATCGAGCAATGGCAGCAGCAGCCTCTGCCCTTGTAATAGCTTGCTCTGGCTTAAAAGTGTTGTCGTTATATGTAGTCATATATTGTTTTGTGAGCATATGTTGAATCGAAGCATTTGCCCAGTATGAATTTGTCACATCTACTGCCTTAGCAGACGCTGCTTCTACTTGACTAAAACTAGTTAAACTTCCTACGGTTGCAGCTATTGAAAGTACCATTATACTCAATAATTTTTTCAACAGGGCGACCTCCTCACGTTGGCAAAATAAAAATGTATGAATGGTACCTCCCCATCAAAGCGACCATTTATACTATAAGATACGAATTTCAGATGATATAGTTTCACTTTTTTGGAAATTAATATTAGGATTCATTTTTTCTTACTTATAAAAGGAGTTTTCCCGTTATATTCATTGGGAAAACTCCTTTTTTATCATACTATTGAATCATTTTAAGATAGTCTTCTAGAATGCGGTAATTATATACTAAGCCCTGTTGCTCAATGGACAAATTACTATAATCTTTTTGAGCTGCTAGCACTTTTTTCTCGAATGATGAGCTATCTGGATCAATATTGCCGATTGCTTGAACAACTTTGAGAACGGCAGCCACATCTTTTTCAGCCTGCTTTAAGACATCCTCATTAATGACCTGTCCTTTAATTTTAGAGTCCAATGCCTTATAGGCAGCAACGGCATTTGCCACATCTTCAATATACGTCGACGAGCTTGGAGACAGTCCCGCTATGATCTCCACAACCTTCTTCACATCAGCTAAACTTTTCTCTGCTTCGAGTAAAAGAGAATAATTGGAGATACGTTGTTTATCTGTCGTATTCAAACTATCATATTCTTTACGCGCCGCTTCCACCATGCCAAAGTAATATTTATCCTTTGGATTCAATTTAGCAATATTATTATAAACCTTGATAACATTATCTAGCGAAAGCAATAGCTGGTCGTTATAAACATAGCGACGTTGATCCGCATTAAGCTTATCATAGGCTTTTAAAATCTTTTGGTATTGGCTATTCATATCTTTTGCCGTTAGTAATCGATCGATATCTTCTACAATACTCATTACAGGCTTTATTAGCTTTTCCTGATCTTGTAGCACTTTATAATTTTGAACAGCCCGTTGCTGATCTTTTGGTAAAGCATTGTATGCAGCACGGATTTCTTGAATACGTTTCACATACTGCTTTGGATCAATGGACGGTAAGTCATTAATCATTTGCATAACATTTCCAGCACCTAAAATACTAGACTCAGCTGCTTGCAATAAGTAGTAGTTGGTCACGTATTGCTTCATATCGTCAGGTAGTGCATCGTAAAGTGAGCGTGCTCGTGATGTATCTTGAAGGAATGTGTTACTTGAAGATTTTAGTTTACTAATTAATTCCATCACACTAGAGACAGGCTCAAATTTTAAGAGAATATCAATATTATCGATGTATTTTTTTTGCTCCTTCGATAGTTTATCATACGCTTTACGTGCTGAGTTTACCTTACTAACAAAGCTTGTTGATTCTGGGTCTAATTCATTAATTTGAACCATCACACTTAAAATTGGTTTAACTGCTTTTTCACGAGTTGTTAAATCTTTAATATTCGTCACTAATTTCTTTTGGTTAGATGATAGCTTATCATATGCTACACGAGCATTCATCAGCTTCGTTAAGTAGTCTGCATCTTGCACTTCGGTTAAGTTAATTAGCTCGACTACACTCTGTGCTAACCCCTGTTCATTCTCTGCTGCTACCAGTGCATCATAGTTTACGATCGCTTGCTGCTTCTCTGCTGGCAAGGAATCATAAAGCTCGCGTGCTGTTTTCATATCTTGATAGAAAGTTTTACTCGTTGGTTTTAACGACGCAATAAGACCAATCAAGGAAGCAACATCCTCTACAGCAGTGAGATTAGCATAGTTTGTTACACGCTTTTGGGAAACTTGATCAAGTGCATTATAGGCTTTACGTGCATCAAGAACCCTTTTTGTATAATCCTTATTTGTTGGATTTAAGGCATCAATCATTTGAATCACCTTGATTACGGCCTTGTTATCCTTTTCATAGGAGCTTAACATTTTGGCTTGCTCCACTAGCTTCTGTGCGTTCTTATCCATTGCTTTATATTCTAATGTAAGTTCGGCTACCTTTTTGACAAATGTGTCAGGGCCTTCATTTGCTAAGGCTATAATACGGTCATCAAATGCTTTGGCCGTATTGATATAGCCTTGTGCGTTTGTTAGGTGAACATAATTGATGACCTCGTCTTGAAGTTTTGGCTCTATATTATTCAATGCGTTATAAGCACCCGTTGCCTTTTGCACATCATCTTTATAGGTCTTTTTTGAAGTATTTAAAGCATCAATTTGAACAATAACATCTATAACAGGTACTTTTTTACTCAAGCCCTTATAATTTAAAACAAACTCCTGATTAGCATTATCTAGTTTGGAGTAAGCCGTATAAGCTGATTTTGCTTTAGAAATATAGCTTTTAGAGGAAGGATCCAATTTTTCAAATTGAGAGATGACATTAACAACCGATTTATAGGATTTCTCTAAATCTGTTAGCTCTTTAATATTCGTTACGCGCTTTTTAGCTGTTGGTGATAACGCATTATAGTTTGCTCGTGCGGTTAATATTTTTTCAATAGCTATATTTTTATCTAGCAGATCAATTTCCTCTATAACTTCTTTTACCGCTTTTTCTTCATCAATTAAAGCATCTATTTTTACAATCAGCTGTGTTTTTAAATTATTAAGAGCTTCTTCATAGCCACTACCTTGTGCATCTAATTTATCTACTTGGTTTCTTATTGCGGCAAGCTGTGCGCTGTAATCTGCTGAAGGTTTTAATGTATGGATTGTTTTTGATAGATCAGCGTATTTTTGAAACAGTGTTAGTTTTGCAGCTCCTTGCACTAACGCTTTATCATTTTCATTTAACTTGTTAAAGGCAGTCCAGGCAGAGAGTGTCTTACTTTCAAAAGTTTTTTCAGCTGGATTTAAGCTATCAATTAACTTATCTACCTTTAACGCAGCACCTAAATTTTTCTCCCACGCTGTCAGCTCGGCTAAATTACTGACGATTTTTTTTACATTGCTTGGATTGATTGTTATTCCAGTTGGAGCAGGTGGATTATCATAAGCTGCACGTGCTGCTTTAATGGCAGCTACTTTTTCACTGTCTGCTTTAGGCTCAATCAATTTTATAAGGGCTTCGATACTTTCAGCCACAGTAATATTGTCAATTGATGATTGTAATTCACTCGCATTTTTAACAAATTCTTTATTAATTGTTAGGCCGTTGTATTTTGTTTTTAGCTCATTAACTGCAATACGATAAGCGTCATCTTTGGATACACGTAATGTAGAAATGCTTTTCGAAATATTGGCCGCCTGACGATATTGTTCGATGCTCTTATATTCTGTTTCTACTAAATTTTTAGACGCTGCATCCAGATTATTGTAGGCTTTATCAATTGCTGCTACCGCATTAATTAAGCTTGATGCTGAAGTGAAATCTGCTGGCTGTTTGCCTTTTAGCTCGGCAATACTAGAAGTCACTTTTTCTAGAGCAGACAAACCTGCTAATGCATCCTTATACTTTTTAAAAGGTGTAACCTTATCATCATTTGGATTGTACGCTTCAATTACTTTCTTTTGCTCTGTTGTCAACCCATTATAATTCGCTGTAAAACTATTTATTTTAGGCAAAACAGCTGAGTAATCTGAGGATTTTTCCAATAACTCAACTAACAGAACTAATTCTGTAGCTACTCCTTCTGCTTTAGTCGCATCCACTTTTAACTTATTTAATTTGTCAACATCCATTCCCTTGCCTTTAAAGTAGGCATTGCGTTCTGCATCAGTATAGCCGTATTGTAAAGAAGTGCCGCGAATTGTACTGGCAATGTCTTTTGCATTATTCACTAGCGCCTCATTGACAGCTGCTTCAAATTCCTTTTGAACAGTTACATACGCTTTTAGATTATCCGTGCCAATATTTAAAAAGTTATCATATTTCCTATCGTATGCGGCTACCTCTGCAATAAATGTTTTACTTGTAAACGAGATTCCCGTCATTTCTTTTCCTAATTTTTGTAGCTCACTTAATAAGCTACGCTGCTCCTCCACATAGCGATACTTCGCTTCAATAAATGCAACTTCGTGTTCATTAAAGCCTGCTGCACTTAAAACTTGAAGATCTCCTTTTGCAATGACCATGTCATCAGCCGATGAGTTCTCTGACAGCTTACCAAATTGAGCAATAAGCTGCTCTCTTGTCGTGGCAGCCGCTACCTCATTCATATAGGCAACTTGCTCTGTATGTGTTGTGACGCGAGATTGTGCATCATTTTCCTGTGCGTTCGCTATAGCCGTAGGTGCCAATAAAAGACCCGTTATGACCCCTGCTGTCAATTTTCGATTCAATCGAACCACCCTTTCATCGTTTATGTATAGGAAAATGATTGTATTCATTTTCATTTAGAATTTATGACTTTAGTATCGGTGTAAATTGCTTGATTTCAAGCCATTCTAATATATTTACAAAATGAGACATATCAAAAGTAATTTTTCTAAATTACTAGCTAGAAAAACAGGAAGTTATTTCAATTATACTATACAATGGTGTTATATGAGGTTTTCACCAATCGACATATAATAAGAAAATATGTTTTTTCGAATTTATTGGAAAAAAACAGCTTTTTTCATATGTCATAATATCTTTACAAGGTGTATACTACAACTTTGATATCCTATTTTGGAAGAAAGGACGCTGTTTTATGTTTTACCATTATAAGTTCTGGCATAGCTTAAAAAATCCTACCTACTTTACTAGCATCGTAGAGGAAGGCGAGGTCATCGGATATAAAAAACGAGTACTAACGGTGTTCATTCTTTTCATCCTGTTGTTTGCTGCTCGCGAATATTGGGGAATGGGGACAGAAAATTTAACATCCTTATTCGCAATGGATTTACAAAATGAATACTATGTAGCACGTATCCTTTCGATGCTTGGTGCCGTTTTATGGGCAATCGTCTATTTTTGCTTCCACTATTATGGTGTTACCTATCTATTACATCTATTAACGGACATTCCTTATAATTGGATAAAAAAAGTCCAGCTTTATGTTGTAGCCTTTCTATTAATTGAAAAAGCAATCCTCTTTGCTGTTTTCTATGCAGTAGGCTATACAACCATGTTTTCTTTCTTCTCCTTAGCTCCTGCTGCCCTACAGGTGATTGAAACAGATTTCGTGTTATTTACCCTCAATCAATTGACGGTAACAACGGTTTTAATCACTATTGTACAGTATCTCTTCTTATCAAAATGGGAGGAAGAAGCTAGTAGAAAAATGTTAGTAGTCAAATTGATTGGAGTACAGCTATTTATGGCCATATTTGTTGGTTTGATTAGTGTACTACCAATTAAAGAATGGATTGCTAGGGGGTTAGGATGATGGCATTTCTCAAAACAAGACCATGGACAACTACGACCATCGTGTTAGCAATGCTAGTAATCGGCATAAATGCTTATTTTGTCTTTAAAGATAATAGCAACGTGACACGATCCTACTTTATCGATGAATTTCAAAAAGCTTATATCGGCACGAATACAGAGCGTCTTCATAAGGAAACGATTGTAGCACCTGCTGAGACATACACGATTACTGCTGATGCAACTAACTTATCAGCTGTGAATGTAAAGCGTGGCCAAGAAGTGATGATGAATGATGTACTTGCTACCTATAAAACGGATGAGGTGGATGAGGCGTTAACAAAGCTTGAATCTGAACGCACTGCCTATGAAACAGAATTACAAGATTTACAGGATGCACTTGATCAAATTGAGGATGAATATGGAGACGATTCAAATCCAAAAAGCTCCATTAATACGGATCAAATCAATGACAAGCTATCTGTAACGCTAAAATTAGAGCTTGCTCAACAAAATTCAGCATCTACAGCAGTTGCCCTGTTAAATCGACATATTGCTGAAACAAATCGTCAAATTGCGTTACTTGAAGCCCAAATTACACAAATTCAATCTCGTCAGGGTATTATCAGCCCTATTGATGGTGTGGTGGCAGCGATTAAGGAAGAAGCTGGTGCGCTAACTTTTGAAATCTATTCGAATGAAAAAGCAATGTATGCCTATTTATCAGAAAAGGAATGGCAAAAGGTGGAGGAAGGACAAACTGTAGATTTCAAGGTGAAGCATGTCAAGGATGATCTATCTGGCATCGTATTAGATAAACAAACGATTGCTACTGACGATCAGACAGTTTGGGCAAATGAGCTAGCTAAAACGGCTGCCTTGCCACAACCAACTAATTATGAAGTGACCTTACAGCAGGATGCCCCACTTGAGGACATTCCATTTTCAACAACTGGCAAAGCCTCTATTATTGTTAACGAAGCATTCGATTCTTATAAAGTCGATAAATCGTGGCTAGCTACAGCTAAAAAAGGGAACAAAAAATTGTATATCATCAATCAGGACGGTAAAATACAGCTAATTGATGTCAATGTGCAATTTAAAACGGCTAAGTCAGCTATCTTTATGGATTATCTTGATGAAGGTACGCCAATGCTTTCGAATGAGAAACGTAATCTCGAAGCCTATACCTTCAGAACATTACCTGTTGAGAAAATACATTGGAGCCATTTTAAAGAGCTAACTTGGAAGCAATATGTGAAATATATCGTTTTCTAATCTAAAACCGCCTCGTCCTTTTATGGACAAGGCGGTTTTTTTGTTAGAAAAGAAGATAACACTAAAAAAACATTTAGCAAAGCGAGCGATGGGTTGATTTCCGTGCCGCCAGCGTCCTTTCCAGGGGGCGTCCGATGAGCCGCTTCACTCACTTACGTTCGCTCCAGGGTCTCATCTATGACGCTCAATCCCCTAGGAGTGTCGCTGACTCCACTCCAATCAACCTCTTTGAAAATGTGTCTTTCCTTTTCTTTCATACTAACAGTAGTGAAAAATGGGGAGAAATGTTGAGTGACAGCACTCCTCAATAAAATGATTAGTGAAAACCTTTATAAAAAGTTTTGGGTTGTTGTGCTTTTCGCTAGCTCACAGGTAAGCAAGCAACGGATATCCACTTCACCTTTCACAAAAATTCTGTTAATTGTTTTGTTTTTCAAGACAACATAAAGAATCCTCTGTAGCTGTTACAGAGGATTTGTCTTCTTTATTTTAATGATAAACATCTATTTAAGAAGCTTGCAAATTGAGCACGTGTAATTTGTGCATCTGGTCTAAATGTGTTATCTGGGAAGCCGCCAGTTAAATCATTTGCGACAAGTGCTTGGATATGGCTGTACGCCCAATGTGTTGATTTCACATCTGAGAAGCTTACTTTGCTTGTACCTGTTAATTTATAGGCCCTTGTTAAAATGGCAGACATTTCAGCACGTGAAAGCTGTCCGTTTGGATTAAACTTCCCTGCCTCTTGCCCTTTAATAATGCCAGCCTGCTCAACTGCGGCAATGGCACTGTATGCATAATGGCTCTTACTCACATCTTTAAAGCTGGAATCCTTCGTTGTAGTTAGATTTAAAGCCCTAGCGATGATCGTAGCTGCCTCTGCACGTGTAATGGATGCCTCAGGTTTGAACGTTCCATTTGAGTATCCTTTAATAAGAGATTGATCGTATAAGCTTTGGATTTCGGAAAATGCCCAATGCCCTTTTGTTACATCTGTATAAACTAATTCCACATGATTGTCTTTATATACTGCTTGTAATTGATCGAAATACAGCTGACCTTTCTTTTGAAGAGAAGCTGTTGGCTGAGCAACATACAAACGTTCGAATTTTAGTGGCTGTGGTAGATCACTTGGAATATCTGCCGTCACGTACTTCCAACCACTCCAGTCTAAACCGCCCTGACTTGTGAAATCAATTGTATGCTTAGCTCCAGCACCATCAATCACAACGCCTCTTAGCCAATGCTTACCAGCATCGCCAAATACCCAAAGACCGATATTTTTAGGCTGCCCTGAAATAGCAATTGGTGTTTTCGCAACCATATAGGCTGCTTTTGTGCCTGTGCCTGCTGTTGTAAAATCATAGTTTACTTGTAAGCTAGCAGTTCCCTGTCTAGCATACTCTTTAGAGCTTGCTAATGAAGCATTGGCTTTCGCTGTTTCTGTTGTCCAAGAAGAAGTATTATCAAAGCTATCTAGTACAATTGGTTTCTCTGCTAGATCTACTACTTTCACAGCCGCAGACGTACGAATTCCTTCATACTCCCCAATAATTTTCCCTTCACCCTTTTGTGTTGCTGTGAAGGTTGCACCGTCCATTTTGCCGATATTTCCTTCAACTGTCCAGTTCATATTTGCTGGGTTGATGGTCATTGGATTCAAGTATTGATCATAAGCCCTTGCAACTTGCATATCTACAGAAGATCCTTTCATTACTTGACCAACACTACTTAACGTAATTGATTTTACTTTCCCTGGTGGCGCTGTATTCACTACCTGTAAAATGGCAGATACACGACGTTCACTACCTTCTGACGGTCTATTCACTAAATTAGCGAAATAACCTCCTGGATTACGCACCACCATTGCTGTAGAGCCGCCTCCATCTAGATTAATAGCCGAAGAAGCACCCACTGAAATTAAATGAGCAGCTAAATCCGATAAATTAACACCATTACTATGACCACTTATGCGACCATCAATCGTCACAAGAGATACCTTTGTACCTGTAGCATCTATAGCTACTGCTGTACGCGGACTACGTGTAGAAGCAAACCCTGAATTCGTTGGCATAGAAATATCCACTTTGCCGTTACGCACAAGCATTGGTCCAGCAGCTAAAATGAACTGTGCATCCATCCATTTTTGATCGATCGATAAGCTGACATCCACGCTTGTACCTGCTGGAATGCTACTTAATTCAGCGGCTAACTCTTTATTTTGTACAGAGATAACAAAGCCATCTGCTGGTACAGAAGAGTTACCTTCTGCTCCATAGGCTGTTACATGAGATACTGTACCTGAGAACTGATCACCAAAATGCAGGGTACTTGTATCTTGGCTAGCGCCTGACACAACAAGTTCTACACCCCATGTATTTGTCCCTGTTGATCTTTTTTCCGGTGTATATAAAACGTTTTTATTTGTTCCTCGTTCACTATTAATAAGATCAATAGGATAGCTTTTGCCATTCACTTGGAAAGTTAGATTCGTAGAATAATAATCTGCAATCGCTTTCCCTGATTTCGATAAACCAAATGCAACTGGCTTTTGTGTTGGGCTATCATATGTATCTCCCAAAATACCATAGTTCACAATTTCATTGTTTTCTGCTAACAAGTTCGCAGGCATACCATTTCCTAAAAAGTAAGAGGCATTGACAGCCCCAACAACACGATGCCCATCAACTGTGTTTTGCTTAGCCATCGCTGATGTTGTTTTTAATGAATTAATAGGATTTGGCATACCAATTTCTAGTTTTGTGTATGTATTATTTAAATTAACATCTAAAACATTTACAAACTGACGTATCGAACCTGACGTATAGTTTTGCTGTGAATGTATTACCTGTGGTGAAACCTCTGTTTTAACTTCACTGACTTTATTGCCTAAACCAGCAGCTTGTCCATTGATGGGGCTAACTGTTAGTGTAAGCATGAAAAGGACTACAATAATCGTTATTAGTTTTCTTGCCATTTTTCACTCCGAATTAATTCAAAGTATGGCACGTACCAAGTCACATGGCCCGTGCCAGTGACTTTTTTATTTTGTTTCTACATAGATTGCTACTGGAAGGTTGACACCACCAGCATGCATTAGCTCTAATTCAATCGTGTCTTTCGAGCCCTTCATCTTAAAATCTGGTAATTCAACATACTCTGCCCCGACTCTTAAAGAAGGCACTAAATACACTTTGCCATTCACCTTAATCGCTCCGCTGTATAAACCTCCTCGACCAGCCAACTTCAGCTTAATCGTTTTTGTAGAGCCTGTTGGATTGACAACAGGAATAGATACTTTATAGTTCATACCGAAGTGACCTGGGTTCCCAACCGCTCCATTGATTTGAGAAAGTGAATTTTCAGCCGTTTGAAGATGGTCTGTACGGCCATTGGAAATGTTATAGCCTACTTCAGGCGAATCTACAGTATAGGCTGGTAGCTCTGCTAGAATTGAAGCACTTGGCCACGCACCTCTTGGGTGTTTCGCATACTCATCAACCGCAACCTGGTCCGAATGGATGGTTGTTAAATCCGTATTATCCTTTGAAAGCACTGTACGTATTGTATATTCTGGCTTTCCACCATTGACTGCTTGAATATCTAAATCATGTAAAAAACCAATAATATAATCATAGTGTAGGTCATATGTTTCAATTAGCTTCGTTTCACCTGGTGCGATAACAATGCCACTACTCTCTGATTTTTTTAGTTTATTATTTAATTCAGCATCAGCAATTGTTAAACCAATATCATGACCTACCCAGCTATTACCTGTTTTTTGGTTAATGCCTTTCGAATCAGTCACTTTAATGCTCTCTGTCATAGACTTGTTTTGAACAGTAATACCAATATTGACATCTGTTCCTAGCGTGTTATAGTGCCAGCCAAAGACACGGTGCTTGTTCATTGCTTTCGTTGGCTTCACGTCGTATTGTGCAAGTGTTACATTATTTATTGGTACAAGTTTACGTGTTAATGTTTCTGGATTATCACTAATAAATAGATCACGATCCCCTTCTAAACGAGCAGAAGGAATAACCTCTGGCGATGACGTAGTGCCGTATGATTTTTCAAGGAAAGAGCTTGTATACATATAACGATATACATAAATATACATTTCTTTTTTTTCTGTGATATAACGCAAATTCCCGCCTAATGCATCCACAAGAAACTTAGCAGGAACATACATTTTGCCTTTTTGTATAAATGGCTTTTCGATCATTGTCACTGCCTCATTGTTAATCAAAGCCTGATTGCTGTTATCATTGAAAATAAAACTCATACCACCAATTAGCAATTCAAAGGAACCATCAGGTTGCCAAGTGCCAGATGAATCATCTAAATAATCATAAATATAGCTAGCAGGTAGATATGTTCTTCCATCCTTTGTAACAATCGGATCTTTCATGACAATACGTTTGTTATTGATATGTAAGATATATGGGTCTTCCTGTGGTGGTGCTGTTGTTTCATCTGATAATGTAATATCTACCGATTGAGTAGTCTCATCCCAATTAACAACACCATCAAAGTTTTCGCTGACGAAACGTAATGGCATGTAGGTACGATCCTTATACATAAATGGCGCAACATCCATTGCAACCTCTTGACCATCTACTAAAGCCGTATTCGAATCGATCGTTAAATCAACCATCTTACCATTGCGAATCGCTGATGCCGTCAACGTTTCCTTATCCCAATCCACACTTGCACCAACCGCTTCATACAATGCACGCATTGGTAATAATAAGAAATCCGATTTATTTAAAATAGGATCATTGACTTGAATCGTCTCTCCATTAATCGTAATCGAAACATTGTTTTTTATCTGAATTCCATTGTTACTAGTAGCTGATGCAGACGCTTGTCCTGGCAAAATCGTAGCCAACGCAACTGCTGATACAATACATGTAGTCTTTAGTTTTCTAAACATCTCAATCTCCTTTTTTCCTCTTAAAATCGTCTCTACCATCTTAACATGAACAAAGCCCAAAATGTGGGATTTTTATCGAATAAAGTAGAATTCGGTACTAGAGTGCTAGCCTTTCTCCTTCAAAAGCTTCATATGGAACAAATGATATTCTAAAATACCATGATTATTTTCTATTAAACTTATTTTGGTTGCTTTCACACTATTAGTACATCCCTTTAAAGTAGACTTGTCATAGCCTCAAAAAGTTACATAATTATTAATTTCCTTTTAAGAAATTGAACAATTGCGACGTATTGCAGTGTTTGAAATACCATCTTCTGAATACTTCAAACGAATGTAAACTACAAGCTTGTACCATAAAAAAATAAGAGCTTCGTGACGCATTTGGCCACGAAACTCTTATTTTCTTCTCTCTTAATTCAATCATTTTTGATAGTTAAATTGTAAATGGATGCCTTTATCTAACGTTTGATTATTTGCGTTTTTCAATTTGGAATTGATGACAAGCGTGTAGGGGATACCTTCTATATAATTGTTTGTTGGCGTCACTGTTATTTTTTTGCCATCTATTCGAACAGAAATATCTATTGGATCGCCAAACATATCAAGTAATACAATGTGCTTTAAGTTTTCAGGTGTGTTTAACACTTCTTGGCTTAACTGAATTGTCCAAGGCTTCTTTACATCATTCACCTTCGGCACAGATATCCAAGCTGTTGTGTCATTAAAGGTAAGTGACTCCATTTTTTGATACTTCTCTTGTATGAGCTTAATGCGCTGCTGTACTCCATCTGAAAGTCGGGATTGCTCAGATTGCGGGAGATCACCAAATAATGAAAATAATTGCTCTGCCTTCATTTTAAAATCTTTGCTGAGAAATACGATTTGATTCGTCAATTCTGTAACTTGGTTAATTTTCGTATCATCAATAGGATTCTCTTGTAGACTTTCACGATAGATTTCAACATTGTTATTATAAGCTACTAAATCGCTATCCTCACGTGTTATCTTTGTCACTCGTTTGTTTGCAAGCATCGTACTATTTAAGCCATTAGCCTTCATTTTATAGAGATATCCACCATTTGAATAGTTACTAAAATATAACCAATCATTTGCATAAAACAAATGTTGTACACGGGTATCAGATACCTTCTCTTCTTGTAAATTCATATTCCCTAAATCGATCTTATATAATTTTTGATTGTCAGCGCCATTTGGATAATATAAAACTTTATTAATTTGTATTGGGCTTTCTACATTTCTCATTGCCACAAAACGCTCACTTGTTGCACTTGGATAGCCTAAATCATCAATTTGATGGTCTTGGAAAATAGCATTATCCGAGATTAAAAAGTATTTATAGCTAACATAATCAGACATATCTCCCGCACTTCCGGAGAATACTGGATCATTCCAAGTTGTATCTAGATGATACCATTGACCATCTACCTTTACGATATTCCATGCATGTGCCTCACCAGCCCAGCCAGTAACATAGCGTACTTCCATTCCAGCCTCTTGCAATAAACGATAGGCTAGTAGTGCGTATGCCTGACATACCCCTTTCCCTTCATTAAGAATGGCATAGGCTGCATGCGGTGTTGTCGATGAATTATAGGAGTATGTTGAATTTAATACAATATAATCATTGATAGCCTTTACTTTTTCAAAATCAGACATTGATGGATTAATTTCTTTTTGTACAATCCGTCTCACCTCTGACTGAATAAAGGCCTCCTGCTCTGATGTCGTATGATAGTTGAAATTTATACTAATGACAACATTATTAGCAGTACCCTTATAGCCATATTTCCAACTTGCAACTGTTCCATTTAAATAATCATTGTTGCGTAGGTTGTTTTTTATGATGCCATTAATTTGTTCCATAATGATTGAGCTATCGCCTGTGTATTGGATAGACACATTTGTCTGAAATTGATTCATTCCACTCTCAATAAGTGCGCTAAGTTCCTGAACTGTCGAAGCTGTTAAAGTCGGTACACTTTCAGCTAATACTTGTATATCGCTATAAGCATTCACGCCATTCATGTCGGGGTTGGCGATTACTTCACTTTCTTCATTAACCCAATCCTGATTTTCCGCAAGACTCTCTATTGGATGAACAACTGATACTGCTACAATTGGGACAGTCATAAAGGCAGACAGTGCTAATTTTCGTTTGTTCAATGGAAGATCCTCCCTTAAGTTATAAAACTAAATTTTCCGAATTTATTAAATGATTAATCTATCTATTAATACTTTTATTATCGGTAAATCGATTAAGTAATTAAAATGATTCACCAGCTTATTTAATCAACGGTGTATGAGAAGTAATATTAAGGTACTCATAACAAACTACTAAAAGGGCGGCGATTTAAATACGCACACCCTTCATTGACTTTACACTATTCTGCCAATTAATCTAACTCTACACTCGTGATTTCTTTTCCATCACGGATAATGGTAATAACTACTGAGAGATTGGGATATTCTTTTTTCATTTGTTCCGCATATTTTTCTGCAAGATGTTTTGCCTCGTCGTCTTTTACTTCTTTCCCTACAACAAATTTCCCACCTGCTATATCTAATTTTTCCATAATAAATAGTTGATGCTCTATAATCGCCTTTTCATTTTCCACTTGCGATTCAAGTGTTTCATTTTTAGTAGTTTCTAATTGCTCTAGAAATTCTTCAGCTTCTTTTTCCTGCTTCTGTGGTGTTTTATCATCTGTACATCCTGTTGTTAATAGGAATACCATCATGAGGGCACTCATCCATTTCAATTTCACTTTTAAAACTTCCTATCTCTATATGGTCTACATCAATTCATTTCACCAAGATGAAATAACCAGTTGAAGATTTTCTCCTCAACTGGTCTCAAATTATTACTCAATTGATTCTACTTTAAATTCTGAGGTCTGCCCTCCGCCAATTATGTTTAAATATTCGGCTACAGTAATTTTAGAACTTTCTAACTGCTTATCATTCATTGTAAAAATATTTTTGGCTTCAACAAGTTGTTTTCCTAAAGAAACGTAAACCCCATTCTTCATAAGTAACTTAGCTTTATCAGCAGTCTTTAACTTTTTAAAGTCTGCAAATTTAATATGATACTTCCCATCAACGTAAATACCAACCTCTAACGTATCACTTGCAGCAGAAGCGGTATTACTAGTAGGTAAAAGAATCGTAGTAAGCATGAAAATCGCTAAAAATAGTACACCTATATTTTTCTTCATACGTATCCTCCTGCTAATCTATTTCTTACTGATATTGTATATTTTAAACGATATTCTCTCTCTCCACAAGAACAGTATTGGCTAAATAATGAAATTACATTAATTTATGGTTGGTATATTAGTGTAAAAAATATACCATTTCAAAATGGAATGATTGAGAGATTAACAAGCAACCTTATTCTTCTACTTTAATCGTAAAGTAATGGTAGACGTAAGGATCCCAATAGTAAGATACACTTATACTTTGCTCTCCTGCCTTATTACCAGTGATATTGCCCATTTCATCGATAGAAATGATATTTTTCTTAGCGTAATCGGAATAGGTATAACTTAAGCCAATTTCGGAATACGTTAAATTGGAATCTATTGGAATGTCAAAGGCAAATTGAACTTGTTCACCCTTTTTTATCTTGATAACTTTGTTGGTATCTTCATAAGCGATATATTTACCTGTAGTTGGATCAATCACATAAACTTTCTTTATGGGCTGATTCGTTACAAAGTTGTAATCATCATTTTTAGGATACCAATGAAAATCCCTGGAGGTATTGGTAGTATCATAACCATCACCATAAAAATTTTTCCAACTTAGAAAAGGTACACTCCAATAGCCAACTTGTAAGTTAGGATATTTATAACCACCCTGATAATAGCCACCCTCGATGGCCGCATTTGGAAAAACAGCCATCGCAATTGTCGCTACTTCTCGTTGGAAGTCTCGCAACTGCTTCTTCACCAAGGTAGCTTCTTCATTAGTGATCGGTCTACCATACTCCAAAGCTTCTAGCTCATCATCATCATAATGCAAGGTATAAGGTGAACCACCTTGCCAACTCGTAACAATCCTTAATTTACTGTTCGGTGATCCTGATGATGTAAATTTCATTCCCCATTTTCCTACCGCAGTATCGAGCACTGAATAATGAGCATTTAGATAATTAGACAATTCTTCAGCAGTATGTATATTACCTATTTCACCTATGGTTGGATTGTCGACCGTTTTAAACTTTAGGACGGTAGGTTTATTCAGACTATTTCCATTCTTGTCTTTTAGATTCTGTGTGAGATGCAATAAATATTCAGTGGAATAGGTATATCCACTGGTACTAGATATCTTCACTTGATTTTTAGGTGTATTCATTTCATTCCCGAAAAAAGTACTGATTTTATTCCCGTAACGATCCGTTACATAAATGTTTTCGTTGTTGACTGTCGAAAAATCAACCTCTTGATTAAACGTAATGGTCCATACTTTATCTAATGGAACATTCTCTTTTATAAAGGTCGGTTCACTTGCAAAAATAGTATGTGGATTCATAGCAAAGAAGAAGCACAAACAACTTAATAACACTAATTTCCTCAAACACTCACCTCATGATCATTTCAATTTGACAACATTATATGTAATTTTTACATAATTATAATTAAAATACAATCGGTTCCATGTAATATATGATTTTTTGAAAATAAATATTAACGAAAATAAGATGTGTTAATAAGCATCTTTATTTAAAAAAATTCGTAAGCATCTTTATTATATTGGCATTTTAAAATTCATGGAGAATAAGCAAGCATTTGCGGGGATACACATGGAAAGGGATGTTCTGGCCACACAAAAAGATAACCTATCTGCTGAAAATAAATTAAAAGAACATATTAATGATAATAAATATCTATAAACTTTGATTCATTCTCATTAAGTCTTCCATTTTACATACCCAGGTATTTCAAAAGTGGTTCCCAAAAATGTAGTCACTTGATTCAATATCTCGGCAAGGAAATTACCTAGAAAAATTACCAATGAAATCATTCTTCAGACATTTAAAGTTGTAATAGATTATGAAGAAACAGAAAACATAGCAGAATTAAATTATAAAATAG
Source organism: Lysinibacillus sp. OL1 (assembly GCF_004332175.1). Lineage (NCBI taxonomy): Bacteria > Bacillati > Bacillota > Bacilli > Caryophanales > Bacillaceae > Lysinibacillus > Lysinibacillus sp. OL1. Next base: position 270,746 of record NZ_SJDS01000004.1, on the reverse strand, counting down.
GGGAACACTAAGAAACAGAAAAGCAATGAACCTACAAAAATGGCACTGATAGTTTTAGCGAGGGTATCTAATAGATGTTTGAGAATGGTCTTTAATTAAATATTACTATGAATACTTTATTTGGTCAGTTCATAAATCATTTAAGCCAATAAAGAATAAAAAATTTTTTTGATTTCTAATATATTATTGTCCATCTATTTATACTATCAATTTCAATCTAATACTAGTAGCATTATTATGTTCCTGATGTATTTTTAGTTTATACTTGTAATATTATTCAAACAGGACCAACATTTAAGCAGTTACATTAATAAAAGATTATACTAAAATAAAATTATAGAAGTTGGTCTCATTATCCAAGTTAAGTAATAGATAAAAATATATAATTAATAATTAAATTAGCTATTACGGTGATTTTCCCAAAAATTGCGCTTTACATGTTATATAAAAATACATTTTTTGTGTTTTCGTGATAAAAAGGTGATTATTTTTCATGTTTTATTTACTTTAAAAATTTTATAAAAAGTCTGCCAGAGATCTCCCTCTGACAGACTTTTAAATTATTAATAAGCTTATGGTTTTACTACAGTAATAGGATTGAATTTAGCTAATTTGTTAGCTGCTAAATCCTCCACACTGAATTTTGTGGCATCTGTATTAGGAGCAACAGTAATTGTTTCAGCTAAATCAGCAGCGCTTAAAGATGCATTTAAAGTGATCGTTACTTTTGTATCATCTGAAGATGAAACTACAGCACCTGTTGAATGTTGTGCAAGAGCTGATGTACCAGCTTTCACGATGAATGATTCACTGTTTACATTTGTTACACTCTCAGAGAATGTTAATGTAATTTCATCAGCACCAGTAATTTCAGCAGATTTAATTGTTGGTAATACATTTTCATTTAATGAAGCAGTTGCTTTTGTTACTGTCTCCATTACTTTAGATGATCCTGCAATTTTAACATTTTTAATTGTAGCATTTCGTACACCAGTAAATGTGTTAGAATTTGCTTTTAATTTTAATGTAACTACTTGTGTTGTACCACTTGCAGCTGCTAGTGATGCAGACTCAATTTCTGCACCTGCAATTGTATAATTCGCAATGTTAGTAGCTGTAGAACCCTCAAGAGAAGTACCATTAGGAATTGTATACGTTACAGTTACTTCATTATTATTGCCAATAACAGGTCCAATAGCAATATCATCAGCAGTAATTACATGAGTATTTGCTGAAGGGTTTGAAGCATCTTTACCACGAGTAAACGATACTTTTGTAGTATCAATTGCAACGCCAGCATCACTAATGATTCCATTTGTATTTGAAGCCTTATTAACTATAGATAAATTATAAACTGCTCCTTCAACATTTAGAGCCGTTAATGGAATATGAACAACCTTTTTATTTTTGCCTGTTCCATCTGCATATACCGCTGTAATATCAGTATTTGGCACTGAAGTTGTTAAATAATTCTTTACATAAGAGCCTGATACTGTAACTTGAGCTGAACCAACCAAAGTAACATCTTTATCAAATGTTAATTCAATAACTTCATTTCCAGATTTATCTGTAGTCAGTTTAGAAGTTGCAGTTGGCGTTTTCTCATCTTCTTTAAATGTTACTAACTTATCAAGTGTACCTGTTGCCCCTGCAGCTTGACCTAATTTATTCACAACTTTTGTTTTTAATACCTTAACCGTAGCTAAGCCACTTAGGTTATTTGTAACAGTAACTTTATATTCGTTATCTGAAACTTTATCAATTGCTGTAACAGCATTAGCTGGATCTAGTACAATATTAGTAGCTACATTTGCTGTATCAGTAGCTAATTCTCCATCTAAATCTGCAGAGAACTTAATGTTGAAAGTTTTTGCTCCAGTTTGAGAAATTGAAGAGATTGTAGGTGCAAATGCATCTAAGTTTTTCTTCTCAACAACAACTGAAGCTGGTTGAGGGTTTACTAAATTACCTGCCATATCAACTAGACCATTGAAAGTAATTGTTACTTTTTCACCAGCTGTAATTTGAGTTAAATCGAAGTCAACATATGATACAGGACCTGTGATAGATACAGATGGAATTTGTCCAGTACCTGATCCTTTTGTTATTGTTGCTCCTTTAGAATCCTTATAAGTAATTCCAGTAGCCGCTAGATCGTCAACTGGCTCAGAGAATTTAACTCGTACTGCTGAAGAGCTAATTTGTTCAAAACCAGTAATTGTTGGAGCAGTTGTATCTGCTTTAAATGTTAATGTCTCGTTATAGCTTACTTTAATATTTGAATTACCATCTAATTCAACGTCATTAACTTTTACTTGATATCTTTTTGATAATGCATTATCGACTGTTACAGTAACAGTTTTGCCATCCGTTGATAACTCAGCAGTTGTTGTGCTAGTTGCAGATTGGTCATCTAATGCAAAAAATGTATAGTTAGCAATTGTTTCTGCTGTTGCTTTGTCTACTTTTTGATTAAATTTCACTTCAAGCTGTGTAGCATTAATCATATTTACTGATGCTACTTTTAGTTCTCCAGTTTCTGTACCTTCACCAATTGGTTTACCTGAAACTAATTTGTTATCATTAGCTGCATTATAAGCATCAACAGTAACTGCAGAAGCATCTAATTGTGTATCATTTAGGCTAAGTACGTTAGCACCAGTGTAAACTTTACCAGCCACAACGATTACAGCACCTTCAGATGTTAAAGCTGCTGCTTTAGCTGAGCCTGAAAGTTTTTTGAAAGCGTCAAGTGAGTAGAAGTTTGTAGTTGTATAAACACCGTTTTCTACAGTGTTTTCTGCTGCAAATGCTGCAACTGGCGTTAATGCCGAGATAGCTAATGCTGCAGCTGTTACCGCTTTAAATCCTTTTTTCATTACTATGTCCTCCTATAATTAGGCAATTTTTATTAAAAATAAAGATATAAACCTAAAATGGTTTATATCTTTATTCAATTATGATAATTAAGGTTGTACTTTTACTGTAACAGCTTTGTCAGCAGTAGCTTTGCCACCAACTTGAGCTTTAACTGATTTAACAGTACCAGTTGATACTGGTAATGCATCAGTGAATGCACCGTTTGTTACTGTTACTGTACGAGCTGGAACAGTCGTACCATCTTCTAATGTGTAAACAAGTTCCACAGAAGTGATAGCAGTGTCAGCTACAGTACCTGCTACAGCGTACTCAGAGTAGATGCCTAATGCAGCAGCAACTGAGTTAGCAGCTTTTGCTTCGAATGAAGTAATTACTACTGATGTTAATTCACCTGTTTGTACAGTTAAGTTAGCACGTGCAGTGTTTAAAGCATCTTTAGCAGCAAGTTTTTGTGCATCAGTTGAAGCACTGTTGCTAGCGATTGCTTTAGCATTAGTTAATGCAGCTTGGAATGCATCCCAAGAAGCTTGAGTGTATCCAGTGTTTGTTACAGCGTCAGCAGCTTGGATAGCTTTTGCTAATTCTGAAGTTGCTGTAGCACCAGTTTCAACTGGTTTGTTACCTGTTGCAGCAATGCTGTAGATGTAGAATGTAGTTACGCCGTCTTTTACTTCATAAGTAACTTGAACAGTACCAGTAGCGTTTTCTAATGCTTTTACGAAGTCATCAGCAGTTGCGATTGGTGTGTTGTTAAGACCGCGGTAGTATACTTTCTCACCAACATAAGATACTGAATCTTTACCAACAAATTTAAGAGTTTGTTTGATAGAATCAAATGATTCTACTACACCAGTGTAAAGTGCAGGAACAACTGTTGAATTTGTGAATGAAACAGAAGCAGTTTGAGTTGGTAGGATGTTGCTAGCACCTGTTACGTTTACACTTACTGTATCAGCAGTGTCAGATGTAACACGTACAATTGCTTTACCATATGCATCTGATTTCACTTGGTAAGTTTTAGTGTTACCTAAGTTTTGAGATGGGTTTAATACTGTACCAGCAGCATTTGTTACTTTTGCATTACCGAATGTAGAAGTTACATCGAATGCTAAAGCATATTCGTAAACAGTGTTACCTGGGTTAGTGATAACTTCTTGTACCCATACGATTGTACCATCTGGTTGAGTAACTGGTTTCCAAACGATTTGAGTTGTTTGACCAGTTGAGTTGTAACCATTTGGACGGTAGTCGAATCCGTTTTGATCTACAGATTGGTAAGTGAAGATTGCATCTTTACCAGCAGTTGTAGATGTAATTGTACGGCCATACTCATCAGTAACTTTTAATGTTGCGTTTGTTACTTCTGGAGCTTTGAAGTAAGTTACTTCAGCTACAGCCTGAACGTCAGCTTTGTCAAGCTCTACAGGAGCAGTTTTACCAGCTGTGTTTAAGAATACTGTTGGTTTTGCGAAAGCAGTAGAACCTTTACCAGCTACGCGGAATTGAGCTTTACCTTCTTTACCTACAGTTACTTTGTAAACTGTACCAGCTGTTACTTTAACAAAGTTTTCTTTAGCTGTTGAGAAGTAAACTGCATCAGTAGTGATAGAAGAAAGGTTTTCTTTATCAAATGTTACATAAGCAGCTGTACCTTCTGGAGCTAATTTACCGTCTTTGTCAGTTACAGTAACAGTATAGTTACGTCCACCAACAGAGTTTTGGTCATAAGCTACTGGTGTATTTAAGAATTCTGCAGAATCTGCTTTACCTTCAGCAGCAACAGTAATCGCTAATTTATCGATTTTTGAGAATTTAACTGCTGGTGCTTCAGCTTGTAATGCAAGCTTAGAGTAAGAGAAATCAGTTGCAGTTTTGTTTACTGATGATGGTAAGTAAACGATTGGTGTTGCAGTTAAGTCAGAACCGTAAACAGTAAATGTTGCTTCACCGTTAGCGTTTGTTTGAACTTTTGCAAATTTCTCAGAACCAGTTGTTAATTCGTAAGGAATTACAAAGTTGTTTGAGTTTGCATGATCTTGTACATAAAGGTTTGTGATTTTATCTGGGTTTACATCAATGTTTTCTTTAACTGCTACATAGTAAGTTGTGTTTTTAGCGCCAACTACTTTATATGATTTTTTAGTATTGTTAGCTAATTCATTACCAGTTGTGATTTCAGAAACTGCTAATTGAATTTTGTTAGCCCAGTATACTTTACCAGTAGAAGAAACTGAAGATTTGCTAGTAGCGTAAGCTGCTACGTTATCGTTGTGCTCGTAGTAACGAGTGTAAGAGTAAGTAGCTACACCATTTTCATCAGTTAAAGCTTCAACTTCGATTTTAGCGTTAACGTTAGCGTTATCGCTTACGATGTTGAATGTTACTGGGATACCAGCTTTAGATTGACCGTCAGCTACAGTAACTTGAGCTTTAAGAGTTACTTCTTTACCAATAACTCCTTGTACTGATGCAGTTGTTACATCGATTTTCGTAGGGATTACAGCTGCAATACCTTTGAATTTACCGATTTCTTCATCTTTGTAAGATAAAACGTAGTCTTTATCAGCAGTTTGAGCTTCAGTAGTTAAAACAACAACTTTTTTGTTTGTTTGTTTAACAGAAGCGTTTTTAACTTCTAAACCATCAATTTTGAAGTTTGAAGCTTTTACGTCATCAACATTCACTTCTTCGTCGAATGTTACTTCAACAGTTGTGTTGTTGATAGCTTTGATTGAAGCGTCAACTGTTTCAACAGCTAGATCAAGCGTACGAGCGAATACTACTGCGAAGTCTTGACGAGTGATTGATGCGTTAGGGTTAAGGTTTAATTTACCGTTTGTTTCAGAACCAGTGAAGATTCCGTTAGCTACAGCTGTTTCTAGGTAAGATTTAGCCCATGGTTTTACTGAAGAAGCATCAGCGAATTGGCTTAGGCTTTCGCTACCTTCTAAACCGAAAGCGTCAACTAGGATTTTAGCTGCTTCTGAACGAGTTAATGATTTGTTAGGTGCGAATTCAGTTGCACTAACACCTTCAAAAATTCCGTTTGATACAGCTGCTGCGATTGCATCGTAGTACCAAGCGCCAGTTTTAACGTCTTTGAAATCTACAGATCCATCAGCTTCTAATTCTAATGCTTTTGTGAAGATTGTTGCAGCTTCTGCACGAGAAATAGTTTTTAGTGGGTTGAAGTTTCCGTTAGCATCACCTTCGATTACGCCGTTGTCAACTAGTGATTGAACCGCTTCTTTCGCGTAACCTGAGATTTTGTTGTAGTCATTTAATTGAGCAGCAGATGCTACAGGAACGATTGCTGATGCAACTAATGCAGCTGTTGCTGATGCCGCGAAAAACTTACGGCCTTTGTTTTGCTTTGCCATTAATGTATTCCTCCCTAAAATTCCTTAAATTGATATTAATCCAACGAAAACTATAGTACCGCCTTATTAGTTACCTAAATGTATGTATTATAGCTTTCTTGAATAATACAAAACTAAAGCAAATTTGTTAGTAAATTTACTAGAAAAAGAGTAGTAGAATACCATTCTAGTAAGTTTATTCACTTTCTACAATAATATAACACTAACTTTTCCTAAATTCAAGCACTGGGACATAAATTTAGTTATGAAAGCTTATTTTACCATACCTATTATGGTATATAATAGATACCAATAAGCTACCATCTATTTATTGTCTAAAATGTATTGGTAACATATAGTTCCGTTACCTATTATACCTTACTCTCAATAATAACCAAGCATTTTCTGGAATGGTTACTAAATTGTCAAAAATTAAAGACTCCCGTAATATTTTAGTTATAATTGTAAAGAAACAGAAATATAGAAGGCGTTTCTTAGCGAATTCTGTCTCTTCCTCACCAACTTTATGAGTTTCTTCTTTATTAAGTAAATAATGTCCCCATGTTGTAATAATAGATTGCCACTTTTTATGCTACACTTTTGATAGTTTGATAGAACATATCAGCTATGGAAGGGAGCTTAAAAAATGAAACGTAAATTTCCTCTTTACGGGGCCGTGCTAGCAGGCATGTTATATCTTGCGCCAACTTCTGCTTCAGCAGAAGATATTTCGAAGCACTGGGCCTACCATGAAATGAACTATCTTATTACCAACGATTTAATGAAGGGTGATGAATTCGGCCATTATCGTCCGAATGATGCTGTCACTCGTGCTGAATTTGCAGCCTTTCTTGTTAGAACACTGAACTTGCCAGCAGCTTCTAGTCAGGCAACCTTTACAGATGTAAAAAAAGGTGACTGGTATTATGGGGTAGTTGAACAAGCAAGCTATCACGGGCTAATTAAAGGTGACGAGCAAGGCAAGTTCCATCCGAATAACCACATTAATCGTCAGGAAATGGCGGCTATGTTAAAAAGAGCTCTTACTTATCAAAACATCAATACTTCTTCCTCCCCTATTGCTTTTAGTGATAATGCGCGTATTGCCAAATGGGCCTATGCAGATGTACAAGCTGTCGTCACAACAGGACTACTTGTTGGGAAGCCAAATAATCAATTTGCACCTCTTGCTCAAACAACTCGCGCTGAGGCAGCTACCGTGCTCTATCGTTTAATCCATTTAGAGGCGCCTGGGACAGGTGGTAAGCAATATATGACGACGAATTACTCACATGATTACTCCTCTGTAGTGAGTAAACAAACCATGAATAATCCAAAGGTCGATGGTGCGGGCAATTTCACGGCTAGCGAGGCACTAGTGTCATACTATGTACACCCAAAAAGCTTTATGCAGGATAGCCCATCTTATTATCAATTCCTAAAATTATCTACTGTCGTCAATAATCTGAGTGCTAAAGAGCTAAATGATAAAGTACTTGCCAATAAAGGAAGCTTAGCAGGTACAGCGGATGCCTTCATTCAAGCTGGTGTAGACAATAAGATCAATGCTATTTATTTAGTCTCCCATGCCTTACATGAAACAGCGAATGGTGGTTCTGCACTAATTAAAGGGATCGAGGTTGGCTTAGATACAAATGGCAAGCCGATGGTAGCAACACCAGAAAATCGTGATAAATTAACTGCTATTAAGACAACCTACAATGCTTACGGTATTGGCGCTATTGATGCAGATGCTAATAAGTATGGTGCGGAGCGCGCTTATACAAATGGCTGGTTTACTGTTCAGGATGCCATTATCGGAGGTGCCCAATTTGTCAAGGATCAGTATATTAGCAGGGGTCAGGATACGCTCTATAAAATGCGTTGGAATCCTGATAATCCGACAGTTCACCAGTATGCAACACATGTGATGTGGGCTGTCATTCAAGCGAAAAAGATCTATGATATTTATGAATTAATTGGTGCTCATACGACAACAAATCTAGTGTTTGATGTGCCTGCCTATCAAAGCCAATCTTCCGCTCCTTCATTACCGAGTCCATCGAAGCAATACGCATTGGATTTAGGGTTAGCTGGAGCAACTGGGAAGACGACGATTAATCTCAATATGAGAACGTATCCGAATACAGCAGATAATGCTTCGATTATGACGAATTTGCCAAAGGATACCTCCTTTAAAGTTCTTGGTGAAAATGGTGGTTGGTTGAAAGTAAGTGTCAATGGACAAGAGGGCTGGGTGATTGATGATTATGTAAGTCTTGAAAATGGCTTACAAATTGTTAATATGAATATTACACTTAATGTTCGAAGCGAACCATCTACGACAAGTGCTATTTTAGGTACTGTTAAACCAAATGGCTTTATTATCGGGGCTGTAGACGATAAAGGTGAATTCATAAAAAATGGTGCCTGGTATCAGGTGCTTTACAACGGAAAAACAGGCTGGGTACATGGCGATTATATTGTAAAAAAATGATTTTAATAGGATGCGCAAAAGAAGAGTGCGATGATGATTCGCACTCTTTTTGTTCATCTCTTTTTATCACCGAGATGAAAGCGCTATATAATAGAAGAAACTCGAAATTTTAGGATATAATTTTCAAACTATCCCCCTAAAATTTAGTAAATTCTACGTCGAAATAGTGTCCTAAAAAAGCTTAATAGGACAATTGCTATACCATGTAAAAATCGTTACTGAACAGAGCTATACTTTAGGTAATCATCGTTAAACCCATTATCGAAAATTTCCTGTCAATATTGCTTTTGTGGTATGATAGATTGCAGTGAAAATGGAATTACAGAAAGGTTTGAACACTATATGAGGCATGTAACGATTATGGGCGTACCCTTTTTACATATTGGTCAGCAAGGGTTTGTTGATTTACTCGTTAATCGTATTGAACAGCAAGAAAAAACTTTCGTTGTGACAGCCAATCCTGAAGTTGTCATGCAGGCAAATGAAAATCCAGCTGTCATGAATTACTTAAAGCAGGCAACTTACATTTGTGCAGATGGCATTGGTGTCGTTAAGGCTGCACAAATCCTTGGTGATTCACTTCCTGAGCGTGTAACTGGCTATGATACGATGGTACGTCTGTTGGAAGTTGGTCAGCAAAAGCACTTTAAAATCTATTTATTAGGTGCGCAAAAGGAAACTATCGAAAAGACGGTTGCCAATATTCATAAGAACTATCCAAACGTTGATGTTGTTGGCTATCATGATGGCTACTTCGACTGGCATAATAATGATTTTGCAAATGAAATTGCAACTTTACAGCCTGATCTTGTATTTGTGGCATTAGGTGTACCAAGACAGGAAAAATGGATAACCGAAAACCTTGAAAAATTTTCAAAGGGTGTATTTATCGGCGTAGGTGGCTCCTTCGATGTCATCGCTGGTACTGTAAAACGTGCACCAGTACTTTGGCAAAAGTTAAATCTTGAATGGCTCTATCGACTGTTACGCCAGCCAAGTCGATTTGGCAGAATGCTTGTACTCCCTCGCTTTGCTTTAAAAGTATTTGCATTAAAGCTTAAAGGTCAGGGCAAAACAAAATGAGTCAGTCAACATTTGTTAAAAGCACACTTATCCTAACGATTGCCACTTTACTTTCAAAAGTAATCGGTAGTATCTTCCGTATACCACTTCAAAATATTGCTGGTGATGAAGTACTTGGTATTTTTAGTCTTGTCTATCCTGTTTATATGGTAGCACTATATTTATCCGTTGCGGGTATCCCTATCGCTATTTCTAAGCTGATTGCGGAAGCTAGGACGAGTCATGATACTGCCAAAATTAAGAAAATTTATGTGACTGCAAGAATCCTTGCATTATCCTTTGGCGTCATTAGTTTTACAATCATTTACGGCTTTTCAGAGCAGATAGCGAATGCACTTGGTGGGCCCTCAACAGAGATTGCCTTAATTATTGTTGCCCTTACATTACTGGTAGCTCCTTATATGGCTGTCTATCGTGGATTTTTCCAAGGCTTTGGGGATATGCGCCCTACTGCCATCTCTCAAGTGATTGAGCAGTTAGTACGTGTTGCGTTAATTTTAATTGTAGCGTATTTCCTCGTAGCAATGGATTATTCAAATGATATCGTAGCTGGTGGAATTATGGCAGGCTCTGTATTAGGAGCCCTCGGATCACTTTTCTATTTACTCTTTAAATATTTCCGTTCTTCTGTAAAAGTGACGAGTAAGGAGAAATATTCTGGTAAAGATTTCTCTCAATACAGTAAAACCATTTTAAAAATTTCGATTCCCATTGCGATCGGTTCTGTGACAATGGCACTCTTTAACTTTGTTGATTCCTTTACGGTTACATATGGCTTAAGAAGTGCTGGTGCAGATGCGAGTGAAATTAGCTACCTTTATGGTATTTATGGTCGAGGACTAACATTAGTTCAAATTACGACTGTTTTTGCTTCTTCAATTATCTTGCCGCTTGTGCCGTTGATTACAACGAAGCTAGCTGAGCGTAAATTGGATGAAACACGCACTATTATTGAGCAAACTCATCGTATGACACACCTTATTTCATGGCCAGCTGCGATTGGGCTACTAGCCTTAACCTTGCCTTTAAATCTAGCTCTTTTTAAAGACTTAGAGGGAAGCTTAATGTTAGCCATCATCAATCTAAGCTCTGTCTTTACATCACTGACCTTGCTTGGAACAGGTATTCTACAGGGTATGAATGCTGCCAAAACAGGAGCTCTCATTATTTTGAGCGGTGTTGTCCTTAAGGTGTTTTCTAACATCTTCCTCATTCAGGCATTTGGTTTAGATGGTGCTGCCTATGCAACCTTACTAGTGTATTTTGTGTTATTTATTGTGAATTCTGTCTTCATTTATCGTATGATTCGCTTTACTGTCCTTGGAAAAGATACGGTGAAAATGATTGTGTCTTCCATTGTAATGGGAGCAGCAGTTGGATTACCAACACTTTGGCTTGACTTTACACATTGGTCAAGAATGTCGGCAATGGGCTATCTTACTGTCGCAATCGTAGTTGGTGGAGCTCTTTACTTCCTTCTACTATGGCTGATGAAAGCTATTCATAAACAAGATTTAAAGAAAATCCCTGTTATCGGAAAAAGATTTTCATAAATAAGAGAGGTAGGACACTTATGTCAAAACAGAAATGGCTTTGGGGAATCATTGTTCTTTTACTCGTCGTTTCCTCTACAGGTATCATGAAGAGGTGGAATGCGGAGCAATCGAATGATGCTTATGAGATTGTTATTCCCTATGATGAAATACAAACCGCAGAAAAAAATAGCGACCTAACAATGGATGAAATTCTTTCCTCCTTAAAGGATGCTGGGCTGAATACTGTGAGTCTAGAGCCCTTAACATTAAAGGAAATGGAAAAGCAAAACTTAATTACTGTTTATAAAGAAAGTGAGTTAGCAGCCCAATTATTGTTTACACCTTATAAAGATGCTGTTGATATCTCTAATAGCGGCTATTATATTCGAGTGCCTGAAAATGAAAGCTACCAAAAGCTGATCATGGAGAGCGTTGAACCAGAGGAAGTACAAATAGGAGAAGAGCCTTTTTATTTCCTCCCTACTTCTAACCACAATTTTGATTTAAAAACACCAATTGGCTATGATCAGCCTGCTATTGACATGATTAGTAAGCATGGACTAGCCCACATCTTTAAGGTGGAAAATGCAGATAATGAAGTAGCTAATGGAAAGTTAGTTAATCAATTAGTCGCTTTAAAAGAGGCTTCGGCAGGCCGCTTACTTGGTCAAGGTGATGAAGCTATTGGTTTTGGACAAGAAGACGGCCATCAATTAGTTGAAAAATTAAATGAGGCTGGCTATTACTTCTACACAATTGAAAGTAACCCACTTAAGGGTGAAAGTAAAATCGCTCAAATGACGGATTACAATATGATTCGTTTGCATAGTATCAATGTCAACAGAGAGACTAAATTAAAGCTAAATGCAAGTATTGATCGTACAACAAGAGCTGTCAAAGAGCGTAATATTCGCTCCATCTTCTATCATATTAAAACAACAGGTAATGCCAAAGAAAATGTAGAAGAGACGATTGATTATTTAAATGGTGTGCATGACACAATGCCAGATCATTTCAAAGCAGGTGAACCAAAGCTATTTGATAAAGTAGTAGTGCCAGCTTGGGTCACAGCAGCCGTATTAGTAGCAGGTATTTTATTTACCTTTATCATTTCAGAATTAGTAAAATGGATGCCTCTTCGTATCGCGGCAGCTGGCTTTATGGCTGTACTAGCAATTGCGTACTTTATTCTGAAAAGTACTCTATTCTTACAAGCATTTGCACTCATTATTGCAGTCCTTGCACCAACCTATGCAGTTATCAAATCAGCGCAAGGTTCTACGAAGGTGTCTAACATATTGGTCCAATACTTAAAGGCAGTAGCAATTAGTGTAATTGGCATTGTTATTGTCATTGGCTTATTGAATGGTAATGCCTTTATGACAGGCTTTGCTGTATTTAAAGGGGTTAAGCTTGTTTATCTTATTCCAATTATGGGTGTTTTACTATTTACAGTGATTGAGGTAAACCGACTAGCTGAACAAAACATTAAGAACTCTTTATCGAATACGGTAACATTGTTAAATAAAGAGTTAAAATATTGGCATGTGCTACTACTCGTTGTGTTGGCAGGTGTCGGATTGTTTTACATTAGCCGAACAGGGAACTCTGGCTCTGTAAGTGATATGGAATTAGCCTTTAGACAATGGCTAGAAAATACATTGTATGTTCGACCAAGAACAAAGGAATTTTTAATTGGTTTCCCATTCTTCATTTTAGCGTTATATGTAATGGGTATTAATCGCAAATGGGGAAGTATTCTCCTAGTACCAGGTGTTATCGGTTTCTTATCCATCATGAATACATTTACTCACCTACACATCCCAGTAGCTGTTTCTGTATTACGTACACTATACAGTGTATCTCTAGGTCTTGTAGTAGGACTTGTGTTTATCCTAATCTTCAAAATCGGTTATCGTTGGGTTTCTAAGGCAATCGCGAGGTGGTCATAATGCACGTTGTTTTATCTGGCTATTATGGATTTGATAATGTCGGAGATGATGCCATTTTACTGTCCATTATCCAATCTTTAAAAAAGTGGCAAAGTGATATAGAAATCACGGTACTATCTAATAACCCAGCAGCTACTGAGCAAACATATGGTGTCAAAGCCATCAACCGATGGAAAATGAAAGAAATTCGTCAATTACTTAAAACAGCTGATGGACTGATTAGTGGTGGTGGTAGTCTCATGCAGGATCAAACAGGCATGAAAACAATTCCTTACTATGCGGGCGTTATTCAAATCGCAAAATGGTTGAAGAAGCCAGTATTTGTTTACGCCCAAGGCATGGGTCCAATCAATCACCCGCTTAGTAAATTCATTGTTCGTACAGTCTTTAATAAGGTCGAGCAAATTACGGTTAGAGATAGAGCCTCTCTAGCTCTTTTAACAGAGATCGGTGTACGAAAAGAAACCAAGATCGTACCAGATCCTGTTATGGGACTTAACGGTAATGACTTTCATTGTGATTGGCTAGAAAATGTATCTTTGTCAGCCGATAGCTATATCTCTGTAAGCGTTCGAGATTGGCCTTCCGCTGTTGCCTACAAGGAAAAAATTGCACACAGCCTAGATGAATTAGTACGTCAGGGTGAGCAAATCGTTTTCCTGCCTATGCATGGTGAGCATGATTTAGTGACTTCACAGGAAGTAGCAGCACTTATGAAGGAAAAGAGCTTGATTGCTCCTGCTGATTTATCTATTGAGGAAAAAATCGCAGTGATTGGTCAATCTCAACTATTAATAGGTATGCGACTACATTCCTTAATTTTCTCGGCAATCTATGCAACACCGTTTATTGCCATTTCGTATGATCCGAAAATTGATGCTTTTGCTGATATCGTTGATCAGCCTGTCATCGGTCATGTCGAGGTTGATGATTGGAATGGTGTAACATTGTTTGAACAAGCTGTAGCAATTCTTGAATCCTATACAGCAGTTCAAGAAAAAATGCGCCAGGCCGTCATCCCATTGCAAGATGAAGCAACTGCAACTGCTAAATTAGCAATTGATGCTTTGTCAAAATAAATATTAAAAAATGATGAATTTCAATGTTAATTGAAATTCATCATTTTTTTCCTACTTCTAATAATTTTAAAATGGACTGGGCCTGTTGCATATGCATGGCTAAAACATATTGACCTGCTTGCATTAAAATTTGCGCCTTCACCATATTCATCATCTCTTTTGCGATATCTGCATCTCGAATACGAGACTCTGCTGCTTGTAAATTCTCAGCCGTGTTCACATTGGCATTATAGGCATAGTTCCAAGCGGTTCTGATAGGCCCCAAGACGTGAGCGCTCATTAGAAACACGTTTTAAGGCTTCATCCATCGAAGACATGGCTTTTTCCGCTTCCTCACGAGTAGTAATGGAAGCATCCTTCAACCCAAGTGCCTCGGACCCCATCCCGTTGATAAATAATTCGATACTCTGCCCTGCATTGGCGTCTGCTTGGATCTTGATACCAGTTGTTTCATAATCCCCATCGAGTAATGTCTTCGTATTAAATTCGGTATCGGTCGATGTGCGCTGGATTTCCTTTTTTAATTCCTGAAATTCCAAATCTAATTTTTTACGATCATCATCTGTTAATGTATCCTTGGCTGCCTCCACTGCTAACTCACGCATTCGCTGAATCATGGCATGTGTCTCATTCAGTGCCCCCTCTGCCGTATGCACAAGCGAAATACCATCCTGTATATTCTTTCAAGCCACGAATTTGAGCACGCATTTTTTCAGAAATCGCCAGTCCAGCTGGATCGTCCGCGGCACTATTAATTCGATATCCGGAAGAAATTCGGAGCATAGCTTTACTCATCGCCCCATAATGACGATTCATATTATTCAGGATTGCCATCCCTGTTGCCGACCACTTACCAAGCATGATTTCACCACCTTCTTGACTTATATATCATTCTATTCTTTACTCTTCTAATCAATGGACTGTAATTTTTTTCTAAAAAAGAGTAATTGGTATAATCGAAAGTGAAAATATAACTAAATGAATTTTAATCTAAGGCAATTGGAAATTTGAAATGAATTATTTTATATAAATCCTTAAATATTTCTTAGAAGTCAAAAAAGACTATCACTTAATTTTTGATAGCCTTTTCGTCAATTGAATTATTAAACCGTTTTTATTAGTCTAACCAAAGTTCAGATACTTCTGTAGCACTTCTCAGTTTTTCCAAACTTGTATATCGTGTTTTTCTTACTGTCATAACATTACTATTCCCAAGAATAACATGGTTTTCCAAAGGGATTGCTTCTCCATCAAAATAAATAATATACTTTCCATCATCGTATAGTTTGATTTCTTTTACTTTCGCATAGTGGGTGATTGCACTATAAGGAGCCCCTCGATAACAAGCAATATATTTTATTTGAGGAATGCGCCAAGATGCGATACGAACCGAATACCATTGATTTTTTCCTAAAAATACTTCTTCAAATCCCTCATTTCTTGCTGGGCAAAAGAATAAATCCCAATCTGTACTTACAGCTGAATCTTCATTATCATCGGCATCTTTATCCATAGTTTCCTCTATGTTGATCATATAATCTTTTAATAATACATCTGATGCAGCATTTACATATTCTTCAATAGCATCTTCAATTAGTTGATTACGAGAAGAAGGTAAATCTCCATTACCGTCTGTTAATATTTTAAATTGTTCCACAATAGCATCTGCCTTTTGCAGTGTGTGTTCATTAAGTGTAAGAGAAATTTGCTTATTAGCACCTTCTTCTTTTCCTGCACTCAATTTCCTTCTTATACTTTCTTGGAGTGAATTAACCATATTAAAGCCCCCTATATCATTTTATACTCTCATACTATCATATTTTAATACATATGTAAATTAATATTATAATACATATGTATTATAATATTAATTTACTATGCGCTATAAAATGGAACATCTTAGTCAATAAATGAGCGTATTAATATGTAAGACAACATAATAAGGGGAATTTAATTCGTTTCTTTTATTAAAGTTAAGACCTAATGGTTAACATGCTTTACAATATACTTCATCTTTTTTTGCGACTAACTTTTGTATTGTGACAATTGTATTTCCATAGTAAAAATTATTGAGTTTTAACAAGAACATTGATAATTACGTCATATATTGCTTCCATTTCGCTCAAGAAACATTCTGAAGTGGCGCATTCAACACTGTTAGCCAGTCCTGTTTGGCAATTCGCTATTAATAGCTATAGTAAGATTAATCACATCAGCGTATACAAAATAAAAGCACCTGCTTGTCATTTATGATAAGTAGGTGCTTACTGGACATTCCATCTATTCAATTTTGAAACCCCCAAGTTGATGGCTCTTTTGCTGTAGCAATTCGAAAAAGAGTTCTTTATCATTCTCTAGTAATGCCTGATCAATCAAATGATCCAAATTTTTCTCCTCTAGCTCTGCAATAAGCTGATCGATTTCACCAACTGTCACAGTAGAAACCATCGGAATTTGTTGCTTTGGTGTAGCGCTTTCAAGTATTGGTGCTAAATGCTCATGAACATTGGTAATAAGCAATAGTTGATAAAGTGGTAACCGAATAAAGCGATTTCCTTTTTGGAAAACAAAAACCTCAGATAAATTTTCAATCTGCTGTGTCTTCATGTTGATGATCATCTCTTTACCTTCTATGGGAATGAAATGGAAAATCTCATTCTCTTTTAAAATAGAGAAATATTGATAAGCAAATACGAGACGTAATTTATCTCCCGTAACTTTTGTGTAAAACGGCTTCATGTATTGAACTTGCATCATCCTTCATCCCTCCTTAGTTATCTGATTATTCAGATTTTAACACAAATTAAAAGTCTTGTTAACTATCTTTACCTCATTTTTTTCTTTCTGATCATTCAGCTTATCATTACTGCATTTTAATCGTATAATGGAAGGACAGTCTTTTTTTCCTTTTTACATTTAACAATGTTAACTATAGCCATACATGATGAAAGGAGTGAGGTTATGGCATTGTCTATATCGCAATTAGCTAAGGAGCATCAAGCATTTGTGCTGACAAAATTAAAAGAAGCTGAACAAGGGTTACATCCTTCCTCTACCGAAGATGAGGAACTAGTGCGCCGTGCTGTCTTTTCAGTAAGAAATAAATCCATTGTTTTTGAACGATTTAATGGAGCAAGTTCTATATTATATGCAAGTGTTCAAGATGTCAGACCCGCTTCTGTTGAAATTGATTTTTCAAAGGAAGAGCTACATTGTAGCTGTCCTCAAGCAAAATGGTGTCGACATCAAGTAGGTGCTTTACTCGCTCTCTACCAATATTTTGACTCGGTTCAAAATTGGTCGAGTGCTTGGCGTGCACAAAAATCAGTTCAATTAAAATCTTTAGCAGATGAACGCAGCCCGCAAAGCTGGTCGATGATGGTGGATGAGGTGATGAAACGATTATTACCACCTGGGCGCATACTAGAAGGCTATGGGCTTTCCGCTGTAAGAACCGATGCTTTGGAGCGTCTTCGTCGACATATGCCCTTTGAGCGTGAATGGCAACCTCTTTATAAGCTCTATATGGAGCTAGCCATTTTTAATTCGATATGGCGGCATTTAAATGAAACACCTGGACATTCGTTAGATTCACCTTATATGAAATATTTTATCGAGCAAAGCACACAATCTTTTGAGAGCATTCTTACAGAGCTTTCTAATCGATCACGACTATTTGCGACAGATCCATTTTATGATGCCATCCAAGAGCTAGTAAGAGAATTTTTATTAGAAAGACAAGGGCTTTTCGCGAATCGCCTTCGTCTATACATGCTACTATGGGCAGTGCTTTTTTATGAGAAGCCTCGACGTGAACAGGAATTGGCATTTATAAATAATCTTGTTCACTCTTCAGCAGAAATTTCTCTACAATCACTAAAATTATTATTTTATGTGCTATTACAGAAAGAGGATTTATTGCTTGAAAGTTTGGCACAGATTGATTTACCACAAATGCAGGATTTGTTTGAACTAGCTACTTTTGCTCAGCGTGCCGGAGAGTTCTATTCATTAGCAGTCATTTTACGAGCAATCTTACCTTTGACTGAAGTATTTCTACAGGAGGTCGTTCCAGTCGTTCAGCGTGCCCAATACGTAAGGCAATTTCAACTTTTATTTGACGAGATTCAGCTTTCGGAGGAAGAGGAAGCAATGCTGTATAGTGCCTTTGGTGTGTATGGACTACAGCCGTTCTCAAGTTTTTTAATTAAAAAAGGTCGCTATCGGGAATGGGCAGCTCTACATCAACTAAACCCATCATCCCTCTCCTACTTAGAAATGTGTGGATTAAAGGATGTATTACAGGTTGAACCTGCAACTGTTTTACCTTTATATCATGTCTATGCAATGGCTGAAATTGCGCAAAAATCACGCTTAAATTATAAACAGGCTGTGCGTATTTGGAAAAGTATGCGTAGTGCTGCAAAGCGAGCTGGTAAAGCAGCTTATTTTGAAACATATATGCAAACCATTCGTGCAGAATATAAACGACTGCGTGCGTTACAAGAAGAAATTGAGAAAGGAAACTTAGTATGATGACAATAAATGCTCCTTCCCCTTTTTCCAAAACACAACAGCTCCGTATTGAAGTAGCTCGGGAAGGATATTTTACGTTGCAGGGTTTTACTGCAAATGGTACAACAATCGATGTTGATACATTAATTTCTTCGCTATTCTTTACTTATGAGGCAAATGTTTATGGATTATTAACAAATCGAGCTGATTTTACAATTGAAGTTTCTACAGCTGAGTTACTCGATATTTTTTCAACAAGCTTCCAGCACCCTTTCATCAATTGGAGTGGTGCAAATGAAGAAAGTATAGAATGGTTAAAAAAAGTTTACGCATTACAAGCATACTGGCAAGAGCCATCACTTTGGTCACATGCTGTGATTGCAGATGATTTTTCATCATTAACTTTCCCTATTGATCATGTAGATTCAGCATTATTGGAAACAGCTGTACAGCAGAAGCTTTCACAGGTTGGGCTAATACTAGCTGATTTACCAAAGTTACTTCCCTTTTTCCTACGTGGAGGCTGGCCATTGGATCAAGCTCGTCAAGCTGGAGCCGTTTCCGTTTCTTTACGGTTAAGTGAGCCAGAAGAAGATGCCGATGTATGGTTATTAGAAACTGTCCTAAGCACTGCTACAACAAAAAACTACTGGACACCTGCTATTCGTAAACAATCCTTACCTATAGAAGAAGCACTACCTACAAAGTGGCGAATGTTTGCAACTGAAATTACGCAGCAACAACAGCAAATTGTAGAACTTCTATCCACCGATACAATCAATAGTGATATCTTTATTCGTGCGACACTGGAAGATTTAGAAGTTCGCTCTTTTTTACGTGAGGATCTTGCTAGATTGCAGGCACTTGGTTTTGATGTTGTACTGCCAGCATGGCTAAAGGATTTAAAACAATCCAAAATTCGAGTACGCGTTACAACTAGCAATGTTTCTACAAGGAAGGTAGCAGGTTTAGATGATATTTTAACGTTTAAATGGCAGTTTTCTATGAACGGACAAACGATTTCAGCTGAGCAATTTAAAAAACTTGTGGATGAGAAACGTGAATTTATTCGTATTGGCACTGAATGGTTCCGAGTAGATGCTAATTGGATGCAAGAAATGCGTGAATTGATGCAACAGGCAGAAGATGAAAGTTGGACTGTTCGAGAATTATTATTTAGGGAGTTACCAGAAGACCTGTCTGCCCCTCTTGAGGAAGAAGATGCAGATGATGCACTGAGAGATGATCCAATCTTTGCATTGGAAATACAACAATCATTAAAATCATACATGGAGCAACTTTTGGAGAAGAAAGGCTTGCCTGCCGTCTCGATTCCATTGTCCCTACAAACCGAATTACGCCCTTATCAATTAGAGGGCTTTGAATGGTTAGTCTTTATGCGCCAACAAGGTTTCGGTGCATGTCTAGCTGATGATATGGGCCTTGGAAAAACGGTTCAATTGATTACCTATTTGCTTCATATTTATGAGTCATCAACTTACACAAAGCCATCCATCATTATTTGTCCCACTTCAGTACTTGGGAACTGGCAAAAAGAACTTGCTCGATTTGCCCCGTCCCTGATTGTGCATACACATTATCAAGCAAATCGAGCAAAGGATGAAGAGTTTAAAAAGCTAGTGACTGCAGAAAGGCCACATGTCATTTTATCAACCTATGGTACTGTGTCACAGGATACTGAATTTTTACAGGATATCGAATGGGCAACGGTAGTACTTGATGAAGCACAAAACATAAAAAATATGCAAACTTTACAATCGAAAGCCATTCGTAAATTGCTAGGTGACCATCACATTGCTCTTACTGGGACACCTGTAGAAAATCGTTTATCTGAGTTATGGGCTATTTTTGATTTCATTCATAAGGGCTATCTAGGTAGCTTTGGTCGCTTTAATGAAGAATTTATTTTGCCTATTGAACGAGACGAATCAGAGTCGCATAAGCAGAAGCTTCGAGCTAAAATTCAGCCATTCTTATTGCGTCGTACAAAGCGAGATCCACATTTACAGCTGAACTTACCAGATAAGCTAGAATCGAATGAATATTGTCCATTAACAACAGAGCAAGCTTCACTCTATGAGGGCTATATTTTAGAGACGCTTGATCAGCTGGAGCAGTTAACAGGCTTTCAAAAAAAGGGTCGCGTCTTAAAGATGCTCAGTAAATTAAAGCAACTATGTAATCATCCTGCCTTATATTTAAAGGAACCTTTCGAGGATGCCGAAACAATGCTTGCGCGTTCGACTAAACTAGAGCGCATTGTACAAATGGCAGCTGAGATTGTGGACAATGGAGAGCAATGCCTCATCTTTACACAATATATTGGAATGGGACAATTGCTACAACATTGCTTTAGTGAAATATATAATGTAGATGCACCGTTTTTAACTGGTGCCATGCCTAAGCAGCAGCGAGACCGCTTAGTAGAGGCTTTCCAGGCAGGAGATTTTCCTATATTTATCCTTTCTTTGAAAGCTGGTGGAACAGGACTTAATTTAACAGCAGCTAATCATGTTTTACATGCAGATCGCTGGTGGAATCCTGCTGTTGAAAACCAAGCGACAGATCGAGCATATCGAATAGGACAGACACAATTTGTGCAGGTCCATAAGTTTGTGACAATTGGCACGATCGAGGAAAAAATTGATAAGATGCTGGTGCAGAAATCTGCATTATCTGAGGAGCTTATTCAATCAAGCCAATGGTTGACCGAGTTAGAAGATCAAGAACTCCGCGATTTAATAACATTAGATCTATAATAAATGAGATGCGCCAAGAGCAAATAGTTCTTGGCGCTCTTTTAGTGGAACTTGCTACTTCTTTTCCCTACTTACTTCATTATTCGTATTTAGTTGTGTTGAAAATTTCATTGCTGTGCGGTCTTCAGCAATTTTTATTAGGGTTACACATCACTCCTTTCTGTTTGTTACGGTGCAAGAAATATAAGGAGAATGGCGGATCAGACAATGAATGTTCTCTTGCCCCGTATGTAAACTATACTTGCTAAGGTAAAACAAAATCCTTTAAGTGTTCCTGTTCATTCGGTGGCTGCGGCGGTACCGTAACTGCTTCGTCACTATCTCTTTGTTTAAGTTGATAAAATCTAACATCTTCAACCACTATCTCTGTCATAAAAATCTTAGTGCTTTCCTCATTTACAAATGACCTTGTTTGAATACGGCCAGTGGCACCGACTAATGAACCTTTACCGCAATATTTAACGATATTCTCTGCAAGCCTTCCCCAAGCTGTACAGAAAACAAAATCTGTATCTACTTCTCCTTGATTGTTCTTAAAATTACGATTAATGGCTAGTGAGAAATGAGTTTGCACACGATTTCCAGATAAGTAACGTAACACCGGATCTTTTGTAAACCTTCCAACCAATCCGACTTGATTCATTCATTCACCTCCTTTGCTTTTGATTGCTCTCATCTTACAAAATGATTCCAGCATTCGCAAAAATCAGTATTGTTAATTTCCTTCAGTTTTTGTGCATAAATTGGGTAAATTGGCATTTTTATTTTTCTATTTTTTATTCATTTTTTAGCTGAATGCTTTAGGCTGTAATGGCAAATGCTATTTCATGAAATCTGCAATTTCGCAGTTTTTGAAAAACCGTCACAGGTGCGCATCACAAACAACTGCTGCCTCATGTGTTATACTAAAAGAATGACAGACTTAGGAGGAATATACATATTGAAAACTTTTAAAATGCTTTCCTTTGACCTTGTCACGAAAGATGGCGTGCAACCATTCCCTTTAATCGATGGCATCATTATTAATCAGGAAAATAGCCATCAATCTTGGGTACTTGAATTGTTTATGGAAAAACAATATCGCTCAACCTTTGATGAGCTCTTAGCGAATGCTACCGTCTTCAATGTACGTGCAGTTATTTCATTTCCAGATAATGAACCCGCTCCTTTTCAGGTAATCGTACATACGGTTGAAGAAATCGGTGATCATGTTTCAGTCCTATTAAAAGGTACGCTTAAAATTAAACGATCAAAATATGCAGAACAATTACTTTCCGAGCTACTTGCTGAGGGTGTTTCTTTAGAGGATTTACTGGATCGCTTTACACAAGATATGAAAAAGCGGCCCAAATTAAAAAATGACTAGCGATGCGAATTTTTGCATCGTTTTTTTGTTGGACAACTGTTATGTTTACTGGACAATACAATTAAAGATGCTGGGTTACATTTGGTTATTGCTATGAGAGGGAGGCCTTTAAGGCTGTTGGAGATGTTCGTTTTGTCATTATAGGAGTATAGGAATTTTCTCAGGGCCATGCTTGATTAGTGATTAGTTACCCTTCATGAGTATTCTGCTTCTGGCATTTCCCGCTTCCATGGGTATAAAAAAGAGTGTTTTCCGCAGAGGAAACACTCTTTTTATGTTATCGGTTATTCATACCATCACGGTATTTTTCAGTGTTGTTTACTTTATCGTCGACAACATCATTATTATTGTTACCGTTCATGTTGTCATTACGTTCAACACCATTTACACCGTTTGCATTTGGTGTGTTGTCATAGCCGTTTGTGCTGTTGATATCGGCATTTGAACCAGGTGTTGTTGCTTCAGGTAATGTTGTATTATCGTTAACAGTACCTCGATCTACACCATTCCCATTTACATTATTGCGATCGTATGCATCGTCACGATTATTCGGATCTAATGCGTCCTCGACATCGTCGACTCCTCGACGTACGTCATTCTCGACTTCTCGAACAGGGTGATCTTCTACTGCATTATTTCCCCAGTTACAACCTCCAAGGAATGCAGTTGCAAGAATGATGGTTAAAAATGACATTTTCCACATAGTAAAAAACCTCCTTTCTTGGGTACTATGTCATCAAATACATCTACTGTATTTGTGATCCTACATAGATTGCCCGAGAAAGGAGGGAACTATCCGATTTTTGTACAAACTATTTTTGTTTTTCTTTTAATAACTGTTCAATATATGCTGCCTCTGCTTTACAGTCGTAGCTATAGTTTGTGCCTAGCTCTTTTTGCAATGCCTCGATTGTTTCGACTTGCTGTGCTGTTGGTTCTTCATTTAAAATTTTGGCAATAACCTCATCGATTTTTTGTGCCATTTCTTCATGAAACTGTGCACTCATCAATGTATCAGCAGGGATTTTTTCGATCCATGCGGCATTCTCCTGAAAATAAGTCTGCCAGCTTGCAATGAAGTCTTCCATGGAAAAGCGCTCTTCATCCCAACCAATACTTGCTAAGTATGTTTCAAAAGATGTTGAAATCGAACGAGTAATGCTAATTTTAATACCTGAAGACAATTCCTTATACATCTTAATAATCCTCCTACGTTTGTAAAACCTAAAAATTACATCTATTTCAATTCACAATCGCTTATTTACCATCGCAATTTAAGAACCTACTAATCAATTTTTGACTTGACTTTATCTATTTTATATCTTTTGGTCTACAAATGCAAATTAAGCTTGTTTAGGCTGTTCAGGCCCAATTGCAAATAGAATATCGGCTTCACATACAAGTTCTCCATCTACAGTTGCTACACCATGACCTTTCCCCATTGCACCACGAAGTTTTACAAATTCTACTTCCAATTTAAGTTGGTCGCCAGGTACAACTTGACGCTTGAAACGACAATTATCAACACCCGTTAAAAACGCTAAACGACCCTTAAATTCTTCAGCATTTAATAAAGCCACTCCACCTACTTGAGCTAAAGCTTCCACAATTAATACACCTGGCATAACTGGATAACCTGGGAAGTGCCCATTAAAAAAATCTTCGTTAATTGAAACGTTTTTTAATCCTACTGCACGTTTCCCGTCTTCTAATTCAATGATGCGATCTACGAATAAAAAAGGATAGCGGTGTGGTAAAATTGCTTGAATTTGTTCTGCTGTTAACATGTCATTTCCCCCTCAAAAATTAAGTATGTATACACAAAGTAAGGTAAAGAATAATGTTATTCTTTACCATTCATAATATCAAATATATGCTGCCATGTTTCTCGTTTAAAAATATCCATAGCATCGCCTTCTCCAATAACGCTAAAGCCAAACATTGCGCCTAATGCTGCGGCAACAACGACTAAAATGAGAACAATTACAATGCGTAACCAAATCGGAATCAGTCGGATTTGCACCCATCGAACCTCGCGTTGCTCTCCAGTAGAGCGGCGTTCTTTCTTTTCTGGTTGCGGTTGCGTATCGGTTTCTTGTGTCGGCACAGAACGTCGACGTGAATCGTTTGTCATAGATTGTACTCCTCTTCATTCCTTACTATGCGTTTTTGGATAACTTCCTATCGAATGCCATTAATTAGTCCAAGCATTTGATCTGCTAATGTCACCGCTCTTGCGTTGAATTGATAAGAACGTTGTGTTTGAATGAGTTCTGTCATTTCTTTTGAGAGGTTAACATTGGACATTTCTAGTGTACCACTTTGCATGCCAATTTGCTGACGGTTGGCTCCCACAAGCTCTGTCAAAACTTCTGCCTGCGTATAGCCAAGTTCAGCTAAATTATTTGGTAATTCCATATAAGAACCAGCAACATGTTCCATTAATTGCGTTTTTTGGAATTCTGTTACAGCTAAATCCGTACGAATAATATCCCCATTTGGATAAGATGCTTCTAATACGCCACCATCTCGAACAGCAAACTTTTGAACCGTGTCTGGTAATGTAATAGCTTGTCCTGCAGCGTTCGCTACTGGATAACCCTCTGCTGTTACAAGCATAGCTGTTCCATTATTCAATGGAGATAAATAAAAGTCACCTTGTCGAGTATACACTGTTTTAGTCCCATTTTCACCATCTGGCATCAAAATATTGAAATATTGTTTTGCTTTTGTGAAAGCTAAGTCTAAATCACGATTAGTTGTTTGTAATGAACCTTGCTTTTCATTGGATTTAATTTGCCCAACCATTGCACCAGATCCATAGCGAATACCAACAGGTGTTTGACGTTCTGCTCGATCCTGCTTATCATTATTAAATTGCTGATAAAGTAATTCATTAAAGGATGCTTCTTTTGTTTTATAGCCCGTTGTATTACTGTTAGCAATGTTATTACTAATTGTATCCAGTTTGTTTTGCAATTGCCCCATTGTGTTTGTAGCTGTAATCATTGTACGTAGCATTGATAAAAGCCTCCTGTTCGCCCATTAAATTTTTCCGATTTCATTCACAGCCTTTTCCATGCTACGATCATAAGCTTGTAATACTTTTTGATTTGCTTCAAATGCACGGTAGGCCGTCATTAAATCTGTCATGGTGCGACTAGAATCTACGTTTGACCCTTCTAAAAAGTTTTGGCGTAGTGTAAAGGAAACTCCATTCGCTCCATAAGCTGTTGGCAAGTTCTCACCATTTTCTGTACGAATAAGACCATTATCTTGTTTTTGTAGCATGTTCGGGTTTGCGGCAAATGATACACCAACACGAGCCACTTGCTGATTATTTACAAAGATAGCGCCACTTTCATCTAATCGGAAATCATCATTTGGTAGCTGGATACGTTGCCCAGCATCATTTAGTACATATAATCCTTGACCGTTAACTAAATAGCCTTGCCCATCTAACGTGAAATTACCATTACGTGTGTAAGCCTCACCACCAGCAGGATGTTCTAGTCGGAAGAAAATTGAACCCATAACCCCATCTTCATTTTGTGGTAAGTTTCCATTAATCAATGCCATATCTGTTGTAAAATCAGTGTTATAGATTTGGCCTTGTATGTAATTTGGCAATGTTTCTTGTAAATATGTCCCTGTATTTAAAGCTCCTACTTGACTCATATATTCAGCGCCAGCTTGTTGGTGAGCAGGATCATTTGTTTTTCCAATGCTAGACATTAGCATATCTGGAAATGAGCGAATCGTAGATTGATCTGCCTTAAATCCTGGTGTATTTGCATTTGCTAAATTATTGGTAAGTAATTCTGTTCTTCTTTGTTGCGTGATCATACCTGTTGCAACTGTATAAAATCCTTTAAACAAAGAAATCACCTCATTTTATTTTTATAAGGATGCTGGCACACGATCAATATTTTCAAGCATGATACCTGTACCAATGGCTACACAATCCATAGGTCTCTCTGCAATGAAAACAGGTACCTTTAACTCTTCTATTAATAGCTGGTCCATTCCATGTAACAATGCCCCGCCACCAGTTATAATCACTCCACGATCAATGATATCGGCTGATAGTTCAGGTGGTGTTTTTTCTAAGACATTTTTAGCTGACTGGACTATCATGGCTACTGATTCATGTAGTGCACGTTCAATTTCTTCAGACTCAATTGTAATTGTACGTGGTAAACCTGTTACCATATCACGGCCACGAATATCCATTGTATCATTGCGACTACCTTTGAAAACTGTACCTATTGTCATTTTGATTGCCTCTGCAGTACGTTCACCAATCAGCAATTTATATTCTTTTTTAATATATTGCAAAATATCGTTATCAAACACATCGCCTGCTACTTTAATGGATTCACTTGTTACGATATCACCCATTGATAAAACTGCGATATCTGTTGTTCCGCCCCCGATATCGACTACCATATTTCCACTTGGTTGGAAGATATCCATTCCAGCACCTATTGCTGCTACTTTTGGCTCTTCCTCTAAATATACCTTTTTACCGCCGGATTTTTCAGCAGCTTCACGAATTGCCTTTTGTTCAACACTCGTAATATTCGTTGGACAACAAATTAATATGCGTGGCTTCGCCAAAAATCCTTTTACGTTTAATTTATTGATGAAATGTCTTAACATCGCCTCTGTCACATCAAAATCTGCAATGACTCCGTCTCTTAGTGGACGAATAGCTGTGATATTACCTGGCGTTCTCCCTACCATTTGGCGGGCTTCTTCCCCTACCGCTAATACTTTATTTGTCTTTTTATCGATCGCCACAACAGATGGTTCATTGAGGACAATCCCTTTTCCTTTAACGTGGATTAATACGTTCGCAGTCCCTAAGTCAATGCCAATATCTTTCGAAAACATTTTATAATTTCTCCTTCCCGCCAGTTCCAACTACATAACGTTCATTTTATCTCTTTATCTAGAATATTTTATCATATTCTATTGGTAATTTCACCTAAATTTAGTGAATAAGACTGTTTTCTTTTTAGGCAGTGAACGGCTATAATATAGAATTACTATTCCTTAGAAAATCACCACTTATGCTTGTCCAACACAACAAAAAAGAACGAATCATTCTTGACTCGCTCTTTCTTTCCACTTGTTTTTCGTTGCTTCTCCTCCGCGAATATGACGTACGGCCTTATGGTAGGCGAGTATTTCTTTCACTTGGTCAGCTAATCCTTCATGAATTGTTGGTAATCGCTCTGTTAAATCCTTGTGCACCGTACTTTTTGAATAACCAGTCATTTTCGCGAGGACACGCACAGTCTCACGCGTCTCAATCAGTAATTCACCGAGGCGTATGCAGCGCTTCCGAATGTGCTCATGCACGTTCTTCGTCCTTTCCACACAATTTCACAAAATGCTTTGGCAATCAGATGCACATTTGCGCATTTCTTCACCTTATGTGAGGACAAAGCTATTCAGAACACGTTTTGCATTTTCTTGATAAAATGCTGACTTTTTATGCGTTACTAGCTTTTCTCATTAAAAAGCTAGTAATTTTTTCGGATTGATATATTTTCCGTTTTCAAGAATTTCGAAATGCATGTGGACGCCAGCCGCTTGATTCCACTCGTTGTCTGTCGCTTTTCCTAATGCTTGACCTTGTGTAACCTCATCGCCTTCTTTAACAGCGATATCCTTCACAGAGCTATAATGTGTCTGCATACCATTTGGATGCTCGATCACGATCTTATTGCCTGTAAATGCGTCTAGTTTTACCTCTAGTACTTTACCACTCATAGCAGCTAGTACTTCAAACTCTTCACCATTCATAGCAATAGAGATTCCAGAAGATGTAGTAAATGTTTGATTAAATACCATTAGTGCATTTTCACGAGACTCTTCATTTGCCTCTAACTCGTAAAATTCTTGTAAGACTTGTACTTTACTAAAATTCTCTTCTTTGAATGGATACTTCATGTTTTCAGTTCGTGCATTAGTTTCCACTACAGGACCTGGATCTACTTCAGCTAAATCTGGTAAAGGAGCCTCTTCTACTTTTGATACGAGACTATTGTAACCAAATAACAATCCTGCTAGAACAAGTGCACCACCTGTGTAAACTACTGGCCAAAACCACGGTTTCTTTTGTAATTGGCCATTTTCCTTTTGATTTGGATCTTGGTTTTGAGAAGCTTTATTATTTTTATCCTCTCTCATTTTCATCACCTCTAGTTGCAGTGTGAACAACTAGAAGTTATTTTAAACATGCATCTATTTTTTTTATTTCAATATCTTGATAATAATAGTGTAAAATTTCGGCAGCTGTTTTCCCTTCATTTGCCATTGCCTCAGCTCCATACTGACTCATGCCCACTCCATGCCCATAGCCTTGGGTTTTCACTTGAACCTTTCTTTTATTGGCATTAAAGATGATTGTGAAATCAGTTGATGGAATACCAAGGAGCGTTCTTACCTCTCTCCCTGTCCAGACGTTATTCCCTAGCTGTAAACGTTCTACTCGCCCAGAATCATTATAAAATAACTGGATACGGTTAAAATCACTAGGTTGCCATTGTATAGGCCAGAGCTTATTCCATTGAGATAATGTCCATTCTTGCTCAGCCTCAAACTTAGGAGATGTTTGATCAGATATACTTGTAACACTTTGCAAATATGGAATATCATTTCCACCATATCCATAAGCACTTTCTGTTTTACCATTGCTTGTTGAATGAAACATGGCTGTAATCAATTCATTATTATAAAGAATAACTTGTCCTTTTGTTTCATTGATAGCTTCGACAATTTTCTTTTCATTTCCCAGGAAATTGCTAGCCCAATTCGCCTTTCTTTGTTCTTCATCATAGAAGACTTGCTTTGCCACAGTTGGAGCGATCGCAATTTTACCGTAATTTGTCGTTTTCAACGCATATGTGCGGGCTGCAATAGCTTGTGCCTTCAGTGCCTCTTTTTTAAAAGAAACGGGCATTTCTGCAGCAACTACCCCTGTAATATACGTTTCCAAAGGGATTTTTTCTTCTTGCCCCTCCACTTCTATAAATATTTCACAAGCATTCTTATCACTAGCTTGAGGTATGATAGCCTCTTGTCTTTCACTGAACCCTACTATAGGAAGCATATATAATGCCCCAATCAAGCAAATGACACCTATACTAATCATCCATTTTTTCATAAGAAATAATATGCTAGATTTCTTGTAGTTATGAGAAAACAAAAACCCTCTGCACAAAAAGCAAAGGGTTTTACAATCTATTTAGTTTGTAGGCAATTCAACTGTTACATCTTCAATTGTCACTACTTCTTCTGTTATACGTTCAATATTAGCACCAAGAGATGCTAATTTTCCATGGAAATCAACATAACCACGATCTAAATGATGAAGTTTTGTGACACGTGTCATTCCTTCTGATACAAGACCCGCTAAAATTAATGCAGCCGCAGCTCGTAAATCCGTTGCCATTACCTCAGCTCCCTGAAGATCCACAGGCCCCTCGATAAACACAGAACGTCCCTCTATTTTAGCACCAGCATTCATGCGACGGAACTCCTCAACATGCATAAAACGGTTTTCGAATACCGTTTCTGTAATAATACTCGTACCTTCAGCAGTAAGCATTAACGCCATCATTTGTGATTGCATATCTGTTGGGAAACCAGGATGTGGCATTGTTTTGATATCAACTGCTTTTAGTGTTTGAGGAACTCGTACACGGATTCCTTCATCCAACTCAGTAATTTCTACGCCCATCTCACGCATTTTAGCTATTAAAGCAGTCATATGCTCAGGAACTGCGTTTTCAATCACCACATCTCCTCTCGTAATAGCTGCTGCTACCATAAATGTACCAGCTTCAATACGGTCAGGAATTATATGATGCTCTACACCATATAATGTATCGACTCCTTCGATACGAATCGTATTTGTACCCGCACCGATTACACGGCCACCCATACTATTAATAAAGTTTGCAAGATCCACGATTTCAGGCTCTTTCGCGGCATTTTCAATTACAGTTGTCCCCTCAGCTAAAGATGCCGCTGTCATAATATTCTCAGTTGCCCCAACACTTGGGAAATCCAAATACACATTAGCCCCTTTTAAGCGACCCTCTGTCTTCGCCTCAACATAGCCATGGCCAAATGAAATTTTTGCACCCATTGCTTCAAAGCCTTTTAAGTGTAATTCAATCGGACGTGATCCAATTGCACAGCCTCCAGGAAGTGCTACACGAGCATAGCCATTACGAGCAAGTAGAGATCCCATTACTAAAATAGATGCACGCATTTTACTAACAAATTCAAATTGAGCTTCACTTGAAAGTTCTTTTGTTGCATCTATATATACGGCATTATCTTCAGGTATATATGTAACTGCTGCGTTTAAACTTTTAAGTACTTCATTTATTGTAAAGACGTCTGCTAAATTAGGGACTTCTTTAATTACATTTTCTCCTTTTGAAGCAAGTAAAGCTGCTGCAAGGATTGGTAACACTGCATTTTTTGCGCCCTCTACACGTACTTTTCCCTGTAGTTTTTGGCCGCCAGTCACTATTATTTTATCCACCCTATGTCCCTCCGAATTCAATCTATTAACCTACCAAATTTTTATTTTAATAAAGAAGTATAATGTCATAATCAGTAAACAAACAACTCTATAGTACAACTTTTCTAACGCTCGTTCAAGCGTCCAAATCACTATTTTAAGCCATTATTAGATTTTTTGCTATTTATTTATTGTACGCTGCTAAATTTTTTTTGTGAATGACCAATAACCCGTTCGCTTCTAATACATACCCAAAGATATATGAATAAAAAACAACTTTTCACTTTTTTCTATAAAAAATGAAGTGGAAGGTACCTATTATCGTACATTTATCAATGGGTATCTTGATAGCTAATAGCGTAAAATTCATAAGAATTTAATGTATTAGCGTCTTTTTACATAGTTCAAAGGGCCACACAAATGGTATTATAAAGTCCTTTGAAGTATGTAGACCTATAAATTTATGAAAGAAAGAAAGAAACGAATTCTTTTAAAATAAATAAGGAAGTTTACCTGACCAACTAGATATTTGAAGAAAGAAATTAGATACTGCTGAGCCTATCGCAATACTAAGTAAAATATAAATGAGTTGAATTTGAAAAACTCGATTCTTTTTAAAGAGTTTTTCGATCATAAAAGCTTGTAAAGCATAAAAAGTAATAGCAATAAAAAATAGGTGGGATAAAATACCCAATAAAGCTTCTTGTCCAATTGCTTCATATATCTCCATATAGCATCCTCCATTTCTCCTTCAATATGTTTGTTCACCTTAAAAAACGGGCAGATGCGATATCTGCCCGTTAAAAATGAATTAGATATTACCCTCATGAACGTTGATACGATTCAACGCACGTTTTAATGCTAGGTCAGCACGTTTGAAATCAATGTTGTCTTGTTTACTTTGAAGACGTCCTTCAGCACGTTTAACGGCTTCTTTAGCACGTTGAACATCGATGTTTTCAGCAATTTCAGCAGACGGCGCTAAAATTGAGATTTTTTCTGGACGAACTTCAATGAAACCACCGCTTACAGCAACAATATCAGTCGAACCGTTTTCTTTTTTAAGCTTCACTGCACCAATTGCAAGTGGAGCCACCATTGGAATATGGCCTGCAAGAACACCGATTTCTCCTGAAGTTGTTTTAGCGATTACCATTGATACTTCAGAATCGTATACTGGGCCGTCGGGAGTGACAATATTGACTAGAACTGTCTTCATATTTTTTCCTCCTCGTCCCTAGTATTAAACCTCTACGCCCATGCTTTTCGCTTTTTCAACTACTTCATCAATTGAACCAACTAGACGGAAAGCATCTTCTGGTAGGTGATCCCATTTGCCATCAAGGATTTCCTTGAATGAACGAACAGTTTCTTTTACAGGTACATAAGAACCTTTTTGACCAGTGAATTGTTCCGCTACGTGGAAG
Source organism: Lysinibacillus sp. OL1 (assembly GCF_004332175.1). NCBI lineage: Bacteria > Bacillati > Bacillota > Bacilli > Caryophanales > Bacillaceae > Lysinibacillus > Lysinibacillus sp. OL1. The sequence goes on along the minus strand of NZ_SJDS01000004.1, from coordinate 237,725 downwards.
TTTTGTGATAAGAAGAATTGAATACGACGAGCACGTTCTACTGTTTGTTTATCTTCATCAGATAATTCATCCATACCTAAGATTGCAATGATATCTTGTAATTCACGGTAACGTTGGATTGTACGTTGTACACCAGTAGCAATTGCGTAGTGCTCAGCGCCTACGATTTCAGGTGATAATGCACGAGAAGTCGAAGCTAATGGGTCAACCGCAGGGTAGATACCCATTTCAGATAATTTACGCTCAAGGTTAGTTGTTGCATCTAAGTGGGCGAAAGTTGTAGCTGGAGCCGGGTCAGTATAGTCATCGGCTGGTACATAAATCGCTTGAATAGAAGTTACAGATCCTTTGTTCGTAGATGTGATACGCTCTTGTAGTTTACCCATTTCAGTTGCAAGTGTTGGTTGGTAACCTACCGCAGAAGGCATACGACCTAATAGGGCAGAAACCTCAGAACCTGCTTGTGTGAAACGGAAGATATTGTCGATGAATAAAAGTACGTCTTGACCTTGCTCATCACGGAAGTATTCCGCCATTGTAAGACCAGTTAAAGCAACACGCATACGTGCACCAGGTGGCTCGTTCATTTGACCGAATACCATCGCTGTTTGCTTGATAACGCCTGAATCGCTCATTTCGAAGAATAAGTCGTTCCCTTCACGAGTACGCTCACCTACACCAGCGAATACAGAGATACCAGAGTGCTCTTGTGCGATATTGTTGATTAATTCTTGGATTAATACAGTTTTACCTACACCGGCACCACCGAATAGACCGATTTTACCACCTTTGATATATGGTGCAAGTAAGTCTACTACTTTGATACCTGTTTCAAGAATTTCAACTGTAGTTGAAAGATTCTCGAAAGTTGGTGCTTCACGGTGAATTGAATCACGACGTGCGTCTGCTGGAATCTCTTCACCTAAGTCAATTACTTCTCCAAGTACGTTGAATACACGACCTAGTGTAACTTCACCAACTGGTACTGAGATAGCTTTTCCTAAGTCTGTTACTTCTGCTCCACGTTGTAAGCCATCAGTAGATGACATCGCAATTGTACGAACAGAATCATCACCTAAATGAAGCGCAACTTCTAATGCAAGAATTGTTGGTTCTTCATTAGGACGTTCAATCTTAACTGTTAAAGCGTTATAGATTGCTGGTAATTGGCCATTGTCGAATTTAACGTCAACAACTGGACCCATTACTTGAATAACATGTCCTTTATTCATTACTGTGTACCCTCCTATCGTATTCTTATACGACATTGGGAAGCTGCTTGCCTATTCTAAGGCTGCAGCTCCACCAACGATTTCTGTAATTTCTTGTGTAATCGCCGCTTGACGTGCACGGTTATATTGCAAAGAAAGGTCTGAAATAAGATCAGTTGCGTTATCTGTTGCATTTTTCATAGCCGTCATACGAGAAGCATGTTCACTTGCTTTTCCATCTAATAATGCGCCATAAACTAAGCTTTCCGCATATTGTGGAAGTAACACTTCTAGAATTGCTTCGCCAGATGGCTCGAATTCATAAGAAGCAGTACCGCTTGCAGGGGCAATATCTGTTAATGGAAGAAGTTTTTTCTCTGTCACTTCGCTAGCAATAGCGCTGACAAAGTGATTATAGTACATATAAAGTTCGTCATACGTACCATCAATGAACATACCAACAGCATTACGAGCGATTTCTTTAATATCAGCAAAAGTTGGTTGGTCAGGTAGACCGACAACATTACTGATGACATTATGATCACGTTTCACAAAGTAGTCACGAACTACACGACCTACTGCTAAGATAACGTATTCGTCTTTTGATTTATGACGCTCGTTAATCGTACGTTGTACTTGACGCAGGATACTTGAATTGTAAGCACCTGCAAGACCACGGTCAGAACCAATGACTAAGTAAGCCGTTTTCTTAACAGGACGAGCAGTTAACATTGGATGTCCGCTGTCTTTTGTCCCTGAAGCGATCGCGCCTACTACGTCCTGAATTTTTTCCATGTAAGGAACGTAAGCTTTAGCATTTTGCTCTGCACGACGTAACTTAGAAGAAGAAACCATCTGCATTGCTTTTGTAATTTGCTTCGTACTCTTTGTTGAAGTAATACGACCTTTAATTTCGCGTAAGTTTACCACTGGTATTTCACCACCTTCTGTTTTTTAATCAAGTGACTAGCTAAGACTTATTCTGATTTAGCGAAAGTTTTTTTGAATGCATTGATTGCTGCTTCATAATCCGCATCAGGAGCAAGCTCTTTAGTAGTACGAACATGATCTAAAACGTTTGTGTGGTTTGAATCTAACCAGCTTAAGAATTCTGATTCGAAGCGAACGATATCTTGTACTGGAATATCATCTAAGTGACCTTTAGTTAATGCGTAAAGGATTGCAACTTGTTTTTCAACTTTTAGTGGTTTGTTAAGGTCTTGTTTAAGAACTTCAACCGTACGTTTACCACGCTCAAGTTTAGCAAGTGTTACTTTATCTAAATCTGAACCAAATTGAGCAAATGATTCAAGCTCACGGAATGCAGCTAAGTCAAGACGTAGTGTACCCGCAACTTTTTTCATCGCTTTAATTTGAGCAGATCCACCTACACGTGATACAGAAAGACCGGCGTTAATCGCTGGACGTACACCTGAGTTGAATAAGTCAGATTGTAAGAAGATTTGTCCATCAGTGATTGAGATTACGTTAGTTGGGATGTATGCAGAGATATCCCCAGCTTGTGTCTCAACGAATGGAAGAGCTGTAATTGAACCATTTTGATATGTTTCATTTAACTTCGCAGCACGTTCAAGTAAGCGGCTGTGTAAGTAGAAAACGTCACCAGGATATGCTTCACGACCTGGAGGACGGCGAAGAAGAAGTGAAAGTTCACGGTAAGCTGATGCTTGTTTAGAAAGATCATCATACACGATTAATACGTGTTTACCTTGTAACATGAATTCTTCAGCCATAGATACACCTGCAAATGGTGCTAAGAATAATAATGGAGCTGGTTGAGAAGCAGAAGCTGTCACAACGATTGTGTAATCTAAAGCGCCATGTTTACGAAGAGTTTCTACAACACCACGTACAGTAGATTCTTTTTGACCGATTGCTACGTAGATACAAATCATGTTTTGGTCATTTTGGTTAAGAATTGTATCGATAGCTACAGATGTTTTACCAGTTTGACGGTCACCGATGATTAACTCACGTTGACCACGACCGATTGGCACTAATGCGTCAATCGCTTTAATACCAGTTTGTAGTGGTTCGTGTACTGATTTACGAGCCATTACACCGAAAGCTGGACTTTCGATTGGACGAGATTTTGTAGTGTTGATTGGACCTTGTCCATCCACTGGTTGTCCAAGTGGGTTTACAACACGACCAATTAGTTCTTCACCAACTGGTACTTCCATGATACGACCTGTACGACGAACTTCATCGCCTTCTTTGATGTCAGTGTATGGACCTAAGATTACGATACCAACGTTACCTTCTTCTAGGTTTTGAGCCATACCCATAACACCATTAGAGAACTCTAGTAGTTCTCCAGCCATGGCGTTGTCGAGGCCATGAGCAAGAGCAATACCGTCACCAATACGGATAACTGTACCAACTTCGCTTACTTTAAGTTCAGATTCATAATTCTCAATCTGTTGTTTAATCAGACTGCTGATTTCTTCAGCCTTGATGCCCATGTATGTCACCTCTCACATTTCTAAATTATTAACCGATTAATTCACGTTTTAGACGCTCTAGTTTGTTTGCTACTGAGCTATCATAAATATGGTTACCGATTTGAACACGAATACCACCAAGTAAAGATGGATCAACTTCGTTTGTAATATTTAATGATTGTTTTCCAACAAGTTTCGCGAACGCTGCTGAAATATTAGCGCTTTCTTCTGCAGAAAGTGCACGTGTTGAAAATACTGTTGCATCTGCAGTGCCTTGTGCTTGCGCAGCAAGTTCAGCATATGCCTTAGCAATTTGTGTCATCTCGTTTACACGTTTTTTCTCAACTAGAAGTTGAACAGTGTGTAAAACTTCTGGTGTTGCACCGTTAAAGATATCAGCTACCATTTGTTTTTTTCGTTCAACGGAGAACTTAGGTGCATTTAAAAGCGTTAAAAAATCAGGAGATTCTTTTACTACTTTTGTTAGTTCACTTAAGTCTGCTCCAACTTCAGTAAGAATATTTTTTTGTTGCGCCAATTCAAAAAGCGCTTGAGCGTAACGTTTTGCTACAGTTGAATTACTCATCGAGCTTCCCCTGCCTTCGCAATCGTCTCTTCAATTAGAGCACGGTTGTCTGCCTCAGAAATCTCTTTGCTAAGGACTTTAGATGCTGCAAGTACAGATAATGAAACGACTTCATCACGTACAGCTGCAATAGCTTTTTCTTTTTCAGACTCAATTTCACGTAAAGCCGATTCTTTTAAGCGATTTGCTTCATTACGAGCTACAGTAAGAATTTCTTCTTTTTGTAATTCGCCTTGCTTCTTAGCGCCCTCAACAATCGATTGTGCTTCTGTACGAGCTTCCTTAAGAAGGCTCTTTTGTTCTTCTAAAAATTGGTGCGATTCTTTGCGCGCTTTTTCAGCTGCTTCGATTTCACTCGCTACTAATTCTTCACGTTGTTGCATAATGCCCATAAGTGGACCCCAAGCGAATTTCTTAAGTAGTAACATTAATACGATGAAAATAACTAATGTTGCGATGATATCTCCACTATTTAACGAAGCACCGCCTGCACCTAGTACAAGATTATCTAAAAACACGATTGTTTCACTCCCTTCAAGAGCTTTAACTTCAACATAATTTAGTGACTAAAAAACTACCTATTTTAAAAAGCTATATTTACACATAGCTTTTATCAGTTCCAAAATGAAGGGCGAAGTTTCATCTGGAGAATCCTGCTTCGCCACTAGTAAAATTCAGTGTTCAACTGAATTATTTGTTCATTACGATGAATGCTACTACTACTGCGATGATCGGTAGGGCCTCAACTAATGCAACCCCGATGAACATTGTAGTTTGAAGAACGCCACGAGCTTCTGGTTGACGAGCGATACCTTCTACTGTTTTTGATACGATAAGACCGTTACCAATACCTGCACCAAGTGCACCTAAACCGATTGCGATTGCTGCTGCTAATAAACCTAATGAACCTGTCATTTGAAAATTTCCTCCTTGGAATTGTTTGTTTTTGTTGTTCAAGCATAGGGTATATGCTTTATATTAATGGTCATCGCTCACTTTATGAGCCATGTAAACCATTGTTAACATTGTGAAGATAAAGGCTTGGATAAAGCCGATGAAAATTGAGAAACCTTGCCATGCCATCATTGGAACGATTGCCCCGATGAATCCCACAGCACCTGATGATGCTAAACCTGCAAGTAAGCCAAGTAAAATCTCACCCGCATAAATGTTACCGTAAAGACGTAAACCTAATGTTAATGTGTTTGCAAATTCTTCTACTATTTTAAGTGGGAACATGAATGACATTGGTTTGAAGAATGTACCAACATAATGACCTGTACCCTTCATTTTTACACCATAGAAATGCGTTAAGACTAATATCATTGCTGCTAATGTCATCGTTACTGTAGGGTCAGCTGTTGGTGATTTCCACCATAGCTCATGCCCATAGACAATTGAGAAAGGAAGACCTAGTAAGTTAGATACTGCGATAAACATAATTAGTGTGATGCCTAGAACGTGGAATCGACCACCAGTTTTCCAATCCATGTTGCTTTTAATGATATTCTTAACGAAATCCATAATCCATTCCATAAAGTTTTGCATACCAGTAGGTTTTAACTTTAGGCTTCTAGTTGAAATAAAGGCAATTAAAAATACGATAATTGCTGCAACTAGTAACATCATAACTGTTGATAAGTTAAATGTTAAAAAACCGACTTCTAGTAACGGAGCTTCATGATTCATTGTTATTTTTCACCTCTCTTTCTAATTTAAAGCACATTAGCGGTTCCTTACATGTGACACAATTCTCTCGACAAAGAGAAAAACGTACGGAATCATTAGCCCTATAACCGTGCTAATTAAGTGAAAATAGTTTGGCAACGAAATGGCTATTGCGACTGCCGCAACACCTGATCCAAAGCGAAGCGCTGTACCAAGTGAGCCTATTTTCTTCCCTTCACTAATGGATCTGTCAAACTTCTCCATACGTCGAACTAAAATCCAAAAATTATACGTACCAAAGAATGCACCGACTGCGATGCCCGCAAAAACAGTTTGATAGGGGGTAAATCCCCAGCCTAATGCGCAGAGTGCAAGCAAAAAAAATAACGCCCTCTTCTGCACAGCAAAAATGTGATGCAAATCTAGCATTGGTTGTAATCTCCTGAATCATTTTTTCGAGTAATGAAAACGTTTGCTGACCACTATGTGAAATCAGAAAAGAGCAGTGAAAAGCACTACTCACAGCGGAATAGTAATGGGAGAGTCATTTCAATTACAGGTGTAAATGCCCAAAAAATAACTTACACCCCTTACCGACTCGGTAAAAACCGAAACGCACAAAACGTTGCAAATCGACAGTCTTATTTTGAACTGTCAATTTAGTAGAAAGTTGATATAACAAGTGTTTCAACGTCCTATTTATGAACAGAAACCCTTATCATTCTTACCCTTTGTAAGCATACAATAGGTGATATTTGAAGTCAATTGGTAAAGGAGAAAAACTTCACAGCCTCTATACTCTTGTCAAATTGTTGACAAATTTGTGTATGAAATTTCATAGTTTCAAAATTTCTCAACCTTCTCACGCATTAAAAAAGCTAATTTACGACAAGATTATGCTCGTAAATTAGCTTACCCATTTCAACAGGTACATTAGACTTATTTTTAATATAAAATATAGTATATTAATTAGTTTTTTGTAAAAATCCTAGCAATGCTTCAACAATACGCTTAGATGCATGTCCATCCCCATATGGATTTGATGCTTTAGCCATTGCTTCATAGGCATTATTATCTGTTAGTAATTCCTTTGCTAAGGCGTAAATTGTTTCCTCTTCTGTTCCTGCTAACTTTAATGTTCCTGCTGCAATTCCCTCTGGACGTTCTGTCGTATCTCTAAGAACAAGCACTGGCTTTCCTAATGAAGGTGCCTCTTCTTGTACACCGCCTGAATCCGTTAAGATCATATAGGAATTAGCCGCAAAGTTATGGAAATCAAATACTTCAAGCGGTTCAATTAAATGTACCCGTTTATTATTCCCTAAAATTTCATTAGCAATTTCTCTTACAGCCGGGTTCATATGAACTGGATAAACAACTTGAACATCCTCATGTTCTGCGAGTATTCTAGTAATCGCTTTAAACATATGGCGCATTGGTTCACCAAGATTTTCGCGACGATGTGCTGTTAATAAAATCATGCGATCTTTCCCGATTTTATCTAAAACAGGATGTGAGTAGTGTTCACTGACTGTTGTTGCTAATGCGTCTATTGCTGTATTACCTGTAACAAAAATCGTCGCTGGATTTTTATTCTCATCTAAAAGATTCTTTTTAGATACTTCAGTTGGCGCAAAATGTAAATCTGCCATCACACCTGTTAGTTGGCGATTCATCTCCTCTGGATATGGTGAATATTTGTTCCATGTTCGAAGTCCAGCTTCTACATGGCCTATAGCGATTTGGTTATAGAACGCAGCGAGACTTGCAATGAAAGTCGTTGCTGTATCACCATGTACCAAAACGATATCTGGTTGTGCTTCCTTCATTACTTGATCTAAACCCTGTAATGCGTTTGTCGTTACATCAATTAATGTTTGGCGATCCTTCATTATATTTAAGTCATAGTTTGGTGTAATACTAAACGTTTCTAATACTTGATCGAGCATTTGGCGATGCTGTGCTGTTACAGTTACAATAGATTCTATTTGCTTAGGATACTTTTGTAACTCCAAAACAAGAGGAGCCATTTTAATTGCTTCTGGTCTTGTACCAAAAATCGTCATTACTTTCCATTTTTTTGTCAAAACGATCTGCACCGTCCTTTTTGTTATTGTAGGGTAAGACCAATCTCCTGTTGATGAAGGATTACTTACCTACACATACTATGAAACGCCCTTCAATTTGAAGGACGCTTTCACAAGTTATTAGTTTCCTAAATGAGGAAATTTCATGTATGGATTTTTATTTTGTACCGAATAGACGGTCTCCAGCATCACCTAAGCCCGGTACAATATAACCATGGTCATTTAATTTTTCATCAAGAGCAGCAATATAAATATCTACATCCGAATGTTCTTCTTGAATAGCTTTCACACCCTCTGGTGCAGCGATTAAGCACATGAATTTAATGTTTTTAGCTCCACGTTTTTTCAGTGAATGAATTGCCTCCACTGCAGAACCACCAGTTGCAAGCATTGGATCTACAATGATGAAATCACGTTCTTCAACATCTGCAGGAAGTTTTGCGTAATATTCAACTGGTTTTAATGTTTCTGGATCACGGTAAAGACCAATATGACCAACTTTTGCAGCAGGGATAAGCTTTAATACGCCATCTACCATACCGATACCTGCACGTAAAATCGGTACGATTGCAAGTTTTTTACCAGAAAGTACTTTTGTTTTTGCAATTGTTACAGGTGTTTCAATTTCAATTTCCTCTACTGGCATATCACGTGTAATTTCAAATGCCATAAGTGTTGCCACTTCGTCTACTAGCTCACGAAATTCTTTTGTTCCTGTATTCTTGTCGCGAATATAAGTTAATTTGTGTTGGATTAGTGGATGATCAAATACATAGACTTTGCTCAAAGGGATTCTCTCCTCACCGTTCGGATTCATTTTTATCTCAACTAGTATAACAGAAAAAAGGAGTTGCCTCAAAAATAAATTTAGGACAACTCCCTTTATCATCTATTCTTTTGTCAAAACTAAGTTATTGATCAAGAATTATATCTAATTGTTCAATTGGCATTGGCTTGAAATAGAAATATCCTTGTCCTACTGTGCATCCTAGCGCACGTAGAATCTCAACCTGTTCCTCTGTCTCTATGCCCTCTGCCACTGAAATCATTCCTAAATTTAATGCTAACTGAATAATAGAGCGAACAATAGCCAGAGTTGCTGGATCTTCAATAGCATTGATGAAGCTTCGATCAATCTTTAGTTCAGCAAACGGTAGCTGTTGCAAATAGCTTAATGAAGAAAAACCTGTTCCAAAATCATCTACGGATGTTTTAAAGCCATAGCTCTTTAGCTCTTGAATGATCTTATAGGCTGATTGAAAATCTACTAAACCAATATTTTCTGTCACCTCTAAGATAATATAGCTAGGGTCAATATTATACTTCCGCACAAGTTTCAGTGTATCTTGAACAAAATGCATGTAGTAAAAATGATCAGGCGAAATATTGACAGCAATTTTCACTAATTTCTTTCCCAGGCGTTGTCGTTCTGAAAGCCATGAGAGTACCGTCTCTAAAATAAGCACATCAATTTCTCGCACCTTACCAGCACTCTCTGCTACTGGAATAAAGAGTGCTGGTGAAACAAAGCCCAATTTTGGAGAAATCCACCTTGCAAGTGCTTCAATACTTTGAATTTCCCCATTGCGTAAATCTACTTTAGGCTGTAAGTGGACTGTTATTTCTTTATTTTTGATGGCTTCTGACAAATGATTTAAGATCGTCATCTTCTGTACCAGCACATCGTTTTTCTCTGTTGTAAATATTTCTGTATGTGTGCCTGGCCTATCGATTGCAAAGGATAACGCATTATCTGCAAAACGAATCGCATCATTAATATTTATGTCTTCATTATATGAAGCAATTCCTGTTTTTAATGTAATATAGATTTGCTTTCCTCCTATGATAAAAGGCTGGCGAATCGTTTCTTTTATTCTCATCTCATAATCATTCAAATCTTCATGAAGTGACATTGTAGTCATAATCAAACTAGAGCTAGTAAATCTAGCAACATACTCATTACTTTCTGACTTGTCTTGCTCAAGACGTTTGGCAAGTTGTCTTAAAAGTTCATCACCAATTTCACGACCGTACAATTCAACTACTTGATGAAATTCACTAGGTTTTAATATTTTAATAAAGCCGCTTTGCCCCTGCTGGACTTCCCTTTCAATCGTATTAACAAAGCTGTGACGATTAGGCAGACCTGTTGTAATGTCTGTATAGGCTAAATCCCAAATTTTTTTCTGCGTCCTTGCATATGAATAAGCCAATGCAACAAGAGCACCCATTTTTCGAAACATATTTTTAAGCATTTGGTCACTTTGTGTTTTTTGGCTAAATATCGAAAAAACACCTATTACTTGCCGCTGTTGATTACGTATAGGGATAAACCATCCATGTGACTTTTTAGCTAGCGAAGCATATTGCTTATGTTCTTTAGGAATATTCACTTCATCTAAATTCTCTATGAAAGTAGACGTTTCTGATTGCATGACCTTCTTAAAGAAATCATTGTTTGCACAACATCTTGGTACGCTCTCTGTTTGATTACCTCCTATGAAAACTTGTAATTGGTTTACTTCTGTTTTTATGAGCACCATACTTGCAATATTTGGCATAAAAAATTCATCGAGTCCTTGACAAATAAGCTTCATCTTTTGCTCAAAAGTAAACTCCTTCTCAATTGCCCTGTACATATCATTTTCTAAACGCATTAAGAAGTCTTCCGTATGATAATATGTAACATCCTTCACAAATACTAAAACAAATTGGGTTACATTTGCCTCATTGCAAAAAGGTAATGCTTGTATTTCTGCCCAAAAGGGAGGTTTATCGATGCCATTATGATATAGCTTCGCCTGCACCATTATGCCGTTATGTATTTTTTCTTTCATCATTTCAATGGTTGTCTTTTTTTCGTCCATTGATAGCCATGAAAAATACTCAGTATTTAAGATTTGTGAACGTGCAGCATTAGTAAGCATACAAAATGAATCATTACACTCTACTATGTAATGATGCTTCGTTGCATCAAAAATAACGTAGCTTTCTTTCGAATTATTCCCTAATTTGCGAATGCTGTTTAATAATACATCATAATCTGTGTTTAACGATTTAGTGACCATCCAACCCCTCCTTTTCTATCACTTCATCTCATTTCCATTGTACATAAAATTTAATTAAATTTTCACTTTTATTAAAAAAACTTCTTTTCTAGGACACTATCTGTCCTCTGCCTTCTATAATATATCCCTTTATACCGTTTTTATGTAAATTTATTCAAAAATAAGAGGATTATTCTACTTTGTTAGAAAAAAGATGTTTTTTACAGTTTAATCCTTGATTTCCAAAATAAAAAGCTGTATTTAAAGTAAATTTTGTACTTTAAACACAGCTATTATTCTATTGATTATACATATAGTGGATGCTTATCAGTTAATGCCTTCACACGATCTTTTGCATCTGCTTTAACTGTTTCATCTTCAGAGTTTTTAAGAACAGCTGCTATAATTGCTCCTACTTCTTTCATATCTTCCTCCTTAAAGCCACGAGAAGTGACCGCTGGAGTACCAATACGAATTCCAGAAGTGACAAATGGAGATTCAGTATCGTAAGGGATTGTATTTTTATTTGTTGTAATACCCACTTCATCTAGTGCGTGCTCTGCTACTTTACCAGTTAAACCAAGAGATTTAACATTTAGCAGTAATAAATGATTATCTGTACCACCAGAAACAATTTCAACTCCCTCAGCAATTAATACTTCTGCTAAAGCCTTTGCATTGGCTTTAATTTGTTTTGCATAGTCTTTAAATTCTGGTTGTAAAGCTTCTCCAAATGCTACAGCTTTTGCAGCGATAACATGCATTAATGGGCCACCTTGAATGCCTGGGAATACAGATTTATTTAGTTTTTGCTCCCATTCTTTTGAAGCAAGAATTAATCCACCACGTGGTCCACGTAATGTTTTATGTGTAGTTGATGTAACAAAATCAGCATATGGCACTGGTGATTGATGTTCGCCAGCAGCTACAAGTCCAGCAATGTGTGCCATATCCACCATGAAATAGGCTCCGACTTCGTCTGCAATTTCACGGAATTTAGAGAAGTCAATTTCACGTGGATAAGCAGATGCACCAGCAACAATCAGTTTTGGTTTATGCTCTAAAGCCTTTTGTCGTACATCTTCATAATCAATCACTTGTGTATCTTGTGTTACACCATACTCTACAAAATTATATAGAATACCAGAGAAGTTTACTGGAGAACCATGTGTTAAGTGACCACCATGTGAAAGGTTCATACCCAGAACTGTGTCACCTGGTTCTAGAATCGTATGGTAAACAGCCATGTTTGCTTGTGCACCTGAGTGTGGTTGCACATTTGCATATTCTGCTCCGAAGAGTTCTTTTACACGATCACGTGCAATATCCTCTACTACGTCTACATGCTCACAGCCACCATAATAGCGTTTACCAGGATAACCTTCAGCGTATTTATTTGTCAGTACTGATCCTTGCGCTTCCATCACTGCTTCGGATACAAAGTTTTCTGATGCAATCAATTCAATATTTGCTTGCTGACGTGTTTTTTCTGCAAGAATTCCATCTAGTACTGCTTTGTCTTGTACTGCTAATTTTTCATATGCCATGTTTGAAAAAGCCTCCTAAAGTATCGTTATTCATCTCTACCACTAAATAGGGTGGTAATTATTTATATACTGCACGTTCTCCGCCAATTAGCTTAGGACGTGTTGTTGCAATCGTCACAACAGCTTCTCCTACCATTTTTACCGATGTTCGAACAGGTACAGCTACTGCTTTCAAATGCATACCGATTAATGTTTGTCCAATATCAATACCTGCATGTGCCTGTATTGTTTCAACAATCACTGGATTATCAAATTGCGTATAGGCATATGCTGACATTGAGCCGCCTGCCGTACGTACTGGGACAACCGCTACTGGATCATAGCCAAATTTTTCAGCTGTTGATGCTTCCATAGTAATGGCGCGATTTATATGCTCACAACCTTGGAATGCTAAAAGCAAATGATGCTTTGCTGCAAATTCTTGTAACGGCTCAAAAATGGCTTCTGCTATCTCCAATGCTCCCGCTGTGCCAATTTTCTGACCAATCACTTCAGATGTAGAGCACCCTACTACAAAAATTGTATGAGGTCGTAATGATACCTGCTCTTCAAATTCACTGAGTAACTGAGTCAAATGTGTTCGTATTTGTTTTACAACCATTAAGCTCAGCTCCTTCATCTATATCCATTAAAATCATGCCATATATGACATCCTATACGAATGCCATATATGGAATAACAAAACTATTATTGCTCTAGTTCAGTAATTTTTTCAATACGGCGTACATGGCGGCCACCTTCAAAATCGGTTTCTAGCCATGCTTGTACGATTTCACGTGCAAGGCCAGGGCCAATTACACGTTCGCCCATTGCTAAAATATTTGAATCATTATGGCAACGCGTTGCCTTGGCACTAAATACATCATGTACTAATGCACAACGTATGCCCTTGACCTTATTAGCGGCAATGGACATACCAATTCCTGTGCCACAAATTAAAATGCCTTTATCAAATTCTCCGTTAGCAACACCCTCAGATACAGGTTTTGCATAGTCTGGATAGTCTACTGAATCCGCAGATTGTGGACCAAAATCTTCGTAGCTAATTTGAAGTTCATCTAATAGCTGCATAATCTCACGACGTAAGTTATTGCCTCCGTGATCAGAAGAAATTGCTATTCTCACTGGGTTCCCTCTTTTCGAATTATAGTCAACCTTAGTGTACCACTTCTTTCTGAAGAATAACACGATTTTTCTTATGTTTTTACGTTGATTTTTCCCGAAAGACGAACATTAATTGTATGTTAACACAAAATTATTCACTTTTAAACTTATTTTTTTGTGGATAATGTGAATATCATGTTAATAAGTTCGGATAATGGTCTTTTGTTGTAATATTCCATCTACTGAAGTTTTTTTAGCTTTTTACTTACAGTGGACATAAATTGTCCTTTAATAAAAAAGGTTATACATAAATCCGATTTTTCATGGGATTTATGTATAACCTTCAGGACTATGCTTGTCTATCAAATTGTTGGATCATTTTATGCAATGCTTCCGATTGCTTTTTCAAACTTTGAGCTAGATGCTCGACTTGTTCAATTGCATAGGCTTGCTCTTCAGCTGCACTACGAACTTCCTGTGCACCTGCTGACGTTTGTTCCGCAATGGCAGCAACTTCCTGTGACTGTCGAGCTGTCGTTTCAATATTATGCATTTGCTGTTCGATTAAAGAAGAAATCTCAACAATTGATGTTGCCATTTCATGTACATTAGAAGCCATATTTTCTACTGCTGTCGTTGTTTCAGAAACTCGATCGGCCTCCTTTGTTGCAAAGGCAACTTGTTCGTTCATTTGTTTCACAACTACTTCTACGTTTTGCTGCATAGTTTGAATTAAAGCAGTAATTCCTTGCACTGCTTTTGCACTTTCATCAGCCAAACCACGAACTTCTTCAGCTACTACTGCAAAGCCCTTTCCATGTTCTCCAGCACGAGCAGCTTCTATAGAGGCGTTTAGTGCCAACAGATTGGTTTGTGCTGCAATGTCACCAACTAAGCTAATTATTCGTTCTACCTGTCCAGCATTCTCTTCTAGCGCATGAATGCTTTTTAATGCCTCATTATTACCTGTCGCAATTTGTTGAATACTATTCACTAATGTTTCAATGGCTTTTGTTGTTGTCGATAAATTATGTAGAATCTCTTTAGTTTGTGATGCTGATGCCTCTGCCCTACTATTTACCTCTGTTGCAAGCGTTCTTACATCTTCAATCGCTTCAGCAGTATCTTGTACAGCTGTTGCAGATGCTTCTGCTCCTGTAGAAATATGCTTTACAGTAGACGCAATGCCTTCTGCCTTTCTAGTTGCCACTCCTGCTTCATCTGAAAGCTGGATAATCGATTGATTTGTTTGTTGGAAGTTGTGATCAATACTTTCCACCATTTGACGTAAATTTAACACCATTTGTTGGAATGCCTCTGCCACAGATCGAATCTCATCATTTGTATTAGGCATTTGTACATCCTGTCCTATTTTTCCTTCCGCCACAAGTGTTGCTGAATGCTCAAGCTGCTGTAAAGGCTTGATGAGGATTACACTTAAAAAGGCAGCTAATATCCCTGACCAAGTTATCCCTAACGCATACGTAATCACTTCAAAAACTTTTCGATTTGTGTCAGGGAAGAAGGTAGGTTGTAAAAACTCAATGAATATAAAACTGACACTGTAGGTGATTAGTGCAAGAACACTAACAAATAACACCAACTTTAGGCGTAAACCAAATTGTTTTTTCATAGGACCCCTCAATTCTTTTCGAGTTTTTGTATTAATTGATTGACCAGTTCTTTTAATTCTGCAAATGTTGCTTCATAAATTGCTCTATTACCACCATAAGGATCCACTACATTTTCTAAACTGCCCTCATTTGTATACTCTTTCAAGGTAAATACCTTATGCTCAGCTTCTGGATAATTGGAAATGACGGTATCTTTGTGAGCAGTCGTCATTGTTAAAATTAAGTCTGCCCATGCCATTTCAGCTTGGGATAATTGCGTCGCAAAATGTTGATGGGACATTTGGGCTTCATTCAACACTTGTTGTGCAAGTGCTGACATTTGTGCATTAGGCATCGCATAAATACCAGCTGAACGCACTTCTACATTGTTTATTTGTTTATGTTTTAAAATAGCTTCTGCCATCGGACTGCGACAAGTATTGCCTGTACAAACAAATAATATTTTCACACTTATCACTCTCCAATTTTATCTATTGTTGAATAGCTAGAATACTCATGATTATAAATATAATGCCGGCAACGATTTGAATTTTATTGCCAAAAAAGACTTGGCTCCTACGTGCTATAACTAATGACCCATAAGCACAAATTAATGCACTTAAGCCTGCACTCATAATAAAAATCGTTTTTTCTAAGTTAAGCATACCAAAAGAAACACTAACTGAAAAGGTGTCTAGGCTTGCAGTCACTGCTAAAAGTACAGGTGAAATCGTTACTTTTTCATCTCTGTGAGAAAATAATAATAAATGCATACCGATACAAAATAATAAAATACTTGAAATCCATTGTCCCCATTCTAATAGAAATCGAACTAAATAGCTTCCTAATTCAAACCCTAATAAAGGAAAAAGCATATGTAATGCAGCCGTCCATAATGATAAAAATAATCGATATCTAACATTTGGCAGCAAAACATATAGACCAATCACATCAACAGACGTTAATATACCTGCAAGAATTCCCTGCAAGAACGCACTCCTTCACTCCCTAATATTTTATCATTTTATGCTCGAAAATACATTATTATCATAACTGTTTACTATTTGTTTTTCGTTTTTAACATATAATAATTAGACAAAAAAAGACAAAAAACATGTGGTTCTTCAATGTCTTTTGCCTATAATTATTCTATTATAATGAATACCATTTACCTCCAGAGGCTTTTTCAAGTCTATTCATAATAGCTGCACCTACTCCTTCTATTGAAGTAGTTGTTGCTAATATTACGGTAGCGGTAGTTTTATCACATGCTCTAAGTGCATTATATAAGGCCGCACCCATTTCTTCTTTACTTCCCGCTTCACCAATAGAGAAGTAAAAATCCACTTTAATTCCCTCAAAGTTCTCAGGTGCCAGTAGTGCTACACTATGCCCTTGTCTTTGTAGATGTAGAACAGCTTCGTTGACTTTCTCAACATCACAGTCTATTAAATACACGGGAGCATTTGGTGCATAATGCGTATATTTCATTCCCGGTGCCTTAGGCGTTGCGTCTAGCTTCTGTTCTATTTTAGTTGGTTGAATCACGGGGCCAATCTTAGCCTCAAGCATTTCCTTCGTAATGCCACCTGGACGTAAAATTACTGGAGGTTCATGTGTCACATCTAGTACAGTAGACTCAAGCCCAATGCCTGTAGAACCTCCATCTAAAATATAAGGTATGTACCCTTCTAAATCATCTAAAACATGAACGGCTTCTGTAGGACTGGGCTTTCCACTACGATTAGCGCTCGGTGCAGCAAGCGGTTTTTGGAGCTGTTGTAGTAAGGCAAGCGCTACTGGATGATCAGGCATTCGAATGCCTACTGTTGATAACCCAGCTGTGACACTTTTAGCTAATACATTTGGCTTCGCTGGCATCACCAGTGTTAATGGTCCTGGCCAAAATAAATCCATGCATTGTTTAGCTATGTCAGAAATATGGTCGATATAGATCGCTACTTCC
This sequence comes from Lysinibacillus sp. OL1, assembly GCF_004332175.1. Lineage (NCBI taxonomy): Bacteria > Bacillati > Bacillota > Bacilli > Caryophanales > Bacillaceae > Lysinibacillus > Lysinibacillus sp. OL1. The sequence continues at coordinate 220,431 of NZ_SJDS01000004.1, read as the reverse complement.
TCTTTTGTACCAACGTGGACAATTAAAGGATTATCTGAAGGTCGACCTTTTGCTTCAAATATCTTTTTAACAGCCAGATCATTTGTGGCAATCGCTCCTAAGCCATAAACCGTCTCTGTGGGAAATGCCACTACCTCTCCTGCATTTAAGATATCCACAGCTTGTGTATAATTAATCTGACTATTCACATTACTGTCCACAACCTTACAAACAGTTTTCATGATTAATACCTACCTTCAATTATTCGTTTTCACTGAATTATCCACATATTGTTTATAACTTATTAAAAAATGTGTATAAGTTGTCTGAATTTGTGCACAATTCATTCAAAAAGTCCTTTAATCCATTCCCATATAAAGAATGTAACTTGTTCTTTTTCTTCTACTTCTTCTTTTACCTCTTCTTTATCAGGTTCACAGATCGATGGGAAGATACTGCACCACCAGTTATCTCCGCGTGCATCACCAATTTTTACAACAATTGATTGATAGACATTTTGTGGATAAAGTACAGCATCTTGTCTTTTTGGTGGGAATAAATTATCCCCAACAACAACCTGTGTATCCAATTGTGGATAATTTTCGCTCAGTTCAGCTTCAATTTGTTGTTTTAACAAAAGAATTTGCTCATTCCCAGCAAATCCAGCGGTACCAACTTGTAAAAAGTATGGCTTCAAATCTTGAACAAGCTGCTGTTTCTCTAGCTGATCTTGTGCTGTATTACTGTTTGCAATAACACGTATACGAAAATCTTTTTCTTGCACATCAGTGGAAGATTCCTTCGCCAAACCTACTAATGTTGGAATATATAAAACACATAACTGTAAAACAATCGCAATTAATACTAGTCTAGCAAAAGCTAGAAAGATATTTTGTTTAGGTAATCTAATAATCTTGTATTCGTTTAACATAAAAATCCCTCCTTGCTCAACATTGTTGGCAAGATCAAGAAACTTTATACATGTAGCTCACAAAAAATCATTCGAGGTTTACCATTAATATCTTTTTCTACTGAAACTGTTGCCTGTGGAAAACTATCTTGGAAGAATTTAGCTACTTTCTCTCCCTGTGTATAACCGATTTCTAATCCAATCAACGCTGGCCTATTCATATAAGCTGGTAATTGTTCGGCTAATTTTCTATATAAAATAAGACCATCCTCCTCGGCAAAGAGGGCACTATGCGGCTCATGCTCTAGCACAACGCTTGACATTGCTTGTGCCTCATCAAATGCAATATACGGCGGGTTCGATAAAACAATATCAAATTTTTCTCCTGCAAGTGGAGCAGCTAAATCTCCCAATCTAAAATCAATATCTGCCTCTAATTGCTTTGCATTTTTTTGAGCAGTTGCTAGTGCAGCTTCTGATAAATCGGTAGCTATGACCGTTAATGCTGGACATTCCAGCTTCATTGAAATAGCAATGGCTCCACTACCTGTACCGATATCAGCCAGCTTCAATGTTTGCTTTGTAAATATTTTAGGTAGTCGATTAATTGTTCCAAGCACCAATTCCTCTGTTTCAGGTCGTGGAATTAAGACAGATTCATCGACTAAGAATGAACGACCATAAAACTCCTCATACCCAACACAATATTGGACAGGTCGACCATTGGCATGTTCTTCTATGAGCTCATTAAATTTCATTTGCTGCGCTGCTGTTAATTCATCTTGCAAATGCAACATAACTTCTCCATAACTAGTACCAAGCACATGTTGCATAACAATCCGCGCTGCTGTTTGTTCACAACCATTATCCACTAAAAAAGAAGAAGCCCACTCAAGGGCCTCCATCACATTTTTATAAGTCATCATTTAAACGCTCTAACTTCGATGCTTGTTCTTCTAAAATAAGAGCATCGATAATCTCGTCTAGTCTGCCTTCAACGATTTGATCTAGCTTTTGAATCGTTAAACCGATACGGTGGTCGGTTACGCGGTTTTGTGGATAATTGTAAGTACGAATTCGCTCAGAGCGATCACCAGATCCAACAGCTGATTTACGCGTAGCATCAATCTCCTTTTGTGCTTCCTGCATATACATATCTGCAACACGAGCACGAAGAATTTTCATTGCTTTTTCACGGTTTTTAATTTGTGAACGTTCATCCTGCATCGAAACCACAACACCTGTCGGTAAATGGGTCATACGAACAGCAGACATCGTTGTATTTACAGATTGACCACCTGCACCAGATGATGCAAATGTATCTACACGGATATCTTTTTCATGGATTTCAACATCTACTTCCTCAACCTCAGGTAAGCAAGCAACTGTTGCTGTTGATGTATGAATTCGACCTTGTGATTCTGTAGCAGGGACACGTTGTACACGGTGTGCGCCATTTTCAAATTTGAATTTTGAATAGGCTCCTTGTCCATTAATCATAAAGATTACCTCTTTATAGCCGCCCATTGGGTTTGGTGTAGCTTCCATAATATCAATTTTCCAGCCTTGCGTTTCTGCATAGCGAGAATACATACGGAACAAGTCACCTGCAAAAATATTAGCCTCGTCACCACCAGCTGCCCCACGGATTTCCATAATAACGTTTTTATTATCATTCGGATCTTTTGGAATTAATAAAATACGTAATCGCTCTTCTAGCTCTTCCTGCTGTGCTTTTAAAAGGTTAAATTCTTCCTTTACCATTTCGTGCATATCAGGGTCTTTTTCGCTATCTAACATTTCTCGTGTATCTACTAGCTGTTCTTTCACGCTTTTATATTCACGATAAGTATCTACTGTCTCTTGGATATCTGATTGTTCCTTAGAATATTCGCGTAATTTCTTACTATCATTAACAATATCCGGATCGCTCAAAAGCTCAGTAAGCCTTTCATAACGATCTTCCACTGCCTGTAATCGATCAAACATGGATTTCACCTCTATTTAGTTTTTTAAATTGCTCCTTTTTTACAGAGAAGCCGCTTTCATCAAAATTACGCTAAGGCGTAATGGTTTTTTCATTTCTTATTCCACTACTTAGTATAAGGAAATTTTCACATGTATGCTACTTTTTCTTAGCGCTGTAACAAAGCTACTTAGCTTTATAGCGGTGGATTTGCATGACATTTTCGGCAAACAGGATAATACGAATCATTGCCACCGATTTGAATTTGATCTCCTGTGTAAACTGGCTTTCCACTTTCATCTACGCGCAAGTTCATGGTTGCTTTTTTATGACAGAACCAGCAAATTGTTTTCATTTCCTCAATTTTATCTGCATATGTAAGCATGTACTGGCTACCTTCAAATAGCTCATTTTGAAAATCATTTTTTAAACCAAAGCCCATTACGGGAATGTCCAATTTATCCACAATGTTAGCTAGCTGTAAAACATGTGCTTTTTTTAAAAATTGAACTTCATCCACAAGCACACAATAAGGTTTGACAGCATTAGTTTTTACTATTTCAAAAATATTTGTATCTTCATAAACAGGAATGGCTTGTTGTCGTAAACCTACTCGACTGGAAACAAAGCCCACCTCATCACGCGTATCTAGACCTGAAGTAAACATCATTACAGGTTTTTGTTGTTCTTCATAATTATGGGCAACTTTTAGAATTTCTATTGACTTCCCACTATTCATTGCACCATGTTTAAAATATAGCTGTGCCATTTTGTCTTCTCCCTTTCTTTGTGTCAATCTGGATTTTGAAAAGACTTGCATCAACGTGTATTATTTACTGAAAAAAATACCTGCCAAGCGCATGCTTGGCAGGTATTAAACTAACATTAGTTTTTAAGACCGTATTTTTTGTTGAAACGATCCACGCGACCATCAGCAGACGCGAATTTTTGACGGCCAGTGTAGAATGGGTGACATTCGTTGCAGAACTCGACAACGATGTTTTCTTTTACTGAACCAGTTTTGAAAGTGTTCCCACAAGAGCAAGTTACTGTTGCTTCTTTGTAGTCTGGATGAATTCCTTGTTTCATATTCGTTTTCTCCTCTCGCCCTGAACCATCTGGAACAGAGTATTATCGAACTGTACCTTACATAGCCCGAATATGTCGACTACAAAATTTGTGTCGAAGTGGAACGTCAGCTACATATGTACACGTTGCATACTTTTGAAGTATAGCATAGATATTTTATCATTTTCAAGTAAAAAATATTAAAAGTAAACCATCCCTAATACCTAACCGCGAACTTCACGATAATCATTGTCTACTAACCCAATTTTCTCATTTCGCTCTTTAAAGCGAATATTATGTGAAGATACATAGGCTACTTTCGGTGCATCTGGCTCCAAGTATAGTTTTGCACTATTTAATGCTAGTATTCCATCGGTAAATGCACCAGCTATTAATCTAACTTTACTAGGATGATCAATAAAATCACCAGCTCCATAGATACCTGCTACGTTCGTTTCCCGATTCTCATTAACAATCGCTACGCCATTCTGAATGTTTAATCCCCATTCTTCAAGCGCACCGTAATCACATTTTAAACCATGATTTACAATGACAGCATCTACCTTCACTCGTTCCATTTCATCGGTATCTTTATTGACAATAGATACATATTGAATTAAATCTCCGTCCCCATGCAATTGAACGACTTCATAGGGTGTTTTTACATGAACTGAGGATTCTTTCATACGTAAGACATTTTTTTCATGTCCACCAAAATCATCTCGACGATGAACAATCGTGACACTTGCGGCAATTGCCTCTAGCTCGTTTGCCCAATCAACCGCAGAATTACCACCACCTGAAATCAACACATGCTTGTCTCGGAAGATTTCTAATTCCTGAACTGTATAATGTAAATTCGTTACTTCGTAGCGATCCGCTCCTTCAATTTCAAGCTTTTGCATAGAAAGGACGCCATAGCCTACTGCTAAAATAACCGTTTTGGAATAATGTTTTTCTCCTGTAGAGGATGTTAAAATAAATGTTCCATCCTGTTGCTTATCTAATTTTTCCACTTTTTGATTTAAGACAATCGTTGGATCAAAGGTTTCAGCTTGCTCCACAAGTTGTTTAATAAGCTGACCACCTAAAATAGGTGTTACTCCACCTACATCCCATATCATTTTTTCAGGATATATTAGCATACGACCACCTAGCTGTGAGCTATACTCGATAATTTTCGTTTTTAAATCTCGCATTCCACTATAAAAGGCAGTATAAAGCCCTGCTGGACCACCACCAACAATTGTTACATCATATAGTTCCTCTGACATTTCCTCTTCTCCATCCCCTTCTAATCTATTCAAACGTAAATTGTTTGACAAGAATTAATCTAATAACCGTCTATTCTTTCCTCTCATGGCAATACTATTCACACACAAAGGAAAAAGTGCCATTTACTCTTTTAATCGTGCTAGTAAATACAAGAAATAAGGTGCTCCTAAAACTGCTACCACAATCCCTGCTGGAATTTCTGAAGGTTCTAAAATGGAACGACCGATTGTATCAGCCATTAACACTAAAAAACCTCCTAATAATGCTGCGGTTGGCAATAAAAACTGGTGTTTAGCCCCAACAAGCTGTCGAGCTAAGTGTGGCGCAACAAGGCCAACGAAACCAATTCCACCACTTACTGAAACACTAGCTCCAGCCAATCCAACAGCAGCAGCCAACAACCAGCGTCGCTCTTTTTCTATCGAGGCACCTAGTCCTACTGCTGTTAATTCACCTAAATTCAATATGTTTAATACACGTGATTTTGAATAGACGAATGGCAATAAGATAACTAACCATGGTAATAACGACAGAACAAATCTCCAATTTGAGCCCCAAATGCTACCTGCTAGCCATGTTGCTACAAATTGATAATTCTCTGGCGATAGACGTAGTGTTAGCACAATCATAGCCGAGCTAATCCCTGCTGCCACAGCTACCCCAGTTAAGATTAAACGCATTGGTGTAATCCCCTCATGGCGTCGATAAGAAAGTGAATAAATCAGTACAGCTGTCAAACCTGCTCCTACAAAAGCCAGTATAGGCAGTAAATAAACAGGTGCTGCTTTCGTAGTTGGAAAAAATGACACATAGAGCATAACCGCTAGTCCTGCTCCCGCATTAATCCCTAAGATTCCTGGGTCTGCTAAGGCATTTTTAGAAATGCCCTGTAAAATAGCGCCTGATATAGCTAACCCCATACCTACTAATACAGCAATCACAATTCTTGGAAGTCTGAATTCATATAAGATAAGCTGCTGTTGTGCATCACCTTGACCAAAAAGAGTCCGAAGAACCTCCATTGGTGTCAGTTTAATGACACCTGTATTCATACTTATGACAAAGGTAATAACGATTAACACAATGAGCGTAGCAAGAATGGAAAAATGTTTCCTTTTCGCCTTTAGCTGACTTGGTGTTAAATAGCTGTTACTCATAGTTCTTTCCCTCCTTTTCGCGCTAAATAAAGGAAGAATGGTACTCCAATAAAGGCTATGAGCGCACCAATGGGTGTTTCATAAGGTGGATTAATAACACGTGCTACTAAATCAGCTAACACAACAAGCAATGCTCCATATACCAAGGAACAAGCGATGATCCAGCGATAATCATGACCAACTATGTATCTGGTTAAATGAGGGATAATTAACCCTACAAAACCAACCGCACCGACAACAGAAACTGCTGCACCCGCTAGAACTAAAACAATGATCATTCCCCATACTTTTACCACAGCAGTACGTTGCCCTAGCCCAACTGCAATTTCTTCACCTAAGCTTAGTACGGTGATGGAACGCGATAGGATAAGAGCTCCTATCATCGCAACAAGTATCCATGGAGATAAGATTTGTAGATGGCTCCATTTTGTGCCTGAAACCCCTCCCGCATACCAAAATGCGAGGTCTTGTCCGATACGAAAATAAAGAGCAATTCCTTCTCCGAGCGCCCCAAGTAACGCACTAACAGCAGCTCCTGCTAAAACTAGTCGCATAGGTGTTAAGCCACCTTTAGAAAGCGAGCCAATACCATAAACGATGGCCACACCAAGACCTGCACCTACAAAGGACCATAAAATTAAATACATATAAGGCAACCCAGGGAAGAAGGCAAAACATACGGCTAACATAAAGGCAGCTCCTGAGTTCAAGCCTAATAACCCTGAGTCTGCTAAAGGGTTACGTGTCATCCCCTGCATAATCGCACCCGCTACCGCAAAGCTTGCACCGACTAATGCTGCTCCAAGTATCCGTGGTAAGCGAATATCATGGATAATTTGATGTGTTGTTAATTCTGGTGAAAAATGGGTAACAGCTGTCCAAACAGTACCCAATGAAATATCTGCTGCACCAAAAGAAATTGATAAGCCAATGGCAACTATTAATCCAATTACTCCTACGATTAAAGCCACTACTCCACGGATCGGATGAGATCGCTTCTGTAGCTCTTCTAAATCGTGGAGCTCTCCTACTCCTGTCGACGTAGTCATTTTATTTCCTCCTCATAACTTCCAACTAGCTTTTATTTTTTCATATCGTACAACTGATAAGATAGGCAGATTGGATTTTCACTATAGGGACATACAGCCATTTCTGCATCAATATTAAATACCCTTTGTAAATTTTCTTTTGTCATCACTTCTTTTGGACTGCCATTCACCATTAAATTGCCGTCTCTCATGGCCATCATAAAATGAGAGAACCGTGATGCATGATTTAAATCATGTAAAACCATGATAATTGTTCGTCCTTCTTCCTTATTTAGTTTTTGTAGCAACAATAAAATATCGAGCTGATGTGCTAAATCTAAATAAGTTGTTGGTTCATCCAGTACTAAAATATCCGTGCCTTGCGCCAATGCCATAGCAATCCATACTCTCTGACGCTGCCCACCTGATAATGCTTCGATTGGTCGATCACTAAATTCTCTTAGCCCCGTAACATCAATAGCCCAATGGATATATTCATAGTCTTCCTTTTGCAATGTACCAAACCCTACTTGATGAGGAAAACGACCATAGGATACCAGTTCAAAAACCGTTAATCCTCCTGGTGCTGTTGCTGTTTGAGGTAAAATAGCCATTCTTTTGGCCACTTCTTTTGTTTTCAATTGATGTATAGCTTTGCCATCTAAATAGACAGCTCCATTTTGTGTGCGTAATACACGTGCTACAGCCTTTAATAAAGTAGACTTGCCACAACCATTTGGACCGATAATCGTGGAGATCTCCCCTTTTGGAATCTCCACACTTAAATCATTGACGATGAGCGCTGAAGAATAACCAATCGCAACATGATCTATTTCAAGTACTGACATCTTTAACTTCCTTTCACTTTTGAGAATGCTATTACTTTTAAATTTGTAAACCAAATTGGGCTGTATACAAGCCATAGTAAGCATTTTGGCGTTCCATTAATTGCTCATGTGTGCCTTCTTCAATAATGCCCTTTTTCGATACCACAACAATTCTGTCTGCATCCTTAATCGTTGCTAAACGGTGGGCAATTACTAATGTAGTACGACCGATAGAAAGCTCGTTTAAGGCTTGCTGGATAGCTTGTTCTGTTTCTGTATCCAATGCAGATGTTGCTTCATCTAGTATTAAGATTTTTGGATTTTTCAAGAAAATACGTGCAATTGATAATCTTTGTTTTTGTCCACCTGATAATTTGACACCACGTTCACCAATGCGTGTATCCATGCCCTCTGGTAAAGCATTGATTACATCCGTCAGTTGTGCTCGTTGTGCGGCATACCAAATATCTTCTTCACTGGCATTTAAATCACCATAGGCTATGTTTTCACGAATGGTACCATCGAATAAAAAGACATCTTGCTGGACAATCCCGATATGCGAACGTAAAGATTGCAGTTTAAAGTCTCGTATATCAACACCATCAATCTTAATGGAACCCTCATTCACCTCATAAAAACGGGGCAATAGGCTACAGATCGTAGATTTCCCTGCACCAGAAGGGCCTACTAAGGCAACCGTTTCACCAGGACGTACCTTTAAATTAATTTGATGTAAGGCACGATTATTGGCAGCGTAGCCAAACGATACATTAGAAAAAGTAATTTCACCATCAATTTCATCGATTGTTTTCGCTTCTGAACGGTCCGCAATTTCGGGCTCCGTTTCGAGGAATTCAATATAGCGCCTAAATCCTGCCATGCCCTTTGGATAGCTTTCTATAAACATATTGATTTTGTTAATTGGGCCTAAGAGAATACCTGAAAGTAAAATAAATGCGATAAAATCGCCATTTGTTAAATGCCCATTTAATACAAAATAAGCCCCAACAAATAAAGTAAAGAGTGATAATACCTTCGTGAGTATGCCTGAAATAGCTTCATTCCAAGCCATCACTTTATAGGAAAACAGCTTTGTCATACGGAATCTTTCATTATTTACTTTAAAGCGTTTAATCTCATGATCTTCATTTGTAAAAGCTTGCACAACACGAATACCACTTACATTGTTTTCAACACGTGCATTGAAATCTGCAATATCTCCAAACATTTGACGGAATGCCTTGGACATTAATTTCCCGAAAATAATAGTTAAGAATAAGATAATCGGTACAAGCAAGAAAATAAGAATCGTAAAGGTTGGATCAATATAGTACATAACACCAAATGATCCAATAATCGTCATCGCTGCAATAAAGATATCCTCTGGACCATGGTGAGCAAGTTCACCAATATCCATCAAATCATTTGTTAAACGAGAAACAAGATGCCCTGTTTTGTTGTTATCAAAATATCTAAAGGATAGCTTTTGTACATGGCTGAAGGATTCTTTTCTCATATCCGTCTCAATATTAATGCCCAGCATATGTCCCCAATATGAAACGATAAAATGAAGAATGGAGTTAAAAATGTATAATCCAAACAGCAATAAACTCGCCATAATAATCCATTTCAATTCCCCATCTGGCAGAATATCATCAATTACTTTATTTAAAACAATCGGAAACGCAAGCTCTATTAGTGCCACTAATATGGCACAGCTAAAATCTAAAATAAATAAGCCTTTATAGGGCTTATAATATGAAAAAAATCGCCGTAATAACATGGTGTAGCCTCCTATCGTGAACTCGTTTTACGTATCTATAAATGAGCTATCTACAATAGCTCTCCTGTTATCTCAGTTATTGATGAGCCTTTGTAAATTCAACTATTTTGTCAGCTAGTTCTTCAGCTTGGTGTAAGCCAGAGAGCGGATCAGAAGCAAAATAATATTCAGATGGAAGCACTAATACTTGATTACTTTTAACGACATCTAAGTTTGTCCATGTTGCTGGCAACTGGCCATCTTTGTTAAAGAAATTAATCATGAAGTTATAGTCACCTACATAGTTACCTACTACCTCATAGGAAATCTCATAGCGTCCATTACTTGCTTCCTTTGTATCAAAAATCTCCTGCACCTTTTCTTGAGGTTTCATGCCCAAAATTTGATAGAGCGCTCTACCGCCCGATACACTTGATTGCCCTACAATCGTTGCATTTTTTTCAAACATTTCATAAATAGTAAATGTGGCTCCCTCTGGAATCACATCCATGATTTTTTCTTTAGCTTTTGCGATCCGATCTTCAAATTCTTTTGTAAAGGCCTTAGCCTCTTCTTGTCTTCCTAAGTAATTCCCCATTGCCTTAATCTCCTCAATCGCTGATTGATGTGCATCTTCAGCGAAGACAATTGTCGGGGCAATTTTTTCATATTTCGCTACATCCTCAATATTCCAAGTAATAATCAAGTCTGGCTTTAACTCTAAAACTTTTTCTAATGACACCTTACCATCTGTACCAATATTCGTAATTTCACCATCCTTATAGTGTTGCTTTAAGAAAGCAGCATAATCAAGGTTAGCCGTTACGCCTCCAACTGGTACAACATCTAACGCTAAAATTTGCCCCAGATACCAATCAGTTACGACTCTCTCTGCCTGCATTGGAATTTCTACTTCGCGTCCACTATCATCTGTTACGGTTCTAGTCTCTGCCTTCTCGGGCGAAGTTGGTTCATCAACCTTAGATTGGCTTGTCTCTTCATTACACGCTGCCAGTAAAACGAACAGGCTTAATAAAAAAGGTAGCTTTATATGGTGAATCCTCTTCTTCATCATGATTTCATTTTCTCCATTCTCAAATCGTTTTGCTTGCGCGAGCTGATTATTATTGTATTGAAAATGATTCTCATTTGTAATGGCAATTTCGGACATATTAGATGCATATTTCAGCCTAAAGCTACTTGGAGCCAGTTTTGTTGCTTTTTTAAAAGCACGACTAAAATAATATTCATCTTCAAATCCAAGAGATATGGCAATTTCTTTTATGCCATATTGATTGGTTAATAAATACTGCTTAGCCTGCTCTATTCTCAATTGTTGTAAATATATTTGTGGACCTATTTCATAGCGAGCTTTAAAGATGCGTAATAAATGTCGTGTACTAATCTGAAGCATATCTGCTAATGTCTGGATAGATAATGGTTGATGAATGTGTTGCTTTATAAATAATCGTGCGGCTTCTGCCTTATCCATTTCATGTGGTTTCCCTTGTCCTTCTGCTAATTCTCGAAAGACATGATAGATAAGCTCATAGAAGGATGCCCTTACAGATAAATGCTCTTGTATAGAGCCAGATTGCCATTTGCCAAACATATCTTGAAGGATGTTGTGAATGACTATCGGATTTGCGGGTACACAAGAGAAATGTGTTTGGAATGGTTGATAGTGCATGTGCAAATGCTGCATAAAGGCGTCTTTGTATATGACATCTCCCTTATAGCTAATAAGAAAATAGCTTACACTCTGCTGTGCCCTAATGTGAAGACATTGAGATTTACCTATATGAAAAATACTGAAGCGCTGCACATGATAAGATTGATCGTCAATGACAATCTGTGCACCGCCTGCTGTGACAATAAGTAACGAGCTATATGTTAAAACCTTTGACACATGAATGTCTGATTTATTTATGTAATCGATTTGCTTCAACTGGATAAATGCATTTTGCCAAAGAAGCATATAGGCATCATAATTCATCTTCGTCTCCTTCAGAACATATTTACTTACCATTATATTGATAATGATTATCAATTTCAATACACATTTATAAAATAAACATATACAAAAAAAATCACCACTGACAATTTGTTTGTCAATGGTGATGCCCTTTATAAAAGCCCCTTACCCTTTGTTGCTTTTTTCATATCTTCGTTTAGCTTTTCAAAAAATTCTTCATTTGATTTTGTTGTACGTATTTTTTTCAGGAAGCGCTCTGCAAAATCCGGTGCATCAGAAAACGTTTTACGAATTGCCCATAGCTTTTCAAGTTGTTCTGGCTCCAAAAGAAGCTCTTCTTTACGTGTACCCGAACGTCGAATGTCAAGCGCAGGGAATATACGGCGTTCTGCTAACTGACGATCAAGATGAAGCTCTAGATTCCCTGTTCCCTTAAATTCTTCATAGATAACTTCATCCATACGAGAACCTGTATCTACTAAAGCCGTCGCTAAAATTGTTAAACTACCGCCTTCTTCAATATTACGAGCCGAACCAAAGAAACGTTTCGGTCTATGGAATGCAGCAGGATCAATACCACCTGATAGTGTACGTCCACTTGGTGGAATTACTAAGTTATAAGCACGAGCTAAACGTGTAATAGAGTCCATTAAAATAATTACATCACGCTTATGTTCAACTAAACGTCGTGCGCGTTCTAATACTATTTCAGCCACTTTTACGTGGTTTTCAGGTACTTCATCAAATGTGGAGCTGACAACATCTGCATTGACAGAACGTTCAATATCTGTCACTTCCTCAGGTCGTTCATCAATCAGTAGGACAATTAACTCCGCTTGCGGATGATTGGTTGTAATAGCGTTCGCAATCTCTTTTAATAAAGACGTTTTCCCTGCCTTTGGCGGAGCTACAATTAATCCACGTTGTCCAAAGCCTACTGGTGCCACTAAATCCATTATACGTGTAGATAAATTGCGTTGTGTTGTTTCTAGTTTAATTTGTCTATTTGGATATAAAGGTGTTAGTGCTGGGAAATGAACTCGTTCTTTCGCTACTTCAGGATCTTCGCCATTGACAGCATCTACTTGTAATAGGCCATAATAGCGCTCATTTTCCTTCGGTGGACGCACCTTTCCTGACACCTTGTCCCCGTTACGCAAATCAAAGCGACGGATTTGGGATGCAGAAATATAAATATCTTCTTTACTTGGTGAGTAGTTGATTGGTCGAAGGAAGCCGAAGCCCTCTTGCGAAACAATTTCTAGTACGCCTTCCATAAAGAAATAGCCCTCTTGCTCTGAACGCGTTTTCAAAATAGCAAATATCAATTCTTTTTTCGTTAGCTTGCTATAATAAGAAATTTTATATTGGCGTGCAAGGGCGTAAAGCTCTTTTAACGTCATGTTTTCTAATTGAGCGATTGTCAATGCAGACATATGCACAACTCCAGTCTTTTTCAAAATATAATTCAATTTAAAGGGGTTATCATTGAAGTTTACGCTTGGCTCTGCTAACGCTTATATGGTTGCCTTTAATAATATCTATTGAAATACTTCCACCATATAACTAAACATTGCCTTAAAAATATGGGATGGTTATTTAAAGAAGAAGGTACCTAGCACAATAGATGTACTAGGTATATTTTAGAAGAAAATAACATTAATATCTAGGTTTTTTCTCAAGAGCGTGACGGCCTTCAACAAAGCGAACCGTACCAGATTTAGCACGCATAACTACTGAATGAGTTAAGGCATAAGCACCTTTATATTGAACACCCTTTAAAAGCTCACAATCTGTTACAGCTGTCGCTGCAAAAATAGCATCGTCACCTTTTACTAGGTCATCTAAATAAAGAACTTTTTCAACATCCACACCCATTTTTGTGCAGCGTTCTAATTGCTCTTCATCTTCTGGTACTAGTTTTGCTTGGAAGTCACCACCAAGGCATTTTAAAGCTACTGCTGCAATAACACCCTCAGGTGCACCGCCTGTTCCAAACATAATATCAATGCCTGTTTCATCAAAGGCCGTATTGATTGCTGCACCAACATCGCCATCTTGGATAAACTTAATACGTGCACCAGCCTCACGAATTTCATCAACAATCGCTTGGTGACGTGGTCGATCTAAAAGAGTAGCTACAACATCAGAAATATCTTTATTTTTAGCTTTTGCTACTTGTAATAAGTTATAAGTGACGGAAGCATTGATATCCACTTTGCCCGCCGCTTCCGGTCCTACAGCAATTTTCTCCATGTACATATCTGGTGCATTTAACAGATTCCCTTTATCTGCAATAGCAAGAACTGTCATAGCACCATTTGTACCTTTGGCTACAATATTTGTACCTTCTAAAGGATCCACTGCAATATCTACTTTAGGACCACCATTTCGTAAACCAAGTTCTTCACCAATATAAAGCATTGGTGCTTCATCCATTTCGCCTTCACCAATTACTACTGTAGCATGCATTGGAATTGTATCGAACATTTTGCGCATCGCTGTTGTTGCTGCATCATCTGCCTCAATTTTCAAACCGCGCCCCATCCATTTCCCGGATGCGATTGCTGCTGCTTCTGTTACTCGTACTACTTCCATCGATAAACTACGTTCCATTGTTGCTTTGCCTCCCGTTATCGGCACCTTTTCGTGCCAAAACATTCAAATTACCTCTATTGTAACATAATTGGTTGAAAACTTTTAGCTCTCATTATTCCTTTGTCTCAGCTACACGTGCCACAATTGTTTCACGTCGAATATCAGCGCCTAAATCACGTAATTTCTCAATAAGTGAGCTATAGCCACGTTCGATATGATAGATATCCTGAATCTCAGTTTCTCCTTCTGCTAAGAGTCCAGCTAACACTAAAGCTGCTCCAGCACGAAGATCTGTAGCTGTTACAGTTGAGCCATGTAATCTACTCGGCCCTTTAATTATTGCTGTGTTTCCTTCTACACGAGCATCTGCATTCATACGACGAAGCTCATCAATATGCTTGAAACGAGCTGTGTAAATAGTATCTGTTACTTTTGAGGAACCGAATGCTTGTGACATTAACACAGCAAGTGGTTGTTGAATATCCGTTGGGAATCCAGGGTATACCAATGTTTTGACATCCACTGCCTGTAATGTTGAGAGGTCTGTTTTTGGTACATAAATACTTTCTTCACCAATCTCAATTTTCACACCCATTTCACGAAGCTTGGCAATAACTGCTTCTAAATGCAGTGGAATAACGTTATCAATTGTTATACCATCACCGACTGCTGCAGCCATAATCAAAAATGTGGAAGCCTCAATGCGATCAGGTATAATCGTATGTTCAGTACCATGTAGCTCTTCTACTCCTTCGATACGAATAACACTTGTACCTGCACCTTTAATATTGGCACCCATATTTGTTAGAAGTGTCGCCACATCAATAATCTCAGGTTCTTTTGCAGCATTTTCAATGACAGTACGTCCCTTAGCAAGGACAGCAGCAAGCATGATATTAATAGTAGCCCCAACACTTGCCACATCTAAATAAATTTTTGCCCCAATCAACTCATCTGCACGTAAATAAATGGCTCCATGTTCATTAGTAATTTTGGCTCCTAAAGCCTCAAAGCCCTTTATATGTTGATCAATAGGTCGAGGTCCTAAAAAACAGCCTCCAGGTAAACCAATAACTGCTTTTTTGAAACGTCCAAGCATAGCACCCATTAAATAATAGGAAGCGCGTAACTTTTTAACGTTGCCGTTTGGTAAGGGCAATGCAATCATCTCTGTTGGATCGATTGTCATTTTCCCATTCTCAAATGAAACTTCCCCACCAATTTCCTCTAGTAGAGCCTTTAACGTCCAAGCATCTGAAATTTCGGGTATCCCTCCAATAGTCACTGGAGAGTTCGCCAAAATTGATGCAGGAATTAAGGCGACTGCACTATTTTTTGCACCACTAACTTTAATTGTACCTTGTAGACGATTTTCGCCAGTAATTTTATAAACATCCATTTTGCGTTCTCCCTCATGATTGGAAAGTAGTATTTTTGCAATTTGCACACTTTATAATCTTATTATTCGCCTTTTCTCTTATTCCAATCCGCTAAAAATCCTTCAATTCCTTTTTCAGTTAATGGATGGTGGAAAAGCTGCTTTAATACTTTAAACGGAGTAGTTGAGATATGTGCACCTGCTAAAGCTGCTGCTGTAACGTGTTGCGGGTGACGGACAGAGGCAGCAATAATTTGAGTATCGATATTATGGATTGTAAAAATATCTGCAATTGTTTCAATTAACTCAACACCATTTTGACCAATGTCATCTAAACGGCCGATAAATGGTGATACGTATGTAGCACCTGCACGCGCAGCCATTAATGCTTGGTTAGCACTAAAAATTAATGTCACGTTTGTTTTAATACCTTTGTTTGCAAAGAAACGACATGCCTCTAATCCAGCTGGTGTCATAGGAAGCTTTACGGTGATGTTTGGTGCAATCGCAGCTAATTCCAAACCTTCTTTAATCATACCTTCTGCATCAAGTGCAATAACTTCCCCACTTACAGAGCCATCAACAAGCTCAGCGATTTCGCGAAGACGATCATGGAAAGAAACATTCTCTTCTTTAGCCACTAACGATGGGTTTGTTGTCACTCCTGATAAAATACCCCATGCATGTGCCTCTTTAATCTCTTCAAAGTTTGCTGTATCAATGAAAAATTTCATATTATTTCCTCCTGATCATTTTTCTTATATTATTAAATATTTTCCAAAATTTCTTTATGTCAAAAACAAGAGAAGGTCGATTGAAAGCATCAACACTTCTCTTATTATGTGTATTTATCTATGCTTTTGTAACATATTAAATGCAAAAATTATGCTTTTTGTGCACTTCCAAATTCACGAATTTTACCAATAACCGTAGCTTTGATGGCTTCACGTGCTGGACCAAGGAATTTACGTGGGTCGTAAACAACTTTATCGTTGTCCAGAATTTCACGAATTACTTTTGTTGCTTCAATTTGATTTTCAGTATTGACGTTGATTTTAGCCGTACCTAATGAAATAGAACGTTGGATATCTTTTGTTGGGATACCAGTACCACCATGTAAAACAAGTGGAAGGTCTGCCAATTTAGAGATTTCCTCCATTTCTTTAAAGCCTAAGTTTGGCTCTCCTTTGTAAGGACCGTGTACAGAGCCAAGTGCTGGCGCTAAGCAGTCAATGTCAGTTAGTTCAACCATTTTGCGACACTCTTCTGGATCAGCGTAAATAATACCACCGATTACGCCATCTTCATCTCCACCAACAGTTCCTAATTCTGCTTCCACAGAAACGCCTTTAGCATGTGCGTATTCTACTACTTCTGAAGTAATTTTCACATTTTCCTCAAATGGGTGATGTGATGCATCAATCATCACGGAAGTAAAGCCTGCATCAATTGCTTCTTTACATTTTGCAAAGCTAGAACCATGGTCAAGGTGAATTGCTACAGGAACTGTCGTACCGTAAGATTCCATTAAACCTTTTACCATATGAACAACAGAAATAAATCCGCCCATATATTTACCTGCACCTTCAGAAACACCAAGAATCACTGGAGACTTTTCTTCTTCAGCTGCTTGTAAAATTGCTTGAGTCCATTCAAGGTTATTAATGTTGAATTGACCAACAGCATAACCTTCTGCTTTTGCTTTAATTAACATCTCTTTCATAGATACTAATGCCATACTAAAAATCCTCCTCATAGGACTATTCTTTCTACATAAACATGCTCCTCAATCATAGCAAAAATAATAGCCCCTGAAAAGCAGGGGCTATTATTTTCTACCCGAAAGCGGAGTGGAACGTAGCGGCAGGGGCTGACGAAGTGAAGTGGAACGCAACGAAGTCCTCTCCCCTGAAAAGCAGGGGCTATTATTTTCTACCCGAAAGCGGAGTGGAACGTAGCGGCAGGGGCTGACGAAGTGAAGTGGA
>NZ_SJDS01000004.1:0-202518 GCF_004332175.1 Lysinibacillus sp. OL1 | reverse complement strand
CCCTCCTGAAAAGCAGGGGCTATTATTTTCTACCCGAAAGCGGAGTGGAACGTAGCGGCAGGGGCTGACGAAGTGAAGTGGAACGCAACGAAGTCCTCTCACTTGAAAATTGATCTACATAAAAAAAACAGGCCGTGTGTCCACTGCCTGCTTTTTAAACTTGTAAAGCTTTATTTACTTCATCACGCACTTCGAAAATATCAAACGGTTTTGTAAAGTAACGAATGGCTCCTAATTCTAACGCTTCTTGCACAACATCCAATTCTCCGTATGCTGTCATCATAAAAACAGGCAGCTTCGGAAACTTCTTTTTTAAACGTCTCAAAATTTCAATACCATCCATTCCTGGAATTTTCATGTCCAGTAAAACACAATCCATCTCTTGTTCGTCTGCATACTTTAATGCTTCTGAACCATTCGCTGCTAAATATGTAATATATCCTTCCTTTTTCAGCACTTCATTTAAAAGTAAACGAATTCCCTGCTGATCATCGACAATTAGTAATCGTTTCACATCGCATTCCGCCCTTTTTTGTTTTATTCTTACACAAAAACTTTCTTTATTATGTATAATTCTCCTTTTTCAGCTTAATACCTTCTAGTATTATAAATTATCTGCTTTTGCTTTCTACCTTTTACCCCCCTATAATATGAATAGAGGTGGGAACATGTCAAAAATTCTAACAACACAATTAAGTGGATTATTACAAAGAATTATACAAAATGAAGAAGATGCTATCGAGGAAACAGCAAGGTTATTAGCACAAGCCGCAATCGGCGAAGGAAATGTCTATTTTGCTTGCTTTGGAGAAATGCAGGTTGTGGCATTAAATGCACTTCAAGCAGTCGAACCCTTTAGCAAGTTAGCACCTTGGACTACAGACACAAGCTTAACAGAAGCTGATCGGGTTTGCATTTTTACTCGTAGTGCATATGATGAGGAAGCACTCGTCTTAGCACAAAAATTAAATACTCAATTTATTCCCTTTGCTGCTATAGCTAGTGAAGCAGCTAATGTAGAGAACCCTCTTGCAGATTTAGCCTATACGTATGTTTCTACACGCATTAAAGGCGGTTTAATACCAAATGATCTAGGTCAACGTATTGTTGTACCACATGCACTTGCAGGACTCTTTGTATATGAAGCTGTCAAAATTGCTTATGATGAAATGCTTGGGTTGGATGAAGAAGAATTGTAGTCATCAAATTAAAAAGAGTTGTCTCGTATATAACGAGACAACTCTTTTTAATTATTTAAATGTTGAGCCGATAAAATCGCGGAACAATGGTTGTGGACGATTTGGACGTGACACTAGCTCTGGGTGGAATTGACATGCTACAAAGAAATTGTTTTCTGGTAGCTCAATAATTTCAACCAATTTGCCATCAGGACTTGTACCTGAGAAGACAAGGCCAGCTGCTTCCATTGCCTCACGATATTCATTGTTAAATTCATAGCGGTGACGATGACGCTCATAAACAAGCTCTTTACCATAGGCTTGGCTAGCTTTTGAACCATCCTTTAATTTACATGGGTATAAACCTAAACGTAAAGTACCACCGATATCTACAGTATCATTTTGATCTGGTAGGAAGTCGATAATTGGATACTCCGTATTTGCATCAAGCTCTGTAGAATGAGCACCTTTTAGGCCAAGTACATTACGTGCAAATTCTACTGTTGCTAATTGCATACCTAAACAAATGCCTAGGAAAGGAACATTATTTTCACGTGCATATTGTGTTGCTAAGATTTTACCTTCAACACCACGATCACCAAAGCCGCCTGGTACTAAAATAGCGTCAGCACCTTTTAATAGAGAGGCCACATTGTTAGCATCAACGTGTTCTGCATTAATCCAGTCAATTTCAATATCAGAATTAAATGCATATCCAGCATGCTTTAATGCCTCAACTACAGAAATGTAAGCATCTTGTAGTTCTACGTATTTCCCTACTAATGCTACCTTTCTTTTATTTGGTAAGTTTTTCACTTTTTCTACAAGGTCACGCCATTCTTCCATATCTGCTTCTGGAGCTTCCATACCAAAATGATCCAAAACGATATCATCGATATCTTGCGCATGTAGGTTTAATGGTACTTCATATAAATGCTCAGCATCACGAGATTCAATAATTTCATGTGGTTGAACATCACAGAATAATGCTAATTTCTCTTTCATCTCTTGTGGTACTTCTTGTTCAGTACGAACTACGATAATATTTGGCTGAATACCTAAAGAGCGTAATTCTTTAACAGAATGCTGTGTAGGTTTTGTTTTAAGTTCACCAGCTGCTTTAATATAGGGAATAAGTGTACAGTGAATATACATTACATTGTTATGCCCTAAATTTGTTTTCATTTGGCGAATGGCTTCTAGGAATGGTAATGATTCAATATCACCTACTGTTCCACCAACTTCTGTGATCACAACGTCTGCATTTGTTTCACGACCAGCACGTTGGATACGATCTTTGATTTCGTTTGTAATATGAGGAATTACTTGGACTGTTCCACCATTATAATCTCCTCGACGTTCTTTCTGTAATACAGATTGGTAAACACGACCTGAAGTTACTGTAGAATGTTTCCCTAGGTTAATATCAATAAAACGTTCATAGTGTCCTAAGTCTAAATCAGCCTCAGCACCATCATCTGTTACAAAAACCTCACCATGTTGATAAGGACTCATCGTACCTGGGTCAATATTGATATATGGGTCAAATTTTTGAATCGTCACTTCTAACCCACGATTTTTTAATAAACGGCCTAAAGATGCTGCAACAATCCCTTTTCCAAGTGATGATACAACCCCACCTGTTACAAAAATATACTTCGTCATGAATAAATTCCTCCTTATGATGTTCTAAAATATTAGTGCGTTTAGGGGGGATCAGAACCATTTACATTCTAATACCCTAAAAAAAGAAAAGCCGAGAATGTCTACACAATGTAGTCGATTCGAAGCTGTAATCGGTTCTATCTCTTTTCCACTTTCCTTTAAACCATAAAACTCTAATAACTATTCAGTCACCTTTTACTATACATCATGAATAATTAAAAACATTTATATTCATATCGATATTAAAAGTATGGGAGAACTAAAATGATTAAAGTTAAAAACAAAAAAACGCTCCTCCTGCATAGGTTTGCAGGGGGAGCGTATTATATACACGGTCTTTCTCCTTCTTTTAAGGAGCCCAAGTAAAAGATTAAACGTAACCGTGATAGAAGTCAAGATTTTTTGCTTCTAGCTTAAAAGAAAGAAAATTCTAAGAGTACTGTATTAAATCTCTTCCTCTTCTTCTTCAAATTCTTCTTCCTCTTCATCAATAAACTCTTCATCGATTTCTTCATCAATTTCTTCTAAATCTTCATCGTCAAAGTCAATATCTTCTTTATCATCTTCTTCTTCATCAAGTTCTTCTTCATCAATGAACTCTTCAAAGTCTTCATCAAAGTCGATATCTTCTTCATCTAAGTCTACCTCTTCATCAAGATCTTCATCATCAAAGGCAGCTTTAGATTTTTTCTTTTGAGTCTTAACAGAAGGAGCTGTTTCTTCTTCGATTTGCTCTACTTTAAACCATTCACGTAAGCCCCAGCCTGCTTCTTGATTATATAAGAAGCGACCATCAATATTGATATCTGTATAAAATTGTAACAGACGGGATTTCATTTCTGCATCACTATAGCCCACAAGCTCTTGAATTAATTTTAATAAATCATTAAAAGACACTGAGGCACGTTTTTCATTTAAAATTGCATAAGCTAAGTTAATTAACGATTCTTCTGTTAATTGTTCCTTTGTCATTTCACGAAAATTCAATTCGTGCACTTCCTTTCCCTCATCACAATGGACGTTTTAAAATTACATGGTGCTTTATTCTCCAAGCGCAGCAAAAAAGGCCACGCAAAAGGTTCTTTCCATACAATAAGCATAATACCCATTATATACAAAGTTTTAGCCCCTTTGCTAGCTTCAATTACTGTTTTTTATATTACGCATTTTTTTTATTCCAAGATAAAACAAATAGACAGATAATAGTAGTAAAGGAATAGCGCCAATTTGCTTATTATACAGGAAAAAGGCTCCCAATACTAAAGCTAATATAATTATGTAGTGATTAGCTGATTTCATCCTCTACTGCGCCTCCCCTTTTTTTACATTTCTATTATAACGAAAATAAAAAGAAGTGCCTAATCTTAAGACTAGACACTAGAAATTAGAGAAGCAGGATACTTGAAATAGAAAACAAGAAGTTTTGATCAACCTTGCTTACATATTACGTCGATATTGTCCGCCAACTTCATATAAAGCTTTTGTAATTTGCCCTAAACTTGCTACTTTTACTGACTCCATCAGCTCAGCAAAAATATTACCATTATTGACAGCCACTTCTTGTAGACGTGCAATTGCAGCTTCACTTTCCTCTTCATGTGCTTTCCAAAAAGCTTGTAAATTTTGAATTTGCGTCTCTTTTTCTTCTGTAGATGCACGTGCAATTTCCATATTATCTATATCAGCATCTGAAGGTGGATTTGGGTTCAAGTAAGTATTAACACCAATGATTGGTAACTCCCCTGAATGTTTTAACATTTCGTAGTACATAGATTCTTCTTGAATTTTACCACGTTGGTATTGTGTTTCCATAGCACCTAACACACCGCCACGATCATTGATACGATCAAACTCTTCAAGAACCGCTTCTTCCACAAGATCTGTTAATTCTTCAACAATAAACGCACCTTGTAGTGGGTTTTCATTTTTTGCTAGACCATGCTCTTTTGTAATAATCATTTGAATTGCCATAGCACGTCTTACAGATTCCTCCGTAGGTGTAGTAATGGCCTCATCGTAGGCATTTGTATGCAATGAGTTACAGTTATCTTGTAATGCCATTAAAGCCTGTAATGTTGTACGAATATCATTAAAATCAATCTCTTGTGCATGTAAACTACGCCCAGACGTTTGAATATGATACTTTAGCTTTTGAGCGCGCTCATTAGCACCGTATTTATCACGCATTACAATAGCCCAAATACGTCGTGCCACACGGCCGATTACTGTATACTCTGGATCTAGTCCATTTGAGAAGAAGAATGATAAATTTGGTGCAAAGTCATTAATATTCATGCCACGACTTAAATAATACTCTACATACGTAAAGCCATTAGCTAAGGTGAAGGCTAATTGGGAAATAGGGTTTGCTCCAGCTTCCGCAATATGATAACCAGAAATGGAAACAGAATAATAGTTACGTACTTTATGGTCTATAAAGTATTGCTGAATATCGCCCATCATACGCAAAGCAAACTCTGTTGAGAAAATGCATGTATTCTGGCCCTGATCTTCTTTTAAAATATCAGCTTGTACTGTTCCACGTACGACTTGCAATGTTTTTTCACGTGTCTCGGTAAACTCTTCAACTGTCAAAGTTCGTCCTAGCTCTTGCTCACGTAATTGGACTTGTTGATCGATTGCTGTATTCATAAACATTGCTAAAATAATAGGTGCTGGTCCATTAATAGTCATTGATACAGATGTAGACGGTGCACATAAATCAAAGCCTGCGTAAAGTTTTTTCATATCTTCTAGTGTACAGATCGATACACCTGATTCTCCAACCTTACCGTAAATATCTGGACGGTAATCTGGGTCTTCCCCATACAAGGTTACAGAATCAAATGCTGTAGATAAACGTTTTGCATCATCATCTTTGGATAAATAATGGAAGCGTTTATTTGTACGTTCTGGTGTGCCTTCGCCAGCAAATTGACGCTTCGGATCTTCACCCTCACGTTTGAATTGGAATACACCCGCCGTATATGGGAATTCGCCAGGAACATTTTCTTTATAAACCCAACGCAAGATTTCCCCATAGTCTTCAAACTTCGGTAATGCTACTTTTGGAATTTTCGTGCCAGAAAGACTAGTTGTTTTTAAGATGGTACGAATTTCTTTATCGCGAACTTTAGTCACAAACTCATCGCCAGCATACGCTTCTTTTAATGCCTGCCAATTATCCAATATACGCTTGGATTCTGCTGTTAATTCATCTCTAACACCTTCTGCTAAAGAAGTAAGCGATGCCACAAGCACATCATCTGGCGCTTTTTCTTGGACAGCTGCAATAGCACCTTCTAATTGGAATAGTCGACGCGCAAATGCCACCTGCTGCTCAGTTTTTTTATGATAGCCACGGACAGTGTCCGTAATCTCACGTAAATAATAACGGCGATCGTTTGGAATGATAACATCTTGCTTTTGCGTTTTCGCAAATTGCTCATAGCTTGTTTCCCAATTAAAACCTGTTTTTTCGTTAATTATTTTAACGAGGGCGGCGAATAACGCATTTGTGCCTTTGTCATTAAATTGGCTAGCTATTGTACCGTAGACTGGCATGTTATCAAGTGATTCATCCCAAAGCTCGCGGGAACGTTGATATTGTTTTTGTACTTGTCGAAGGGCGTCCTCTGAGCCTTTTCGCTCAAATTTATTGATCGCAATAACATCTGCAAAGTCAATCATATCAATTTTCTCAAGTTGTGTAGGTGCACCGAATTCGCTTGTCATGACATACATAGATAGATCCGTGTATTTTGTAATTTCGGCATCACCTTGACCGATTCCACTTGTTTCTACGATGATTAAGTCATAACCTGCTACACGTACTACATCTAGCACATCACCAATTGATGCAGATAATTCTGTACGTGAGCCACGTGTTGCTAAACTACGCATATAAACACGGTTATTAAAAATAGCGTTCATGCGAATACGATCCCCAAGCAATGCTCCACCCGTTTTTTGCTTTGTTGGATCGACTGATAGAATGGCTACACGTTTATCTGGGAATTCTTTTAGGAAGCGGCGAATCAGTTCATCCGTTAAGGATGATTTCCCTGCACCACCTGTTCCCGTAATCCCCATTACAGGCGTACCTTTTGAAAGCTTTCTTGCCTCTGCTAGCATTTCTTTCGTAGCTTCATCGTCATTTGACTCAGCTGCTGTTATTAGATTGGCTAAAATTTCAGGTGTCTCTGTCGTTAAAGCCTTTAATTTCTCTAAATAATTACCTGTTGCAGTCGGGAAATCTGTTCCTTTAATTTGCTCATTAATCATTCCCTGTAGCCCTAAAACACGGCCATCCTCTGGTGAGAATATCCCTGCAATGCCATACGTATGAAGCTCTTTAATTTCACGAGGTAAAATAACTCCTCCACCACCGCCATAAATTTTAATATGTGGTGCTCCTTTTTCACGCAGTAAATCATACATATATTTAAAGTATTCCATATGTCCGCCTTGATAGGAAGAAACAGCAATCCCTTGAGCATCTTCTTGTATCGCAGCATTCACGACTTCTTCAACAGAGCGGTTATGACCTAGATGTATTACTTCTACACCGCTCGATTGTAAAATGCGTCGCATAATATTGACTGAAGCATCATGTCCATCAAAAAGACTCGATGCTGTCACAAAACGTACGTGATTTTTTGGACGATATACTTCTACCTTTGTCATATGAAATCCCCACTTTCTCCCCTTTTTGAATAAAAAAAGCCAGCAATTGCAATATCGCTATATGCAATTGCCGACAAACCCCTTACAAAATATTAAAACCCCTTTATGCCTGAAATGAACAAGGTGATTTGCATGTCAATGAATTCGTCAATAGAATGCTGACGATGTAAAGCCCATTTGCGAAACGCCCAGCTTTGTCCTGAAACAACTAAGTTATTGGCTGCTAAATGGATTTGCTTATCTGTCATAGTTAGTTCGCCAGACTGCACACATCGCTGTAACAAGCGTTCAAATGTGGCAACCATTTCAAACTCTTTACTAAAAACATAGCGTTGTGCTTCTTTTGACAATGATTTTGTTTCTTGATACATGATTGTTAGCTCATCAACCATACTATCGATTTGCAGGAAGTATTCCCGAATCATTTCTTTTAACTCATCAATTGTTCCTGCTTTAACCTCATAACTTGAAAGACGCTCCATTGCATGGTGATAGATACTGTCACAAACAAGGTATAAAACATCTTCTTTCGTTCGGATGTATTCATACAAAGTACCGATACTAAAGCCAGCAGCTTTTGCAATCTCTCTCGTCGTGGCACGGTGAAAGCCCTTTTCTTTAAATAGCTTAATAGCTCCTTGGATCATTTGTTCACGACGAATGGCGATTAGATTTTCATCTTTTACGGTTGACTGTACTTGGGGCCTTTTATCTTTATCAGTCATCAATTATTTCGTTAGCATACGCGAGATAACAAGACGTTGAATCTCCTGCGTACCTTCGTAAATTTGTGTAATTTTAGCATCACGCATAAAGCGCTCTACAGGGTAATCTTTTGTATAACCATAGCCACCAAATACTTGAACCGCCTCTGTCGTCACACTCATCGCTGTATCGCCAGCCATTAATTTCGCCATTGCAGATGCCTTACCATATGGTAGGTTATTAGATTCTAACCATGCCGCTTGGTATGTAAGTAGTCGAGAAGCCTCAATTTGAGTTGCCATATCGGCTAATTTAAAGGAGATGCCTTGATTTGCAGTGATCGGTTTACCAAATTGCACACGTTCTTTGGCATAGTCAACTGCTGCATCGAGTGCTCCTTGTGCAATTCCTACTGCTTGAGCCGCAATACCATTACGTCCACCATCTAGTGTCGTCATAGCAATCTTAAAGCCTTCTCCTTCAGCCCCTAATAGATTTTCCTTTGGAACACGACAGTTATCAAAAATAATCTCTGTTGTTGGAGATGAACGAATTCCTAATTTCTTTTCTTTCTTCCCTACAGAGAAACCTTCAAATCCAGCTTCCACGATAAATGCGGATGTGCCATGTTTTGCTTCTGGATCTGTTACTGCAAATACAATATATGTATCTGCTACTCCACCGTTCGTAATAAAGATTTTTGAGCCATTTAAAATATAATCATCGCCATCACGTTTTGCATAAGTTTTCATGCCACCCGCATCAGAGCCAGAGCCTGGTTCTGTTAAACCATATGCACCAATATGTTTGCCTTCAGCCATTGGACGAAGGTATTTTTGTTTTTGCTCTTCTGTACCGAACTTGTAGAGTGGCCAACCTGCCAGTGAAGTATGTGCAGATAAAGTTACCCCAGTCGAAGCACAAACACGTGAAAGTTCCTCAACAGCTATGACATATGCAAGGTAATCAAATCCTGCACCACCATATTCCTCAGGCCATGGAATACCAGTAAGCCCAAGCTCCGCCATTTTGTCGAAAATCGCACGGTCAAATTCTTCATTTTCGTCACGTTCAGCAGCTGTTGGCGCCACTTCATTTATAGCAAAATCACGAATCATTTCACGTAATTGTTCATGCTCTTCTGTTAACTGAAAGTTCATTGTCCATTTCCCCTTTTTAGTTAGACTCTGTTTTGTGTTACCTGATTATTGTTAGTTTGGATTAGGAAGATTTGCCTTATTTCAGAGCAGTTCTACACCCTCTAGAAACGTTTTCCCCTCACTCTGGAACGGTTCCCATCGCTTTATTTCAGGCTTTATTTCAGTAAATGTTTACTAATGACTAGTCGTTGAATTTCACTTGTACCTTCATAGATTTCTGTCACCTTTGCATCGCGGAAATAGCGCTCTACTGGATAATCCTCCGTATAGCCGTAGCCGCCAAATATTTGAACAGCCTCTATTGCCGTTTGTACCGCTGTTCGTGATGAGAAAAGTTTAGCCATTGAAGCTTCTGCTCCACATGGTAAACCTTTTGCACGTAAATCAGCTGCACGATAGACTAACAGTTTTGCAGATTCAACAGCCGTTGCCATATCCGCAAGCTTAAAGCCAATACCTTGTTGTGCGGCAATCGGCTTGCCAAATTGAATGCGTTCTTTAGCATAAGCAGCAGACGCCTCTAGTGCCGCCTCAGCAATTCCTAACGCCTGTGCAGCAATGCCGATTCGTCCAACATCTAAATTGGCCATCGCAATTTTAAAGCCTTCTCCCTCTTCCCCAAGTAGGTTGTCGGCTGGAATGCGACAATTATCGAATGTCAGCTGAACTGTACGTGAGCCGTGCAAGCCCATCTTATGCTCATCTTTTCCGATGATTAAACCAGATGTTCCCTTTTCAACAATAAATGCTGAGATACCCTTTGTTTTTTCAGCTGGGTTAGTAGATGCGAATACAATATACACATCAGCTTCTCCACCATTTGTAATAAATACTTTGGAGCCGTTAATCACATATTCATCGCCATCACGCACTGCCTTTGACTGTAAAGAGCCAGCGTCTGAGCCTGCACTTGGTTCTGTTAAACAAAATGCGCCTAAATATTCGCCTGTTGCAAGCTTTGGTACATAACGTTTCTTTTGTTCGTCATTTCCAAAGTAAATAATTGGATTCGTTCCAACTGAAGTATGGACGGATAAAATAACACCCATTACAGCGCTTACTTTTGATAGTTCATTAATCGCAATAATATAAGATGTAAAATCCATGCCAGAGCCACCTAAGTCTTCTGGAGTCGTAATCCCCATTAAGCCAAGTTCACCCATTTGCTGTAGAAGCTCACGTGGAAATTCTCCCGCTTCCATTCGCTCCACCCATGGTTGAATTTTTTCCTGAGCAAATTGACGAACCATATCGCGCATCATAATTTGCTCATCTGTAAATTGCAAATGCATCTATAATGTCACCCCTCTAAGTTGTCCCGAAACATCTAAATAACCCCATCCCCATAGGATTATTCGTAAACGTAAAAACCTCTTCCTGATTTCTTACCTAGCCAGCCAGCTGCAACGTATTTACGTAGCAGTGGGCAAGGGCGATATTTACTGTCTCCAAGACCCTCATGTAAAATTTCCATGATGTAAAGACAAGTATCTAAACCAATGAAGTCTGCCAATGTTAATGGCCCCATCGGATGATTCATACCAAGCTTCATCACATCATCAATTGCTTCTTTTGTCGCCACACCTTCGTAAAGTGCATAAATCGCTTCATTAATCATCGGTAGTAGGATTCGGTTTGAAATAAATCCTGGGAAATCATTCACTTCTACTGGTGTTTTCGATAATTTAACCGTCATCTCTTCAACAGCTTTGTACACTTCATCTGTTGTTGCTAGGCCTCGAATGATTTCAACAAGTTTCATAACTGGTACAGGATTCATAAAATGCATACCAATTACTTGCTCTGGACGCTTTGTTACTGCTGCAATTTCTGTAATAGGCAGTGAAGATGTATTCGTAGCTAAAATAGCATGTGCTGGCGCAATGCCATCAAGTTGCTTAAAGATGGATTGCTTAATTTCCATATTTTCCACAGCTGCTTCAATGATAATATCTACATCACTAGCATCTTGTAAATCTAGTGACATACTAATTCGACTTAGAACAGCAGCCTTCTCATCTTCTGTTTTACGACCCTTTTCTACATCACGTGATAAATTTTTCGTAATAACCCCTAATCCACGCTCGAAAAATTCTTGTTTGATATCGTTCAATTTCACATCAAAGCCTGCTTGTGCACAAACTTGGGCAATACCAGAGCCCATCTGCCCTGCACCAATGACCATTACCTTTTGAATTCCCATTAGTTCAGTCCCCCTGTTTTTGGTACTTCAATCATAATTGCATCACCTTGGCCGCCACCTGAACAAATTGCGGCAATGCCAATGCCACCGCCACGACGCTTCAATTCCTGTGCAAGTGTTAATATTATACGTGCACCAGATGCCCCAATAGGATGACCTAATGCAACTGCACCGCCATTAACATTCACTTTTTCTGCATCTAAATCTGCCAACTGCTTGCTGACTAAAGCTACCGCTGCAAAGGCTTCATTGATTTCAATTAAATCAACATCTGCTAATGATTTGTTAGTCTTTTTCAGTAATTTATTAATAACAAGACCAGGTGTTTGCGGGAAGTTTTCTGGCTCAATCGCAAGTTCTTCGTGACCAATGATTACTGCCAATGGTTCTCTACCTTCACGTTTTGCACGTTCTTCACTCATGACGACAAGTGCACATGCACCGTCGTTAACCCCAGGTGCATTACCTGCTGTAATCGTGCCATCCTTGTCAAAGGCTGGTTTTAGCTTCGCCAGTACTTCCAAAGAAGTTCCTGCTCTTGGTGCCTCATCTGTATCAACAATAAGTGGTGCACCTTTTCGTTGAGGAATCTCCACTGGTACGATTTCTTCAGCAAAGTAACCTTCTTCAATTGCGGCTAGCGCGCGTTCATGACTGCGTACTGACCAAGTGTCCTGTTCTTCTCGACTTAGCGAGAACTCTTTAGCTGTTGCATTACCATAGCTACCCATATGCGGTCTTGCTTTATCGAAAGCACATGTTAAGCCGTCATATAGCATGCCATCTACCATTGTAGAATCTCCCATACGCAACCCATTTCGACCATTCAGAAGATAATATGGTGCATTGGACATAGATTCCATGCCACCCGCAATAATCACTTCTTCGTCCCCTAAACGAATCAATTGATCTGCTAATGTCACCGCACGCATCCCTGAAGCACAAACTTTATTGATTGTTTCTGTTTTTACTGCTGTTGGTAAATTTGCCTTAAGCGCAGCCTGTCGAGAAGGAATTTGCCCCTGTCCCCCTTGTAAAACAGAACCTAAAATTACCTCATCCACTTGCTCAGGAGCAAGATTTGCCTTCTCTAATGCCCCTTTAATGGCAATCGCACCTAAATCACTTGCATGTAATGCTGATAATGAACCGCCAAATTTACCAAACGCAGTTCTTGCTCCTGCTAAAATTACAGCTCTATTCAAGTAAAACACCCCTTTTGTTTTACGTTCTCGATGAAGCTGCAAAGCATTATTGACTGAACGCTCGCTCGACTTCTATCGAGGAAAAATGGGAGTTTACTATCTCAACTCCCATTCCCATTTAATCTTATTCTACAAAACAATTTTTTATTGTGCAATTTATATTTTTCAGATAACTAAAATATTTCTGCAATAGCAATCATTTTTCTGCGTTCGCTTCCGTATTCTCGTCTTGTTGAACATTTTCTATAGACGCCACCACTTCTTCGTATGTTTCTTCTGTTTCTTCGGAAGAAGGATTAACTGCCTTTACTTTTTCACCAAACACCGAACGTTCTAGTAATTCTGCAACATCAAATGTTCCAATAGAGTCTTCAACCTCTTTAGCCTTTGTACCATCCTCTAGCATTGTTAGGCAGTAAGGACAGCCTGATGAAATAACTGATGCATTTGTTGCAAGAGCCTGTTCTGTTCGCGCTACGTTAATGCGATTTCCTACATGTTCTTCCATCCACATTAATCCACCACCAGCTCCACAGCACATCGCAGTTTCACGGTTACGTTCCATTTCAACAAGCTTCACGCCAGGGATTCCTCGAAGAATTTCACGTGGGGCATCGTACACATCATTGTAGCGGCCTAAATAACAGGAATCATGGAAGACAATTGTTTCATGAACCTCATAGTTTAGCGCTAGACGATTTTCCTCAATCAACTGATTTAATAACTCAGTGTGATGATACACTTCACCTTTCCAGCCAAAGTCTTGATATTCATTTTTAAAGATATTGTAGGCGTGAGGATCGATTGTTACAATTTTCTTCACGTCATTTTTCTCAAACTCATCAATATTGGCTGTAGCTAGCTCTTGGAATAAGAATTCATTCCCTAAACGGCGAGGTGTATCCCCAGAGTTTTTCTCTTTATTACCTAAGATTGCAAACTTCACACCAGCTTCGTTTAATAGACGACAGAATGCTAAAGCGATTTTTTGAGAGCGGTTGTCGAAAGCTCCCATCGAACCAACCCAGAATAAATACTCCATTTCCTCGCCAGATTTTTTCAGCTCTTTTACAGTTGGAATTTGGATTGTTGGATCTAGATCACGCCAATTTTCTTTTTCCTTGCGGTTTAAGCCCCAAGGATTACCTTGTCGTTCGATATTCGTCATTGCACGTTGAGCATCGGGATTTACTTTCCCTTCAGTCATTGTTAGATAACGACGTAGATCAATAATTTTATCAACATGCTCATTCATTACAGGGCATTGATCCTCACAGTTACGACATGTCGTACAAGCCCAAATTTCCTCTTCTGTAATGACATCGCCAATTAAAGATGGGCTGTAGATATCGTCAATTACAGCACCTTCAGCACCAGCTGCCATTGCAAGCTGGTTACCCTTTGTATTGGCAAAGAATTGATAAGGCACCCATGGTTTTTGTTTTGTTACAACTGCGCCCGTAAATGTTAAATGATCACGCAATTTTACGATTAAATCCATAGGAGACAGCATTTTTCCTGTTCCTGTTGCTGGACACATGTTTGTACAACGTCCACATTCTACACAAGAATAGAGATCGAGCATTTGCTTTTGTGTGAAGTCCTGTATGCGTCCTACCCCAATAGAAGGCATATCCTCTTCGCTTTCAGCATTTTCTCCAGCTTCTTCTAAGGCCTCAAAATCAATTGGTGTTAATGTACCCGTACGATCTAAACGATTCATGTAAACATTAAGCGGACTGACAATTAAGTGGAAATGTTTAGACTGCGGTACATATACTAGGAATGTTAATAGAATTAAAAGATGTGCCCACCACATTACATAAAACACACCAGCGGCCACAGATGTAGGTAGGAAGCCAAAAATGGCAGCTATACTTGAAGCAACTGGCTCCGTATAAGTTAATCCCTCACCATGCCAAATTAATCCCATACCATTAGCGATTAATGTAGATACCATTAAGCCACCAATGAATATTAATACAAGGCCGTTTTTCCATCCTCGTTTTAGACGTACTAGCTTTTCAACATAGCGGCGGTAAAATGCCCACACTACCGCGATTAAAATCATTAAAACTACTAGCTCTTGGAAGAATGTAAAGACACCATAGAAAATGCCTAGTGGCAGATGTGACTCAGGTGCTAGTCCTTTCCAAATTAAATCAATGGCCCCTAACTGTACCATCAAAAATCCATAGAAAAACATAACATGTATTAAACCACTCTTTGGATCCTTTAATAGCTTATTTTGACCAAATACATTGACCATAATATAACGAAGTCGTTCTTTAACACTTTCATCAAACTCAACCTTTTTCCCCAATTGCACATACTTATAGCGTGTTTTCAACAGGTAGAAGAACAATCCTACTGCATAAAGCACAACCACGACTGTTAAGACAATGTTAGCAATTAATAATGGACTCATGGTTGGTCCCCCCTTTAGTTTGTCGTAATTTTCTCTCTTTGTGACGAATTTGCTAGTTCATACAGAAATGTACTTCACTTTATCATTATATTCCTATTCTAATAAATGAGTGAGCATTCAGTCAACATAAAACGGAAATATTTCTGATAATTTTATATTCTTACATTTTACAAGAAAAAAAGCCACCCTGAATTTTTTCAAAGTAGCATTTTTTTACTTTCCTTAACTATTTTACTTAGTAGGATGTCGCATATTCAGTAGACATTTGAACATCTGCTAAAATTGCACACAAACTATACCACCCCGTAGCTTAATACCTGGCAATTTACTTTTTGTACAAAAACATTTTTTAAATCAAACTTTATTTTTTAAAAACATTCCCACTGCGAATATATTCAACATCTGCTACGTTTAAGCGAGCATTTACAACACGTGCAGCTGCAAATAAATAATCCGATAAGCGATTTAAATATTTTTGTACAACCTTTGGTACATCTTCAACTTCTTTCATAAGTGTCACCATTTCACGTTCTGCTCGACGTGCAACCGTGCGTGCAATGTGTAAAGTTGCCGCTGCTGGTGCACCTCCTGGTAAAATAAAACGTTGTAAAGGTGGCGCTTCGTCTGATAAAGCATCTATACGAGCTTCAAGTACTTCAATCGGTTGTTCTGTTAATTTATAATGACGTTCTTTCATCACATTAGCAAGGTCTCCACCAGCATCGAACAACTCATGCTGAATTGTCTCTAGGTCTGTTAAAATATCCTTGAAAAGCGCTTGATCTAATTCACTTACAGCCTTTCCAATAAAGGAATTTAATTCATCAATTGCCCCATATGTTTCCACACGTAAACTATCTTTATCAACCCGTCCTCCAATTAGACTTGTTTTCCCCGTATCGCCTGTTTTCGTGTAAAGCTTCATTTCTCTCATCTCCTAAAAATGGTTTTTATAATTCCTAATCGCCTGAACTGTTGTTTCATAGACACCCTTTGCAATCATTTTACCAACTTCCGTAATTGGGCCACCATACAGCATTTCTACTCCTTTTTGAGTTGCAGCAATTAACAGACTATCTGTAGCAGTACCTGTTGCAATTGTTCCACTCCGCTCATCACGAATATTTTCTGATTGCAACGCCTTTGTTTTTGCCTCAGTTGCTGTCATCAATGCCTGAAAAAATGCCTCTTCCGATAAACAACCATTAACGATAACCCATGTATTAATAGTACCAATATATGGATCATCTTGTCTTTCGTGTACTCGAGATACATCAACTGCATTGCCTACGCCAGCTGTTACAGCTACGATTATACTGCCAAAAGGTGCAGAAAATTCATTGATGGCCACTAGAGCTGTTGGTACTGCTGTTAGCATAACAACAGTATTTGTAGATGAAAAATTTTCCCTTTTCAAAAATTCTTTAACTTCTCGTTTCACATCGCTAATGACATAATCACCAGGAACTGAGCGATTTAATAAGCAATTATGCCAGCCAATACCTGGGTTATGAACTGCAGAAGATACGGTCTTCAGAGGAAGCTCTGATTGAAGTTGGATATATTGTTCAGTTATCGTAAAGTGCTCTTTTTTGATGACAGCTCGCTGCTGATAGTCTGTAGCTGCGGGCATCATTGTAATTTGAGGTTTTGGTATTTCAGGGTGAGCATATGTAGTCACCCGTGCTTGATAAACTTCTTCAATTTGTGAGGCAATTAATACTTCATGTGGTGCACCAAGTGCTCTCATTTGTCCGCTTTCCATCAGCAATAATTCATCACAATAAAGAGAGGCTAAATTCATATCGTGTAGTACCATAACGACTGTTAAACCACACTCCATGGCTTCCTTCCGAACCATATCTAAAATTTGACGTTGGTGTGCAATATCAAGATGGTTCGTTGGTTCATCCAGCAGTAAGATTTCAGCTGTTTGAGCTAATGCCTGTGCAACAAAAACTCTTTGTTGTTCACCGCCAGATAAAAATTCCATCGGTGTATGCTCATATCGCTTTACACCTGTTTGAAGCATTGCATGTTGAACTGCCTTCTCATCTTGTGCAGACCAACTCGAGAAAAAGCCTGTTTGATGCGGGTAGCGCCCCAGTGAAACTGCCTCTCTCACACTGTTCGAGAAAGCATTTGCATGAAGCTGTGGTAATACAGCCATTTTTTTTGCCAAAGCACGAGCATGATAAGAAAGAATATTTTGTCCATCAATCGAAACGGTTCCAGCAGTAGCTGGTAAAATACCACTCATTACTTTTAATAATGTGGATTTCCCGCTACCATTCGGCCCTAGAATGCCAAGAATTTTTCCTTTTTCAACAGTAAAACTAATGTCCCTGACGATTGGTACATCTTCATAGCCACCTGATAGATGTTCAACAACAATCATGCCCGTACCCCCTTGCTTCTTCGCTGCTTATAAAAAATATAGGAGAAAACAGGTGCTCCAATAAATGCCGTAATGACACCAATTGGTAGCTCTCTTGGCACAATGATTGTTCGTGCTACTAAGTCGCAAATAATGAGTAATGTTGCACCATTGAAAAAAGATAATGGTAATAAGTGGCGATGATCAGAACCCCAAATCATCCTTGTCATATGCGGCACCACTAATCCTACAAAGCCAATTGTGCCAGAAACTGCTACAGCTGCTCCAGTTAGCATGGAGCCACCTGCTAATATCAAATATTTACTACGCTTTACATTAACACCTAAATGTTTTGCTCGCTCTTCACCATACAACAAGACATTTAATTCTCGTCTTTGTGTCCATAGCATTATTGAACCTACAATCACAAATGGAATGATCATTTGGACATATGGCCAACCACGCATCGAAACAGAACCAAGTAGCCAGCCTATTACCTGACGTAATTCTTCACCAGATAAGGCAATCATTAATGAAATGAGGGAACCTAAAAATGAACTAAAAATAACACCTGTTAATATCAACGTTTCCATTTTTAATGAGCGGTCTACGAGTCTAGCAAAGCTCATAACAACTACCATCGTAATGATAGCACCAATCATACTAAAGGTTGGCAGCGCATACAAACCGACAACAGGTATAGAAATACTAAAAAAGATCGTTAAAACAGCACCAACAGAAGCCCCTGATGAAACCCCTAGTGTATATGGATCTGCTAATGGATTTTTTAATAAACCTTGGAAAGCTGCTCCAGCAATAGCTAGAGATGCGCCTACTAGTCCCGCTAATAACACGCGAGGCAAACGAATTTTCCAAAAGATATTGGCGGCTGTTTCATCAACCGCCTTATTCCACAATACTTCTAATGGAATATGAACCGAGCCTATCGCTACGCCACACCAGATGCTAATAAGAAGAAGCGTACATGTTAATGTATAGGCTAGTGCTATTTTTTTCACTTAAATACCTCAGGATAGATTGCTTTTGCTAATTCTTCTAGACCTTCAGCTAAACGTGGCCCTTGACGACTTGTCGTACTTTCATCTACCTGCACAATCGCATTATTTTTTACGGCATTAATCGTATCAAAGCCCGCACGTTTTGGTATTTTCGTTAAAATATCTGGTACATAATGATATGTCACCACGATGACATCTGGATTTTTTGCGATAATTTGTTCTGCATCAATTTTATACCAATTATCGCCATCTACAGCTACATTCTCTGCATTAATCATTTCAAGCATCGCGTTCATAAATGTACCATTGCCAGCTGTATAAATATCTGGCTCATCTGATGCTTCAACTAACACTTTTTTGGGTTCAACATCCTTGACTTTAGACAAAACTTCTTCTACTTTTGCCTTCATATTCGCGACAATTTTTTCTGCCTCTGGTAATTTCCCTGTAGCACGTCCCAGTTGCTCAATTGTTGTATATGTTTCATTAAAGTCTTGTGCATTTTTTACAACAAATACTTTCAAACCTGCTGATTCAAGCTGTGCAATAGCCTCTTCTGAAAGAGACATGCTAGATTCGTGTGAAAAAACGATATCTGGTTTTAAAGCAATAATTTTTTCAATATCGTATTCCATACCGCCAACCTTATCCTTCTCAGCTGCCTCTGGCGGATAATCGTCGTTGTCCGTAACACCAACTATTTCATCATTTAAACCTAGTCCAAAAAGGATTTCCGTATTACTCGGAATAAGTGAAACAATTTTCTCAGGAGGTGCTTCAAGTGTAATGTCCTTACCAAGGGCATCTGTTATCGTCATTGGGAATGTTGCTTCATCCACCTGGGCTGTTTCTTGCTGTGTTTGCTGCTCGTTAGATGGCTTGTTATCTTTTGCTTCCTGCCCACAAGCAGCTAGCAAGCCTACTGCTAAAAATGCTGATAATCCTATTTTCCAAAATTTCTTCATGTGAATCCTCCTTCGTTGATCCGTGCGACATTTCGCTTTATTCTACATCAAAATAAAACCCCTCATCTTTGATCGATGAGGGGGCAAAATCGCACCAAAAAAACTGATACAAAATCCACCACCCTATCCTCGTAGGTTGTCATGTCGTTATAAAGGCAGGTCTCCTGGCTAGTGCTACTTGCGATTTTTCAAGCCTTCCCGAAATCTTCAGTGGCATCATTTGAAAAAACTCACACTTACAGTGGCGGGACCGCATCGGAATTACACCGATTTCCCTTTTCACTTTACTTAAGTAAAGAACCTTTATAATATTCAGTTGATTTCATTATACATGAAAATGAAAGAAGTCGCCTCCATTCAAGACGACTCCCCGGCCATTATACAATTTCAGAAAAGTATTGAACTGTTTTCATTTGTGCACCCATTTCTCTTAATGACCATGTCTGCTCTAAATAAATGTCCGCTAGTTTTTCATATTTCCCACCAAATTTATGTGCCCACTCAACCGCTATGACACTTTCATAAAGGTGCGCCATTTTTTCCGCCACACCTTTTGCTTCAAAAGTTTTCGTTGCTTCGTCTAAAGCGCTAAAAATTTGAAGTTTCACAGACATATTCGCCAATTGTTCTTTAACAATTTGTACTAATGAACTGTTAGCTAATTTGTCTAATCGTTCCTCCATCTCCTGTACAAACAGTTCATGGGCATGAAACTTATCTACTAAACGAATGAGTTCCAAGGCCAAAATATTAGCCGTCCCCTCCCACACCGTCAATACTTGCGCATCTCTTAATAAGCGAGGCGTTACAAAGTCTTCTATATAGCCATTACCTCCATGTAATTCAATTGCCTCACTAGCATAGTGAACAGCTTGCTCTGCCGTTTCCTTTTTCATAATGGCAATATATAAACGATTCATAATAAGATCTTGCTGTGTGCCCTGTCCACTTGTCACTTTATCGTATAATTGAATAAGATCAAAAACTGTCGCTACTTCCACGTGCAACTTAGCTGCAAATTTCCCTAAAGTATCCTGAATCATAGGGTATTGTGTTAAGGGCTTGCCAAATGCATGTCGATTGCTTACATAATGTTTCGCCTCTAAGAAGCCGCGACGCATAATACCAATTGAAGCGACTGCATTACAAATTCTGGAGAGATTTAGTGCTTCTAGCATATAATAAATCCCTTTATTTTGCTCCCCTACAACGTAGGCAAGAGCACCATCAAATTCTACCTCACCAGAGGGAACTGCCCGAACGCCTAGCTTATCTTTCAGTCGGCGAATACGTAGATGATTTGTTGTTCCATCTTCTTTACGCCAAGGAACTGCAAACAACGTTAAGCCTTTGGAACCTGCTGGTGCACTTTCTAGTCGTGCCAATACCATCGCTACACCACACATGCCCGCATTGGATGCAAAGTATTTTTCACCATATAGACGATACGCAGTGCCATCCTTTCTCGCCTCCACCACATTTGCACCGACGTCAGAGCCTCCTTGACGTTCTGTTAAAAAGGTCGCACCTTCATATAAATCTGTGTCACCTGTTGCACAAACATGTGGTAAAAAACGCTGCTTTACCTCTTCATCTGCATAATGATCTAATAGATAGGCAGTAGCCATCGTCAATGTTACGGGACAATAAAAACCAGGTTCTGCATGGGATAGCAAATAACCTTGTGCAAAGCTATAAACATAATTCCCCTTGTGGCCTAGCTGCGGAATATGCTTGTGTACATAGCCTACAATCCCAGTATTATATGTCTCTTCAATCGTTTTTTTATAGCCATCATTAACCCAAACCTCCGATATCTCTTCACCATAGGCATCATATCTTTGAAGGCGAGGCTCACCCTGTCGATCTGTATGTTTTGCCCTCGCATCAATATCACCTGCACATAGCTCACCAAAATCTGTTAACTCTCGTTGGGCATAGGATAAAAACTCTTTATCTAACATCATTTCTACTATTTTTTGAAGCGTGTCATCTTCCGTAAAAAAGTTCGTAGTACGCATTGCTTCTTGTTGTAATACTTTCATGCTATCTCACCTCTTGCCCCTTCAAATTTTGTTTTAATATTTTGCCTGATGCATTGCGTGGGAGCGCTTCCACTTTTTCAAAAATACGTGGTATTTTAAACTTTGCAAGATGTTCCTCTAAATAAGCTTTCAAAGCTTCCTCATCAATATCTTGTTTAGCACAATACACAGCCTTTACAGTTTCCCCCCATTGCGGATGTGGTACACCAATTACTGCAACCTCGAATATCCCTTCAAAACTCAATAAACAATCTTCAATTTCTTTCGGATAAATATTGACACCACCCGAAATAATGACATCCTTTTTACGATCTACAATCCAAATAAAACCATCTTTATCCTTGCGAGCTAGATCCCCTGTTTTTAACCAACCGTCAATAAAGGCTTCATTAGTTGCTACTTCATCCTTATAGTAGCCAAGCATGTTACCCTCACCTAATAAGACAATTTCCCCCACTTCGCCTACATTTACATCTTCTCCACTGTCATTCACAATACGCAACTCTGTACCAAGTGGCGCCCGCTGGCCAATACTTCCTGCCTTTGCTTCATGCTCCTTGCCAAATAATAATGAACCACTTGGACCTGCCTCTGTTAATCCATATACACAAGTCAAATTATTTGTGCGGAATGCCTGCTGAATGAATCGAACCTCACTTTGAGATAACGGTGCTCCACCATAGACCCACCATTTCATAGAAGACAAATCTGCCGAATGTAGCCTTGGCAGCTGTGCCGTTAATAAATAAGCAACAGGTGCTCCAAAGAAATGTGTTGTTTTCTCCTTTTCAATGGAATCAATGAATAAATCGGGTGTAAAAGTTGGTGTTAATACATTTGTTGAGCCTACCAATACACCCGCCATTAAAAATAAATGTAATGGTGCAGAGTGTGTTAATGGCATCATAAGCAAAATACGGCTCTCAGGCTTTACCTCCATTTCAACAGCTATCATTTGCGCCACTGTTAAAATATTACGGTAGCTAAATAACACACCCTTTGGTTTTCCTGTCGTGCCAGATGTATATAAAATCGTGGAAGGGTCATCCTCTTGTAACTGACAATCAATCGTTTGTGTACTTGCATTTTGAAGCATTGATTCATACTGATACCATCCCACTTTTTCTTGACCTGTTTTAATTTTCAACGGAATACCAGCTAGCTGTTCAACTACTGCAAAAATAACCTCATGTACGACAATTGCCTTCGCTTCGGCATGCTGCGCCACGTACTCTACTTCTTGCAATGTAAACTTTGCATTGACTGGCACAACGATCGCTCCAATACGCTGAATAGCAAAGTAACAGACAACAAACTCTAAAACGTTTGGCATAAAAATTAAAACCTTATCCCCCTGCTTTACTCCCTGCTCTAGTAAAGCATGACTAAAACGTGTCACCTGCCTATCTAAATCTTGGTAGGTTACTCTTCTGCCATGACAAATAACGGCTTCATTTTTCGAATACTTACGGGCATTACGTGCTAATAAATTGGAACTATTCATCTTGCATCTCTCCCTTTAAAGTCGCTAATTTTTCGCTAAACATGCCATGCATTTGTTGTAACTCACGCTTCATCTGCGTCAGCTCAGCTATTTTACTGTCAATCTCTTGAATTTTTTGTTCCCCGTATTCAACCGTTCGCTCTAATTGCTGAATTCCTGAGCGATCAAAATCAAATAGTAAAACCATCTCTTTGATTTCCTCCAACGAAAATCCGTACCGCTTGCCTCTGAAAATAAGCTTGAGTTTCGCTAATTCTTTTTTTGAAAAGATTCGTTGGTTGGTAGATGAACGATGGGGGCAAAGAAGTCCAAGTTCCTCATAATAACGAATTGTCCGCGTAGACACATTAAACTCCTTTGCTACCTCCTGAATCGTCTTCAAAACCATCTCCCCTTTCCTAATTGGCAACAGTATACCATTGACGTTAACGTAAACTTCAACAAAATTTTCGGAATTAACAGAAAAATAAAGTTTGGGACAGCTAATTTCCCACGGTTTATTCGTTTCTTTTGACCTTCTATCCAACACATTCGGAACTTTATCTCTCATCTTCAGCCTTCTATCCATTAAAAAAAGCCCCTAACACTTTTCATGTTAGGAGCCTAAAGTTTAATTACATTTTTTCAGGTGCAGATACGCCGATTAAGCGTAGTGCGTTCGCAATTGTTGTGCGGACAGCCGTAATTAATGCTAAACGAGCCTCTGTTAACTCTTTGTTTGAAGCATCTAATACTTTTTCTGCATTGTAGAAGCTGTGGAATGCAGCTGCTGTTTCTTGAATATAGTTTGCAATACGGTGCGGTGTGCGGTGTTTCGCTGCTTCCGCTACCACTTTCGGAAAATCACCAATCTTTTTCAGTAAATCAATTTCCTTTTCTGCTGTTAACAAATTGAGATGTTCTGTTGTAGCAGCAAAGC
Source organism: Lysinibacillus sp. OL1 (assembly GCF_004332175.1). NCBI lineage: Bacteria > Bacillati > Bacillota > Bacilli > Caryophanales > Bacillaceae > Lysinibacillus > Lysinibacillus sp. OL1. Next base: position 178,459 of record NZ_SJDS01000004.1, on the reverse strand, counting down.
CTTGTTCATTTGCTGAACGTAAAATAGATGAAATACGTGCATGTGCATATTGTGCATAGTACACAGGGTTTTCATTAGATTGTGATACTGCAAGGTCAAGATCAAAGTCCATATGAGAATCGCCAGCTGTTTTTACAAAGAAGTAACGAACTGCGTCAAGGCCAACCTCTTCTACAAGCTCACGCATTGTTACTGCATTCCCTGTACGCTTAGACATCTTAAATTTTTCACCGTTTTTGTAAAGCTGAACCATTTGAATAACTTCCACTTCTAACGTATCTCGATCATAACCAAGTGCTTGAATCGCTGCTTTCATACGTGGAATATATCCGTGATGATCAGCTCCCCAAATATTGATTAATTTATCGAAGCCACGGACAATTTTGTCTTCGTGGTAAGCAATATCTGGTGTTAAATATGTGAATGACCCATCATTTTTAATTAGCACACGATCTTTATCATCACCAAATGTTGTAGAGCGGAACCAAGTAGCACCATCCTCTTCAAACACATGTCCATTAGCTTTTAATTTATCTAAAGCTACTTCGATTTTCCCGTTTTCATATAGTGACGTTTCAGAATACCAGACATCAAAATTTACACGGAAGTTTGCTAGGTCTGTTTTTAATTTATCTAATTCTAAAGCTAAACCGTGCTGACGGAAGAAGGCAAAACGCTCATCATCTGATTTTGCTAAAATTGCATCACCATGCTCTTTTGCTAATTTACCTGCAATATCAATAATATCTTGCCCATGATAGCCGTCTTCTGGCATTTCAGCTTCCATTCCTAATGCTTGTTTATAACGCGCTTCTAATGAATAAGCTAAGTTATTAATTTGATTGCCTGCATCATTAATATAATATTCACGAGAGACACTGTAACCAGCCATATCCAACACATTACATAAGGAATCACCAACAGAAGCGCCACGAGCATGTCCTAGGTGAAGATCTCCAGTAGGATTTGCTGAAACGAACTCTACTTGAATCTTTTCCCCAGCGCCAGCATTTGAGCGGCCATAGTCCTTACCTTGCTCAAGCACCTGTGTCACTACCTCTGTTAGGAAATCTTTACGCACTGTGATATTCATGAAGCCTGGGCCAGCAATATCAATCTTTTCAATATCTGTGCCTGTTGTATCAAGATTTTCTAAAATAGCTTCGGCGATAGCACGTGGTGGCTTTTTAGCTAACTTCGTTAATTGCATCGCAATGTTTGTTGCATAGTCACCATTTGCTTTATCCTTTGGTGTTTCTAGGTGAATCGATAATTCTGTGCCAGCCTCAACGAGACCAGCTTTTTCAACAGCCTGCACGATCGCTGTTTTAATAGCCTGTTGTACTTGTTCTACTGCGTTCATCATTGTACCTCCGTAAATGTAATATCTAATGTATAGTTGCCAACGGATTGCCCACCCATTAGTAAATCGTACTGTACATGGAAATCTCCGCTTGTTGCCAGTTTTGTAAACGTCATATTTTTCGTATCAATCACGAGGGGCATAGAACCGAACTCACTTTCATAATGCCCTTTTTGTTGTTCGATTATGTTCAGCGGTAATCGCATATTAACCGCTCCAGCACGCATAATTAGTGCCTTCTCATGACCTAACTTCATCGTTGTGCGGACGGTTTTATCCTCCTGCACCTCATCATATTTCAAATACAAGCTTCCTGCCTTTTCAAGTAGCTGCCCTTTGAGCCACATTTCATAACTTTCGGACTCCCCATCACTTGGACGAATAGTAGAAATGAGCTTTATGTTCACTTGCGATCTTACTTCGTTCGCCATAACGGATGCCCCTTTTTAGTCTTTTACTATAACCTTTTTATTATAGGATGAATACTTATGGTTTTTCAAGATAGAAGTGATGTAAAGCGCCTCAACAAGTTTATTCGAGAAAATAAAAACCCTCTCCTCCCAATAACGGAAAGAAAGGTTTTTATTTTATCTATACCATTTTTTTATAATCAATTGTTGAACTATTAACAATAAAGCACTGACAGTCCAATAGATCGGGATAATCGCTGGGTTGAACAGACTAAAAATGAGGATCATGATTGGATTAATAAATACCATTATCTTCATATTTAAAGGTTGACTTTTCTCTAGGGCTATACAACTTTGAATGAAATAAATCAAACAAGCAATCATCGAAATCCCAATATCAATCGTCCCTAAATTCATCCAAAGGAAATTTTCACTGGCAATCACTGAATCTAGCTTAATTGCGTAGTACAGTGAAAATAATATCGGTAATTGAATAATGATTGGTAAACAACCTAGTAAAGAGCTTTTCAATGAATCTGAAGTTAGCTCTTGGATTTGTTGCTGTACCATTCTTTTTTCAGATTCGCTTTGACTTTTCTTATATTTGTCTGTAAGCACATCTAATTCAGGCTTAATGGTCGTCATTAATTCTTTTGAGTGCTTTTGGTGCTTTGCTGAACGAATAAATAACGGCATAAGAATTAATCTGACTGCAATCGTAATGCCAATGACACTAAGTGCGTAGCTACCTGTAAAAGAATGGATGAAATGAATGAGGTTAATAATAGGTTGTGCTAAAAATGTTAACAATGGTTGTCCTCCTAGTTTTAAAGTTTAAATCAAACTAGGAGATACACTTTCTTCCTCATTGTCTTCGGACATTCTAATACACAGTACAAACCACGTTAGCATAGGTGGAGTCCAAGTATTCGTGATAGTATAGTCAACTTCAAACTCCTCGTCCTTCACATCTTGAACGGTTATTTTATTGACGAGATACAGATGCAAATGAACACTTAATACAGTTAAAACCAAAGATGCTAATAGCCAAAAGTATTCCATTGTACTGACAAAAATAAATAAATCATTCATGAGAAGTGACCAAATCATAATACTCCTCCTCCCTTTATTAAAATTGAAGAAACATACATTTTACCTAACTTATTTACGCTTCAAAGTAAAATAAGTTTCAATTTTATGCTAAGGTTCATTCTTCATTTCAAAAATATAAAATGGGGCTAGCTCATAGCTAAACCCCATTCAACCAATCTTATTTATTTTACCCAGCCTAAAATCATTTCACGTAATAATTTTGAAGCTGTGTTTGCTGTCATTTCTGAAGAATCGTAGATCGGTGCTACTTCAACTAGGTCGAAACCTACTACATTTACACCACTTGCTGCAATAGCATGGATGGAAGCGAGTAATTCTTTCGAAGTAATACCACCACAGTCTACTGTACCAGTGCCTGGTGCGTGTGCTGGATCTAAAACATCGATATCAATTGTTACATACACATTGCGTCCAGCTAGTGTTGGTAGGACCTCTTTTAACGGTTCAAGTACTTCAAATTTTGAAATGTGCATGCCGTTTTCCTTTGCCCATTCAAATTCCTCTTTCATACCGGAACGAATTCCAAATGAATAGACATTTTTAGGTCCTATATGTTCCGCAATTTTACGGATTGGGGTAGAGTGCGAAAGTGGCTCTCCCTCATATTCCACACGTAAATCCGTATGTGCATCAAAGTGAATAATAGCAAGGTCATCATATTTAGCTGATACAGCCTTCATTACTGGCCAAGACACTAGATGCTCGCCACCCATGCCGACAGGAATCTTGCCATCCGCTAATAATTTCTCTATAAATTTCTCAATTTCATCTAAAGAACGCTGTGCATTACCGAATGGTAGTGGAATATCTCCTGCATCAAAGTACTTTACTTCCTCAAGCTCACGATCTAGATAGGGACTGTACTCTTCAAGACCAATGGATACCTCACGGATGCGCTGTGGACCGAAACGTGATCCTGGACGGTAACTTACTGTCCAATCCATTGGCATGCCATAAATTACTGCCTGTGCATCGTCATATGTAGGATGACTTTTTATAAAAACATTTCCTGAATAAGCTTCATCAAATCTCATTGCTAGCCCTCCATATAATTAATCATCATTTTTCGTCTTCTTCTATTATGGCTTACAGGATTGTAATGAAACCTGTATCCTTTTTTCCTCGTATACATTATTGGAACGTCTAGCAAATTTCGATTAAAATCTACAAGGTGCGATTTTTTGTCGAATGCCAGCATTTCAAGTAGTACAAAAAAAGTATAGATGTTTTTGAATAAAGTGCAATAGTTTTTAGTTAGAATTTCGATTAAAGATGAATGTTCGAACACATACTAAAGCTAAGTTCGAAGTTGTGAGAAAACGAGGTGAAGTCGGATGAAACGAAAAAGCTATCATCGAAAGCAACAACGTGTAAAGCGCACACGCAAAAGCCTTACGTTATTTGTGGCCTTTACATCTGCAATTGTCGTAGCGTTTGTCGCACTCCGCATCTATGTTCAAGTGGCTGGTGCACCGCCTTTAACCGTACCAAAGGCTTCTATTTTCTTAGATGAAAATGAGAACCAAATTGGGGATCACTTTACAAATCAACGACGATATTGGGTCGGTCTCGATGAGATGTCACCTTACTTAAAGGAAGCAGTTGTTGCTGTTGAAGATAAAGATTTCTATCAACATGGCGGTTTCGACTATTCACGTATTGCTGGTGCCATTTTAGTGGACATTAAGGCTGGCGGCAAGGTTCAAGGCGCTAGTACCATTACGCAACAATATGCTCGTAACCTTTATCTTTCCCATGAAAAGTCTTGGACACGTAAATTAAACGAAGCCCTATATGCTTATAGATTAGAAGTTTTTTATGACAAGGACGAAATACTAGAGGGCTATTTAAATACTGTGTATTACGGTCATGGCATGTATGGAGTAGAAGCTGCCAGTCGTTTTTATTTCGGAAAATCTGCCAGTGATTTAACGCTTGCTGAAGCAGCAATGCTAACAGGCGTACCAAAAGGACCAAGTATTTACTCACCAATTGCCAATTTAGATAAGGCTACCAATCGTCAACATGTTATTTTAAAACTTATGGCTGACCAAGGAGCCATTACACAAGAAGAAAAAACGCGCGCTGAAAATGAACAGCTCGTCTTAAAAAATGATAGCTGGGTTGCAACCAAATCTGTTGCCCCTTATTTCCTGGATGTGGCTTGGCAAGAAGCCAGTGAAATCTTAAAATCCAAAAACCTTGATATTAGTGAAGGTGGCTGGACGATTCAAACAACGCTTAATCTGGAGCATCAAAAAGCAGCTGAAGAAGCAGTAGCCAAAAATATGCCTGCCAATGATCTGCAATCTGCGTTTGTAAGTATGGAATCTAAAACAGGAGCTGTCACCGCGCTAGTCGGTGGTCGTGATTATTCAGTAAGCTCATTTAACCGAGTTACACAAGCTAAACGTCAACCAGGCTCTACAATTAAGCCGATCTTATATGCAGCGGCGCTAGAAAATGGTTACACGCCACTAACTTTTTTAGATGTTGGTGAAACAACTTTTACTTATGATAATGGACGTGGCACTTATGCACCTAAAAACGTCAACGGTCAATTTGCAGATCATGATATGACGATGGCACAAGCTATTGCTATCTCAGATAATATTTACGCAGTAAAAACCTTAGAGGACATTGGCTTCAAAGAGTTTCATGATATGGCAAACCGTTTTAATGTAGGAATTGGCGCGAAGGATAATTTATCCATTGCACTGGGAACGATTGAAACGACATTATACGAGATGACAAATGCATATAATATTTTGGCGTCGCAAGGACAGCAAACAACACCAACAACCATTGTATCCATTAAAAATGCACATGGAGATGTTATCTATGAAAACAAAGATGTAGCAAGCAAAGCTGAAACAGCCATTTCTAAAGAAAATGCATACATCTTAACAGAAATGATGACAGGTATTTTTGATCCGGTTTTCAGTGACTATTCACCCGCTACAGGAATCAGTATTCGTTCACGTATGACACACACATATGCTGCTAAATCAGGTTCTACGAATAGTGATCAATGGTTAATTGGTTTTACACCAAAACTAACTGCTGGTGTATGGAATGGCTATGATCAGGGTAAAAACCTTACCACGAAGGAAGATACTGCTGCCACAAAGCAAATCTGGATTGACTTTATGGAAACTGTCAACAAAGGTACAAAAAATGAGGATTTCAAAAAACCTAAAGGTGTAGAGGGCGTTGTCATTGATATTGAAACAGGTAAATTAGCGACTGACGCTTGTCCTAAACAACGTCTAGTCTATGTAGAGTCGAAGGATGTACCAACTGAAAAATGTACAAACTTCGATATTCTCGACAGTAATACATGGGGAGAATTTTGGAATATGCTACCGTTCTCTATATTTAAGGACTAAAAAACAAAGTAATGTCGGAAACCTTTTTAAACCTAATACGTTTTAAGCAATGAAGGCTCTCGACAAAGTAACTGATATACGAAAAATAAGAAAAGCTTTCTCTTCCCCGGAGACGTGTCCGTGGGAACAGAAAGCTTTTCTTTTTTATGGTCCGCGAAGTATGAGCATCATGGGGCATTTGGCTTGGGTTTGGGTTGTTCAAATGCCGCATAGCGCTCATCACATTCGCGATACCAAGTGTCCTAGCTTACTAAAATGTAAGCTCTGCCTCAAGTGTACTTTGTTTCAAACACACTTTCAACCTAATATCGAAAGCGATTGCAAAATGTCACAGATTGTTCAATCATTACGAGTCTATTCGACAAATAAGTCTTGACGCAATTGCTCCTCACTACGTTCCCACAATTCTGGATTAAGTTGCTTAAGGAAAGAAGCTAACACTTTTTTAGAGGGTGCATCCATATGCTCTACAATAATATGACGTTTCATAGATTTATCCATTTTGTTTACATGGTCAGCTAAAATTTTATAACCACGACGCTTTTCGCGATTAACGACCATTTCACAAGCCGTTACACCTGCATAATATGGCCCATCCTCTTTATGATCGATAGTCACCCATACTAGCCAATACGGTTTTCCACCCTCTGAATCAGCACGGTCCATTGTAAATTTAATACCACGCTCTACGTCACTTCTTGCATGCATGGCACCAATTTCAACAGAAGCTGTCCCCTCTTCTACATCCACTATTACAGGCGATACATTCTCTAATGAAAGTGAACCGATACCAAATCCTTTATGTCCATCTGTTGGATCATTTTTTATAATGGTAAAACCCATTTTTTGTTTTGGTTTTTCTTCATTTGTCATACTTAAATATCCTCCATTCTGCTATTATAAAGGAAAGCATATCCACGCATATTTTGTCGAAACAATCACTATTTTCACCATTGCGTATATGCCTCAACGCAAGTAAGAAGTTTATACTTTCTTATAAACTAACTATACAACATTATTCTATAAAGGAGGCAATATTATGCCATACGTAACAGTGAAAATGCTTGAAGGTCGTACAGAGGAACAAAAACGTGCTCTTGTAAAAGAAGTAACAGAAGCAGTATCTCGCACAGTTAATGCACCTGCAGAAAATGTAACAGTTTTTATTGAAGAAATGTCTAAAAACCATTACGGCGTTGCAGGCGTTCGTTTTAGCGACAAATAATAGTAAGATGGGTAGAGCACAAGAGAGCGCTCTACCCTATTTTATAAGATTTCATGGGAGTAATATTGTCAGACACAACTTATTTTTCATCTTTTCCTAACATCATTAGTATTTGCTGTTTGATCGTTGGATGTGAAGAATCGTCCTCTAAGAAATCTAATGGGAAATAGATTTTATGATCTCGTTTCATACGCCCTGAGATAGCATCCACAATAATGGATTCACGTGAAAGCTCCCGTAGCTCACCATTTTTCATTTCTAAAAAAATTGGTACACGCACTTCTTCCTCTCCTGGTCTGTAAAAATCATATGGCAGATCTGCTGTTGTATCATGTATAAGATAATAATCGGGGTCTAATCCTGCCTTTTTGAAAAGCTCTTGGAGTTTTTGATATTTATTGAGCTCTACTCCCGGGTCTAAATCAATGTATTGAAATAGCTTACGATTCACAAAGCGACGGCTTAGATCACTTAGAATGGCATCCTCCTCTTGCATCCATAACTGAAAATATGTAAAAAGTATACTCTCGTCTAACGCAAGATAATCCTCTAATGTAATAACATTTCGGAAAAATGCTAGGAAATGAGTAGGCTCATGCTTAAATGTATAGCCCGCTAAGCTTAATTGTTTTACTCTTTTTAATATATTATTTAAAATTACCTCTGCACTTCGTGAAACAGGATGGAAATAAATTTGTAAGTACATTTGATAGCGACTCATTATATAGTCTTCCACCGCATGCATGCCTGTTGCTTTGATGACTACTTGGTTTTTTCTTGGACGCATTACTCTTAAAATCCGTTCCATATCAAAATGACCGTAGCTTACACCTGTAAAATAAGCATCACGTTGTAAGTAATCCATACGATCTGCATCAATTTGGCTCGAAATTAAACTAATTACTTGCTTATTTGGATATGTCTTTTCAATTACTTGGGATACCTTTTCAGGAAAATCAGCTGCCACTTTTTTTAAGATCGCATTTACTTCCGTATCTCCCAGCAAAATTTGCCTTGTAAAATATTCATGATCAAGCTCAAATACATTTTCAAAGGCATGGGAAAATGGGCCATGACCTAAATCATGTAAAAGGGCTGCACATAACACTAATAATCTTTCACTTTCATCCCAATCTGGACGCCCTACAAAGATATCATCTACTATGCGACGTACAATTTCGTAAACCCCCAAAGAATGACTAAAGCGGCTATGTTCTGCTCCATGAAATACTAAAAATGTGGTACCTAGTTGACGAATTCTACGTAAACGCTGAAATTCTCTTGTACCCACTAAATCCCATATCACTTGATCTCGAACATGCACATAACGGTGTACTGGATCTTTAAATACCTTTTCTTCTTCTAATTTAGCGTTTGCATATGTCATTTTGATAGCACCCCCATTTTGTTATAGTTCTATTATATGCGATAAATCTTGGACTAGCATACTTATTGCCATTTTTCTATAGATATTAACAACCTATTTCAATTACCTTAATCATTATTTTTATATTTATATTGGTCTAATTTCTCAACATATAAAAAAGCAAAACAAAAACTATCCCCCAAGTAGAGATAGCTTTTAGTTTTACTTTTTTAATTTTGCTAAAACCTTTTCCATTAGTTCATCTTCTGTTAATGCAGCAACAGGTCGGCTATTTACAAAGGTAAAAGTCTTTTTGCGTCCTGGACCACAGTAAGAATGACAGCCAATTTCGATGGTTGCATCAGGATCGATTTCCTTTAATTTTGGAATTAACGTCTTTAAGTTAACGGCCTGACATTCATCGCAAACTTTAAATTCGTTTGCCATTTTGTCAACAACCCTTTCTATATAGTATTTTTCAAACATAATCTCGCTCTATTGCACACATGACCTTCACATATTTAAGTATGCAGCATGTGCACAAACCTACATCGGGTATTGTATCGTACTTTTCCCCTTCTATTCAAGCATAATTCCTTCTACATAGATGAATAAAAGGTTAAAAGATTGGTCATGCTAGTCTTAAATAACAAGTTCCAGATAAAGGTGGGAGGATTTTAATATGAGTAAAGTAAGACAAGATGCTTGGTTAAAAGAAAACGATGAATTACTAGCAGAGGCTGTAATCCGTCATGTAACAGAAGGAAGCACACAGCTTAATGCCTTTGAGGAAGCGGGCGATGCATTAAATCGTACTGCGGCAGCATGCGGTTTTCGTTGGAATGCCGTTGTTCGTAAAGAATACGAGGAACAATTAGCAGAAGCTAAAAAGGAAAGAAAAGAGAGAATGCGAGTGTTAGGAGCGCCAGCAAGACGCCGTGCTTCTAGTATGTTTACCGTAAATAATAGTGCTGCAGAAGGAAAATCAATTCCGCTATCTGCCCTTTCTCTTGATATTGTCATAGCTTATTTACTACGTTTACAGCATTCTGGTGAAGTAGGAAATGAATCTTCAAAATGGCGACAACTTGTACATGTAACATCTGAGAAAAATAAAAAACTAGAGAAAACCATTACAAAACTAGAAGAGGAAAATCGAGCGATTCGCAAAGATTACGAGCAATTTGTTCAAATTATGAATCGTGCTAGACGTCTTGTTACGCTTGATGAAGAGGAAGAACGAATTGCACCTGTTTTTAAAATGGAGAAGAACGGAAATCTTGTCACTAGCAGTTCTATTTATCAACCAGAAAATGGCGATGCGCTAAATTAGCCGCATCGCTTTTTCTGTTTCATATAATCAACCAACTTACTTACGTTCAAGCATTTTGGTGTTGCGCTCAAAAACGCGCTGTAAATAAAAACCATACAACGTTAATTCTTCGTCATAAAAGGACTGTGGACGTACTTCCTCGGCCCACTGATTAAGTAGTTGCTGTAGACGAATAACAACTGCTTCTACTGTTAAATGAGGGTCTATAAGCTCTGATAGCGAAGCCATGACTTCAGGCACGATTTGAGGGTAAGCGAATTTTGTTTCCTCTTGTTGCAAGCTTGCTTCATAAAAGTCACGGATAAGTGCCGCGCGTTGCGAGCCACTCCCCTCAATACATAAATAAATTTGCACTGCCACCCCTTGACGTAAGCGTCTTTGTGAAATACCTGCAAATTTTTTCCCATCAATACTTAAATCATACGAACCTGGGCAATAAGAGCCCACTATTTCATAAGCCTCAATTTTGTCAGCTATTTCTGGGAACAACCCCTTCACAAGGTCCACCATTACATCATAGCCATCATTTATACTGAGCGACTCTTTTTGTTCAGACAATACAATGGAAATATTAAGAATCCCTTCATCTAGCACAACCGCTAGTCCACCAGAATTACGAACAATAGGATGATAGCCTCTAGATTCTAGTAATTCCATACCTTGCTGAACATAAGGTAAACGATGGTCTTGAATACCTAGCACAACAGATGCCTCATGAACCCATGTACGAATTGTTGGCGGGGACATCAATTGGCCGACTAATTGGCACAATGTATCGTCCGTCGCAAAAGATTCAAGCGGTGATCTTTGCTTCGCACTAATGGATTGATCATAATAACGCCAAATTGGCTGTTGTAAAATATGTTTCATATTGGTACTCCTCTTATTACATCTCTTCTCTTTAGAATACATGATCTTAAGATGGTGTCAAATTCGTGAATTACTATCATGAACTTAGGGATTTTGTACAAACTATGATAAACTATTTTTGAATGGTATTCACTTATAAAGGAGTGTTTTCAATAATGAATGAAGCAGCAATTACGTTAGATGGTTGGTACGCTTTACATGATTTCCGCTCAATTGATTGGGCATCTTGGAAACTTGTTTCTGCTGAGGAACGTCAAGCAGCAGTAGAGGAATTTATTGCTTATTTAGAAAAACTGAACGAAGCAGACGTAGCTAAAACAGGTGCTCATGCTTTCTATGCAATTGTTGGTCAAAAAGCTGACTTTATGATTATGACACTGCGTGAAACAATGGATGAGTTACAGGAGCTTGAAGCAGAATTCAATAAATTAGCTATTGCAGATTTTACAATTCCTACATATTCTTATGTATCTGTTGTAGAGCTTTCAAACTATTTAGCTGGCGAGTCAAATGAAGATCCTTACCAAAATCCGCATGTACGTGCGCGTCTATATCCTGAACTTCCGCGCGCTAAATATGTATGCTTCTATCCAATGGATAAACGCCGTCAAGGAAACGACAACTGGTACATGCTATCAATGGATGAGCGTAAATCATTAATGCGTTCACATGGAATGATTGGTCGCGGCTATGCTGGTAAAGTAAAACAAATTATCACTGGCTCTGTAGGCTTCGATGATCACGAATGGGGCGTAACTTTATTTGCTGATGACGTACTGCAATTCAAAAAATTAGTATATGAAATGCGCTTTGACGAAGTGTCAGCACGCTATGGCGAGTTCGGGGAATTTTTCGTCGGAAACCTTCTGGATAAAGATAAATTGGTTAAATTCTTAACTGTTTAAAATCTAATTAAAAATGCGAGTCCATCAATACGGACTCGCATTTTTAAATTTCGTTTTCTTCTGCATTCTCGGATTCGAATATTAAAATAATAATATGAATAAAAATCCCAGTTAGAATCATAAGAAAAACTAAATACCAATTATATGGTTGATGATAATATTCTGCTATTCCAACTGCCAGAAAAGCGCTGATGATGATTGCTACAAACATACTAAAAATACGCATGGAAACGCTCCTTCATAAAAGCAAAAATAAAGTCATTTTTAGTATGTCACGCTATATTTTTAATATACTTACTAGGTAAGAATAATTATGTCTTATTGAATAGCAGCTAAAACAAGCATTGTAAAGTCATTTTTGCTAATGCTTTGCTTTCCATACTAGCAAATTTATACTCACAATATAAAAAAGTGCCATCTTTTAGCGATGACACTTTCTTCCCCCCTAACACGTTTCTTCTACATACTTCATTAAGAGCTCTCGTTCTTTACTTTTAAAATTAAGATGACCGTTTGAATAAAAAAACCAATCACTATTATAACAATAAAGAGATACCAATGGAGCGGCTGTCCATAAAACTCCCCTAATAAAAATGCCAGCACTGCACTTAATAAGATCCCAAACCAAACGCCAATTTCCATAAGCCATCACCTCACATGTATTAGATACACATGCAATTCATTGATCTCACGTTCCCCTAAATCTATTTTTTTCTATTTACCCTTTTTGCTATAAAAACTATCGGGACTTGCAGGATTTGAAGTATTTTCTACGTACTTGTCGTTATTACTACTATATGCATAGTAACTTTAATATGTGATTGTCTTTCTTAACAAAATTGAACATGACTACTATACCTTCATGCATATACTGTCTGCGAGGAGGTATGAAAATCGCTGTTATTAAGACGAATGATGCACAGACAGCCCTACTCGCAAGACTAATGCGTGCCGAAGCAGAAGGCGAAGGAGAGTTAGGCATGCTGATGGTTGGGAATGTTGGCGTTAATCGTGTAAGAGGTGATTGTTTAGATTTTGGTGATATTCGAACAATTGAACAAATGGTTTATCAGCGTCCGGGAGGCTTTGAGGCAACACAAAAGGGTTATTTTTATCAACGAGCACGTGATCAAGATATTCGACTAGCTAAAAGGGTGATTCAGGGTGAAAGATTTCATCCAGCTACCCGCTCTTTGTGGTTTTTCATGCCAGCAGGTGATTGTCCTGCACAATGGTATGGCCAATGGAATACTGGCAGGTTCAAATCCCATTGTTTTTTCTCGCCAACTGAACAAGATTGTCCTCAAATTTAAAAAGAAAGTAGGTTGATAATTGATGATGCCTTATTATTGGACACCAACAACGCAACAACAAATGACTCCTCCCCCAGTCACACTTCCGAGCGGACGACCACCCGGCCGTGAGGAGTCCTATATAGAAAATATTTTACGTTTGAACCGTGGAAAACCAGCTACCTTCCATTTTTCTTTTGAGCACGCAGTAGAGCAGGGAAAAAACACAAAAACTGTTCGAGGTGTGGTAGAAGCAGCTGGTCGAGATCATGTCATTATTCGTGAGCTTAAGTCTAATCATCGTTTTCTTTTCCCTATGATTTATTTCGATTTTGCAGAGTATGATGAGGAAATGGCTTACTTTAATCAAAATCCATAATTCTATCTCTAAGTAAAAATCCGCAATACACTCACTGACCAAAAGTCGATGGGCGTATGCGGATTTTTATCCTTCGCTATGTTCAATTTTCATTTAAATACGTTAAGGTTGCTTTACCTAAGGTTTTTGCTGCAATTAGCATAGCACGTTCATCAAAATCAAAGCGTGCATGATGATGCGGATAGGCCGTTTCCCATTCTGGCTTTTTAGCTCCTGTGAAGAAAAATGTGCCTGGTACTTTTTCTAAATAATACGCAAAATCTTCCCCAATCATAAATGGCGGACATGTTATTACTTGATCTACCCCTGGTACAGTCGACGCCAATTGTGCCAAAAACTCAGTTTCTCTCTGATGGTTATAAACAGGTGGATAACCCCTTGTGTAGCGATATTCGTAACTTGCCCCAAATGCCAGACAAGTCGCATTTAATACTGCTTCTAGCTCTTGCTCCATTTGTATGCGTACTTCTTCTTCAAATGTACGAATTGTCCCCGCTAAAACTACCCGATCAGCTATAACGTTAAACGGATTAATTGCCTCAAAATGACCGATTGTTAAAACAGCTGATTTCAATGGGTCAATTCGTCTTGAAACAAGCTGTTGAGCATTGACGACAAATTGGGAGGCTAGGGTAACTGCATCAATAGAATGATGAGGCTCTGCGCCATGACCACCCTTTCCTTGAACCGTTATTTCTACTTTATCCGCGGCAGCCATGATGGCTCCATCTTTCACTAATATTTCTCCTAATGGTGTAGGTGCCCATAAATGTGTACCAAAAATAACATCTACTCCTTCTAAACAACCATCCTCAATCATTGGCTTAGCTCCACCTGGCGCCACTTCCTCTGCATGCTGATGAATAAATACGATAGTGCCTTCAATTTGGTCCCTCATCGCATTCAATGCCTTAGCTAGCCCAAGCAATGTAGCTGTATGTCCATCATGTCCACATGCATGCATTTTTCCAGCTATTTTAGATTTGTAAGGTACATCATTTTCTTCATGTATCGCTAATGCATCAAAGTCAGCTCGTAATGCCACCGTTTTGCCAGGCTTTCTGCCACGTAATATCGCTACGACGCCACGTCCTCCCACTCCTTCTCGAACCACATGACCCAATTCTCTATGAAAAGTAGCTATATAGGATGGCGTTTCGACTTCTTCAAAGGATAATTCAGGGTATTCATGTAAATGGCGACGAATCCCTACCATCTCATTATAGTTAGCATCCAGTAATGTAAATAGTTTTTCCATACTACGTAACCTCACTTTTGGTATTTTCGAAATATTGCAAGTAATATTAGTAGTGTACTATAAATTCTTACAAAATGGATAGGATTTAAATCCCTATCTTTGAAAGATGACTCATAACAAAGAAAAACCCCCCTACAAATAATGTAAGAGAGTCAGCTTAAAATTAGCGAGCATGCTTGAGAGCAGTTAAAATAATAAGTAGCCATCCCGCTAAAAATAGTACGCCACCAATTGGTGTAATAGCTCCTAATACTTTAATACCACTTATCGCCAGAACATATAAGCTCCCAGAAAAGAAAACAATACCAAGGTTAAAGAAAATACCTGCTAAATTTAATTGTTTCACTTCACCTAATAGTTTAGAGCTCATTAACAGACCAATGATTAGTAATCCTGTAGCGTGAAACATTTGATATTGAACAGCCGTTTCCCAAATACCTCGACTATATTCATCTAAAATTTCCTTTAAAGCATGTGCACCAAATGCACCGAATGCTACTGCTAATAGGCCATGAAGAGCACCTGTCACGATAAATCTTTTCATTTTCGTTACCCTACCTTTAAAATGGATTAAAAATCAAAAATGGAATCACCATTTGCTCCATCTTCTTCAATCTTTGTTGTATATAAAGTGGATGGTTTTGACTCTGACACAAGCATTTGCGGTACATGCTTATGAGGAGTGATAGATGGTGCATCACTTGAAGAATCTAACACCACATCACATAATGCTCGAATGGCTGTAAGTGCCTCACGAATTTGCTGATCATTCCCCGCATTTGTTGCGTTAGATAATTGTTTTTCAAGTTGCTGTATAACGGCCTGATAAGAAATCATTACATTCTCCCGCTTTCTACTTTTGGTACGAATTTTAAACAATCTACACCCGAGGATTGCTTCACAACAACGGATGGTATTTGCTTTGTTTTAAAGCCATAAGCTGCACATGCGCGTGGGTTTTGAGGGTCCCAGGTTACTTTAAAAAATTGACACTTAAAACAATTCACCTTCATCAATGTCCCTCACTTTCTTCTATATTAAATGTAACATGATTGCTAAAGCGTATAAAGCAAACGATTTGTGCCAATCTATTCTAAACACCAATCAATCGGCTGCTTGCCCCACTCCACTAATTGTTGGTTAATCTTTGAATAAGGTTTACTACCAAAGAATCCTCGATAAGCACTTAATGGACTTGGGTGTGGCGCTTCGAGTATGACATGTGGTGTTTTATATTTTCGGATTAATTGCTTTTTGCGTTGCGCTGGTTTGCCCCACAATACAAAAATTAGTGGTTCTTCCCTTGCAGCTAATAGATCGATAACAGCATCGGTAAATTGCTCCCACCCTTGTTCTTTATGGGAATTCGCTTGTCCTGCTCGAACTGTAAGCACCGTATTTAATAGCATAACACCCTGTTCAGCCCACTTTGTTAGCGTTCCATTTTGAGGAATTGGACAGCCTAAATCATCCTGTAGCTCTTGAAACATATTCCGTAAGCTAGGAGGATGTGGAATACCTGGTTTAACAGAAAAGCTTAGCCCATGCGCTTGATTAGGCCCATGATAAGGGTCTTGTCCCAAAATAACAACCTTCACATCATGATATGCTGTTGTATAAAATGCGTTCATCACATCATTCATTGGTGGATAAATAGTTTGTGTCGAATATTCATTTGCGACAAATTGACGTAGTTTTTGATAATATGGTTTTTCTAATTCTTCTTTGAGTACTTCTTGCCAATCATTCGGGAATACTTGTTTCATCGTTCTTTAAGCCCCTTTCTCTTCTTACAACGGTACAAAAAATGAAAGATGAATTCAAGCATCAGTTGAAACTGACCATATAAAAATATAGTATTCTGGCTATTTTTATAGAATCAGAATCGGACTATACTAGATGTTAATTTTATAACTCTTAACGATAAAGGAGATCCTTTACATGACTCTAAAAAAAACATTAACAATTGCAGGTTCAGATACATCAGGCGGTGCAGGAATGCAAGCTGACCTTAAAACATTCCAAGAGCACGGTACATATGGGATGGTGGCATTAACAGTTGTCGTAACAATGGACCCTAATGGCTGGACACATAACGTCACACCTTTGCCAACCGATTTACTACAAAAACAAATTGACACAGCTCTTTCCACAGGAATTGATGCCATTAAGACAGGGATGCTCTCCACAGAAGAAATTATTCGTATTGCTGGAAAGGCTATTGCAAATTCAGGGACTTCAAATATTGTCATCGATCCTGTTATGGTATGTAAAGGTGACGATGAAGTACTGAATCCAGGTAACACAGATGCCATGATTCAGCATCTTTTACCACTAGCAGCAGTAACAACACCAAACCTTTTTGAAGCTGGACAATTAGCTGGCACAGGTACACCCAAAAACATTGACGACATGAAGATTGCCGCTCGTAAAATCCATGAACTAGGGGCTAAAGCTGTTGTCATTAAAGGTGGAAAAGCTCTAGCTACTGAAAAAGCAATAGACTTATTCTTTGATGGTGAAACATTCTACTTATTAGAATCTGAAAAAGTTCCATCTACAAATAACCACGGTGCAGGCTGTACTTTTGCTGCCTCTGTCACAGCGAACCTTGCGAATGGTCTTACTATTAAAGATTCTGTTATTGAAGCAAAAGAGTTTGTATCCGCAGCTATTGCACATGGCTGGGCGCTAAATGAATATGTAGGTCCTGTCATGCATGGTGCGAAATCTCGCTTTGGTGCTCCACACGTAACAGTAACAGAAATATAAGGATGAAAGGGATGTCTCAAAGTCATTTGAGACATCCCTTTTTTACATATAATTCTCCATCATTTCTAGCCGATAATCCCATGGATCATTCATAGATATAAATTGCGCTAACGCTTTACTTTCCTTTTTACGTTCTGCACGGGCCTTCGCTCGTTCTGAAGCTGTTTCATGCAATTTTGTCTCTTCTACTGTTTCAGGAATTACTCGTGGGACCAGTGCTGGTTTGTTATTTTCATCCAATGCCACGAAAGTTAATAATGCAGTCGCTGCCACCTTTCTCTCCCCAGTTTTCAAGTTTTCAGAAATGACTTTGACAAAAACCTCCATAGAAGATCTTCCCGTCCAAGCTACATACGATTCGAAATAAACCGAATCTGTTGGGCGAATGGGATGTAGGAAATCGACTGAATCAGTTGAGGCTGTAACACAATCTCTTCTGCTATGCTTTGCAGCTGAAATGGAAGCAACTTGATCAATATCGCTCATCAACCGTCCGCCAAATAATGTATTATGATTATTCACATCGTTTGGAAATACACGACTTGTACGCATCACTCTTGATTCCTTACAATATTTAAAGTCCTTATTCACTCCAGTTCCCCCTCTAAACATCTTGTTTATTCCTACTATAATGCTATATTTAAATGGAAAAATCAATGTAATTATTAGAAAATTACAAATACTAAACAATTATTTAATGATGAGTATTTATCCGATAAAGATTAAAATTGGACAAGATACGTTAATGCCTCATACCCCATATATTAGCTGTATGGGAGGGGAAAAAATGAAAAAAAACAAGGTAGAAGACTTAACGGAAGAATCAGGTTTACTAGCTGGAGAAATCACCTCTTCAAAAGTTGAAGTAATTGCCTCCATCATATTAACACTTGGTTACTCATTATCCACCCTTGCCACAATATTGGCTCTGCAGGAGGAGGAAGAATTGGCACAAGCCAAAACTACTGAAACCCAAGATCAAAATCTTTATATGAAGCAAATGTTTAAACAATTACAAAATGTTAATAATCGTTTAGATACAATAGAACGAAAGCTCAATCGATACTAACAAATACATAGCCTACATTAATTTTCAATAAAAAACCGCGACTCTCCGTCATAAAGAGAGTCGCGGTTTTTATTATACTATGATAATGAGCTTCATTTTTCTTCCTTTTTCACAGCTACCTTGCATCACCTGTTCAAGGAACGTCATCTATTGTACCAAGATAGAATTCATTATTTCCGAAATAATACTACTTCAACAGGTGGAGCTGTTTACACACACGAATTAGGAAGAAGTCATGGTTGCAATATCTTTTTATATGTGAAAACGGATACAATGCGAAACGACACAGTTTGTACATATTTATTTTCACACTCCCTATATTGATACATTACAATAATTTTTTCAAGAATATTGCTTAAGGACTTGTCATAGATTTAGAGATGATGATTTATTTCCCTGGATGCTAACACTTTCAAAAAATTTGGACCAAATGGCGCTAAGGTTTGTAAATATAAATCATCAATTTTTTTATCAAAGCAATCAATTTCCCTTTGCGAATTTTTTTTACTATACTTAAAGGAGAAATGATCGAGAGGAGTGTTAAGATGCAAGAAGTACAAGTAGAGACGTTGCAAAAATTGCTGAATTCTTTCGCCAACAAAGACGTTTATATTCATCTTGAGACGACAAACGGATCTTATGCAGCACACTATGATGAACAGTTTTTTAATGCAGGTGCTTTTATTCGCAATGCTAAAATTAACTATGAGCTTGCTAAGGTTGTAGATAATGCACCTCATCGTGTGGGTTTAAAATTACCTCATGGCTGGGTTTATGCTCAAGGCATTACACATTTTGAATTAGATGATTTAGGCCGTTTATTAATGGCTGGACTAGACTACTCTGGAAAATTGGCGATTGCGCTTGAAATTAGTGAAACGCCATTTACTTACTAAGGGGGACGACTATTTGAATTTACAACCACAACGTCATATTTTAATTGTGTACCCTCACCCAGATGATGAGGCTTTCTCAGTTGCGGGAACCATCGCCTACTATACAAAGAAAATGAATACACCTGTTACATATGCCTGTTTAACATTAGGCGAAATGGGACGTAATTTAGGTAATCCACCCTTTGCTACACGCGAGTCTTTACCTGAAATCCGTCGTAAGGAATTGGTTGCAGCGGCAGAGGCAATGGGTATTCAAGATTTACGCATGCTTGGTCTACGTGATAAAACAATAGAATTTGAAGATGATGAGAAAATGGTAAAATTAATGGAAGGGCTAATCGAAGAACTAATGCCTTCTTTAATTTTCACATTTTTACCTGGCTTTGCTGTTCACCCAGACCATGAAGCAACAGCACGGGCTGTAGTTGAAGCTGTACGTCGTATGCCAAAGGCTGCTCGTCCACAAATATTCGGTTGTGCCTTCGCCAATGATACGATTGAAAAAAATGGTGAACCACATGTGGTCTATGATATTCGGGAAATGCGAATGGACAAATTAAAAGCATTACAAGCCCATGCGTCTCAGACTGGTTGGATGATGCAGGAGACTGAAAAACGTATTGATGACGGCGAACCAATGAGCGAGAGCTGGCTTAATGTTGAAAAGTTCTATATTGTTGACCCAGATAAATATGTAAAATAAGTAAAGTACTGTTCTCATTTTGGAGAACAGTACTTTTTAATTAGGCAGCTCTTACCCTCTTCATCATATGCACAATGATCGTGATGAAAAAAGCAATCACTAAGAAAAGAAAGAATAAATAATGAGGGATGTGGATATTGAAAACACTTACTAACATTTTTAAGCCGATGACACCTATAATTATGAAGGCTGTTGCTTCAAGCTCTGGTATTTTTTCAATGATGATTAAAAAAACACCTGCAATCGTCCTCATCATTAATATGCCTAACATCCCACCAATTAAAAGCACCCAGACCTGATCTGATATCGCAAACGCAGCAAAGATTGAGTCAATTGAAAAAGCAATATCCATTAGCTCAACAGAAATGACAGTTGCCCAAAACGTGCCGAAAAGACGCACCATCCATCCTGACCTCTTTACCTCTTTTACACTATCCTCATTCCCTATGTGAAGGAAATGAGCTACACAAAGCCAACCTAAATACAAAGCACCTAATACTTTAATAAACCAAAATTCTACTAGATAAACACCTATGCCAATAAATAAAAATCTAAAAAAATAGGCACCTAGCATACCATACATTAATGCCCGTTTTCGCTGTTTATCTGGTAAATGTTTCACTAGTACCGCTAATACCAGTGCATTATCTGCCGACAGCAAACCTTCTATAATAATTAATGAGGATATTAGTCCCCAGGAGACAGGGTCCATTAGTACTTCTTGCCACATCGCCAAATCAAAAAACTTCCAATATGTTGATAAAATCCCTTGAATGATTTCCACTACATACCCTCCTACTTGTCCTCAGCTAATCTAGTATATGCTTGACCATTTTTGTTATGAGAGTCGTATTTTTTAGATTTGAAACAACAGATTTTCTCCCCTTAAATTGAGCTAATTCTAGGTCTGAGACATTGCTTCTTTATAAAATAATTAGCTATATCAAGATAAAACGCTTACATCATAAAATAGACACGGAAAATTTAGAATTTACTAAAAATTAATCACAAAAAGCAAATAAAGTGTGCTATCATAGATAAATGTTTTAAACGTATAACGGAGGATGAATACTATGGAAGTTGCTGATACTAGAACCGTGCAAGTGGAGAATGTCCTGATTGCACATCATTTTTTAAAAGATGTAGTTGTGCACACACCACTACAAAAAAACGACTATTTATCCGAGAAATACGGAGCTAATATTTATATTAAACGCGAAGATTTACAGCATGTACGCTCATTCAAGCTTCGTGGTGCCTATTATAAAATTAAAAAAATCGAGGATGAAGCGCGCAATGCTGGGGTTGTCTGTGCAAGTGCAGGCAATCATGCACAAGGTGTAGCTTATGCCTGTGCCCAATTAAAAATTCAAGCAAGCATTTTTATGCCACAAACAACGCCGAAGCAAAAAATAGACCAAGTACGTATGTTTGGTCGTGAATATGTGGAAATTATTTTAGCAGGAGATACATTCGATGATTCTGCTGAAAGCGCGTTGAGCTATTGTGAAGAGCATGGTAAAATCTTCATTCATCCATTTGATGATTTTGATGTCATTGCTGGTCAAGGAACGGTAGCGGTAGAAATTATGAATGATATGGAGGAGCCAATCGACTACGTATTCGGAAGTATTGGCGGTGGTGGCTTAATGTCAGGCGTGTCTGCCTACATTAAAAATCTCTCTCCTACTAGTAAAATTATTGGTGTGGAGCCTGCTGGTGCTGGTAGTATGAAGGCTGCCTTTGCTGAAGGTGGCGCAGTTGCTCTTGATTGGATTGATAAATTCGTTGATGGTGCTGCAGTAAAATGCGTCGGTCATCATACTTATGATGTTTGCCGTCGCTATTTAGATGATATTGTTCTTGTACCTGAAGGCAAGGTATGTACGACCATTCTAGATCTATATAATAAACATGCGATTATCGCTGAGCCTGCAGGAGCATTATCAGTGGCAGCTCTTGATTTTTATAAAGAAGAAATTAAAGGTAAGTCAGTCGTTGTCATCATCAGTGGTGGGAATAATGACATTGGACGAATGCAGGAGATTAAAGAAAAGTCACTTATACACGAAGGCTTACTTTACTACTTCATCGTCAGCTTCCCTCAGCGTGCCGGAGCATTACGTCAATTCCTCACTAGTGTACTTGGACCAAACGATGACATTACTACCTTTGAATATACCAAGAAAAATAATAAAGAAAGTGGCCCTGCACTAGTCGGCATTGAGTTAGGTGATCGTGCTGAATATGAAGGACTACTTGCCCGAATGGATGAATTCGGCTTCAAATACAAAGAAGTAAACAACGATATTCAACTATTTGGCTTACTCGTTTAAAATCAAGAGCCTCACTTCTCTGAAAGTGAGGCTTTTTTATGTGATAAAATTTATCAATCGTTTTATTTCCCTAAATAAAAATTATTAAAACTAGTTGATGTTGAAAAAACAATATCGTCTGCGGAAAGAGACATTCTGGCAAGGCGAGGGATCGATATCTGTTCCGCCAGCGTCCAGGTGGCATCTGATGAGCCGCTAAATCCCCTAAGAGCTGACTCCTCTCCAATCAACCCATTTGAAACTGTGTCCTTTCATTTTCTATCATACTAACAATGTGGAAAAACGATGTGTGACAACGCCCCTCCATAAAGAGTAGTGAGGACCTTTGCTAAATTGATGAGCTGGATTGGAGGGCTACTTGACTCCCATGAGATAGATCGGAATCCCACTTAAGAAATCAAGTATTTTCACCATTCATAAAAATACTTTTCTAACACTATAAAAAAACGCCCATACAAGTGTATGAGCGTTTCGATATTAACCTAATAGAGCACGGTCTGAATTCATTTTTTCCCCACGAATACGTTCAAACTCGGACATTAAATCAGGAATTGTTAATTCATGTTTGCGATCTTCACCAACTTCTAAAATGATTTGGCCTTTATCCATCATAATAAGACGATTCCCTAAGTCTAATGCTTGCTGCATATTGTGCGTTACCATTAATGTGGTTAAATTATCTTTTTCCACTAAGTATTTCGTAATACGGGTAATTAATTCTGCACGTGATGGATCAAGTGCAGCTGTATGCTCATCTAGCAATAAAATAGATGGCTTTGTGAAGGTAGCCATTAAGAGCGACAAAGCTTGACGTTCCCCACCTGAAAGTAAACCTACCTTAGCAGAAAGACGATTCTCAAGATTCAAACCAAGCATCGCTAGCGATTCTTTAAAAAATTCACGACGCTTTTTGTCCACACCATTGCGTAGCCCTCTATGTTTATTTCGAGAGTATGCTAATGCTAGATTTTCTTCAATTGTCATCGTAGGTGCAGTTCCTGCCATTGGGTCCTGGAAGACACGCCCAATGTATTGAGAGCGTTTATATTCAGGCAAACTTGTCACATCATTACCATCAATCAATACTGTACCGAAATCGGGTGTTAAAGCACCTGAAATCATATTCATCATCGTTGATTTACCTGCACCATTACTACCTATAATTGTCACAAAATCACCGGGCTTTAAATGTAGGTTGATCTCCGCAAGTGCAATCTTCTCATCAGGTGTTCCTTCATTAAATACCTTATTAATACCATGTAATTTAAGCAAGGCCGTTACCTCC
Source organism: Lysinibacillus sp. OL1 (assembly GCF_004332175.1). Classification (NCBI taxonomy): domain Bacteria; kingdom Bacillati; phylum Bacillota; class Bacilli; order Caryophanales; family Bacillaceae; genus Lysinibacillus; species Lysinibacillus sp. OL1. The sequence goes on along the minus strand of NZ_SJDS01000004.1, from coordinate 154,495 downwards.
CTGCTCTACTTTTTTTACTTGTGAAAGTTCTGCAGCACGTTTAGCTTTACGTTTACGTTCTTTACTCTTATTAATAAATTGCGGTAAGATCAGCGCCAAAATAACGATGATCGCTGTAATTAATTTCATGTCTCCTGAATCAAGGAAATCTACACGTAATGCTAAAGCTAATATAATACGATAAATGATGGCTCCTGCAATAACGGCAAACGTTGTACGGATAATAGTTTTAGTCCCAAAAATAGCTTCACCAATAATAACGGATGCGAGACCGATCACAATCATACCAATCCCCATACTAACATCAGAGAACTTCGAATATTGTGCGATTAAAGCTCCAGAAAATGCGACAAGCGCATTGGAAAGACCTAGCCCCAAAATGATAAGTGTATCTGTATTTGCAGAGAAGCTGCGAATCATTCGTTTATTATCACCAGTTGCTCGGATTGCTAGCCCAACTTCTGTCTTTAAGAACCAGTCTGCTATTAACTTAATTAAAATCGTGATGATTAATACAACAATCAGCACACTCCATGTACCTGGTACATGCTGAAAGCCTATGCTTTTTAATAGGTTATTGATAGCATCATCGATCCCTAAATTACTCCAAAAAGATTGAAACTTTGAAAAGATTGTTTCAGAGTTTAGTAGTGGAATATTCGGGCGACCTATCGTATTTTCTGCAGTTAACCCCATGATACGTAGATTAATTGAATATAAAGCAATCATCATTAAAATTCCTGATAAAAGCGGATTAATCTTTCCTTTCGTGTGAAGAATTCCTGTCATACATCCAGCAATAAATCCAGCAACAATTGCCACTAAAGTCGCTAAGATTGGGTGGTAGCCAAGCAAAACCATTGTTGCTGCAGTTGCCGCCCCTGTTACAAAGCTTCCATCAACCGTTAAATCCGGAAAATCTAACACCCGAAATGTTAAATATACACCAAGTGCCATAATTGCATAGATGATTCCTTGCTCCACTGCGCCAAATAATGCTAAAAACATCGTTGAATCATCTCCTAAATCTCTTTATTATTTATATCGCTTGTAAAATGAAGATAAAGCGGGGATAGTTCTCCCCCGCTTCGTTTTACTGTTCTAGAATTTCTGCACCCCAAGAATCTTTCATTTCGATGCCTAAATCATCTGCTACTTTTTTATTGATTAATAGTTTCAGATTTTGAGGATATTGTGCTGGTGTATCAGCAGGTGTTGCTTCACCTTTTAAAATTTTCACAGCCATTTGACCTGCTTCATAACCGATATCGAAATATTCAAATCCATAAGCCGCTAAACCACCACGTGCCACAGAATCTAATTCTCCTACGATTAATGGTAATTTATTCGTATTGGCAACATCAATTACCGATTCTAAAGCAGAAACTACTGTGTTATCAGTAATAATATAGAAAGCATCTACTTTACCAATTAGAGATTCTGTCGCTTGCTTTACATCTGCTGAAGTGGATGCTGATGCTTCTACCACCGTTAAACCTTGTTCATCCATAACCTTTTTCACTTCTGAAACTTGGGCAACTGAGTTTTGCTCACCCGCATTGTAGACCATCCCTACTTTTTTCGCACCAAGGTCTTTTAAGAATGTTACTGTTTTAGAAATCGTTTCAGGATGTAGATCAATTGTGCCTGTAATATTTTTCCCTGGCTTCTCCATTGAGTCGATTAGCTGTGCACCAACAGCATCTGTAACCGATGTAAAAATAATTGGAATATCACTTGTTGCTGTTGCAGCTGCTTGTGCAGAAGGTGTAGAGTTAGCAAAAATTAAATCTACGTTTGCACTCACTAGATTGTTAGCAATCGTTGTGTTAAGGCTGTTATCTCCCTGTGCAATTTGTGGATCGTATTCAACTTTTAAGCCAGCATCTTCAATTGCTTTTTTAAAGCCTTCCGTTGCTGCGTTTAACGATGGATGCTCAACAATTTGAGTAATCCCGATTTTATATGTTTTATCGTCTGCATTTCCGCTCTCACTTGCATTGTTTTTTTCATTTCCTTTTGAATCTGCTGTACCTGAGCCACCGCTACCACAAGCAGCAAGAAGCAACACTAATCCAAAAAGAAGGAATGACAACTTCTTTACATTGCTTTTCACAAATAATCCCCCCGATTATATTCTCGAATATCTATCGCACTTTATCCAAACAAAGTGTGAATGTATCGCTATATTATCGTTATTATCGAGCTCCGTCAACAACATTATGAATGTTCTGACTTTTAAAAGTGACAAAATATTTTAGTTTTTCATTTAATTTGGCGCTTTAAACCGCTAAACTACGCTGTTTTAGTTAATCGATTTCTTTTTTCAACATAGTAAAAAATATTTATGACAATTTTGCGACGATAGGACATTATAGACAAAGTCTGACATTTGACTTCTACTAGATATCTATAATAGAATATTTACTTGTGTGAAAGCACCGTGGTTCGTAACCATCCCACGAAAAAAAACTAAGGAGAAATGAATATGAAAATAAAATTTTTAGCAGCAAGTGGTATCATTGCAGCTCTATATATAGCTGTAACCATGCTTGTTGCCCCATTTGGTTTTACAGAGGTACAGTTCCGAGTATCTGAGATGTTTAACCATTTAGTGGCCTTTAATCCACGCTTTGCCGTAGGGATTATTATTGGTGTATTGATTTCTAATCTCTTTTCACCACTTGGCATTTACGATTTAGTGTTTGGTGTAGGTCATTCAATGATTACTCTTGGCCTGTTTATTTTAATCTGTAAATTTGTCAAAAATATTTGGGCACGTTTAATTATTAATACATTGCTCTTTACATGTACTATGTTTATCATTGCCTTTGAGCTGAACTTGGCTTTAGAGTTGCCATTTTTCTGGACTTGGCTAACCGTCGCGGCGGGTGAATTTGTTGTATTAGCTGTAGGTGCACCGATTATGTATGTATTAAACAAACGCCTTGACTTTAAAAATTTGATTTAACTGACGGATCTTTTTAGATTCGTCTTTTTTCTTGACACTATTCTGAAAATACTCTACAATTCTTTCTAATAAATGCAAGGAAGAAGAGTAGTAGCAAGCATTGTTACTTTTAGAGAGCTGGTGGTTGGTGCAAACCAGTAGTACAGACTTGTGAATGGACTTCAGAGCAGCCTTATCAAATGTAAGGCCGTTTCGCTCCCCGTTACCGGAGCAGGAAAGCGCGCAAAAATTGCGAATGAAGGTGGCACCACGGTTACTCGTCCTTTTTATGAGGGATTGGAGTGGCTTTTTTTTTGGAAAAATTAGCATAGAGGAGTCGAGTTAAGATGAGTACAGTAGTAGAAAAAAAGGGATATTTCGGTGAATTTGGTGGAAGCTTTGTTCCAAAGGAGCTTCAAAATGTTTTAAATAGACTAGATGAGAATTTTCAAAAGTATAAAGAGGATGATGATTTTAAGCAAGAATTAGATTACTATTTCCGTGAATATGTCGGTCGTAAATCCCCTCTTTATTTTGCAGAGAATTTAACAAAGCAATTAGGTGGCGCAAAAATCTATTTAAAACGTGAAGACCTTAACCACACAGGCTCCCATAAAATCAATAATGTATTAGGACAAATTTTACTAGCTAAACGTATGGGAGCAAATCGCGTGATTGCCGAAACAGGGGCAGGTCAACATGGTGTAGCAACAGCTACAGCGTGTGCCATGTTTGGAATGGATTGCACGATTTATATGGGCTTGGAAGATACAAAACGTCAGGCATTGAACGTATTTCGCATGGAACTTCTCGGCGCGAAAGTTGTAGCTGTCGATAAAGGGCAAGGCCGCTTAAAGGATGCAGTAGATGAGGCATTCGCTGACTTAGTAGAAAACTATGAAACAACCTTCTATTTATTAGGCTCAGCAGTTGGACCACATCCCTTCCCATCAATGGTTAAACATTTTCAATCAGTGATTAGCCGCGAAAGTCGTGAACAGATATTAGAAAAGGAAGGAAAGCTGCCGACAGCTGTTCTTGCCTGTGTAGGAGGCGGTAGTAATGCCATTGGGGCATTTGCTGATTATATTGCAGACGAAGATGTTCGTCTTATTGGAATAGAGCCAGACAAAGCTGCTACCTTAAACGAAGGAACACCAGGAGAGCTACACGGCTTCAAATGTTTAGTACTTCAGGACGCAGAAGGTAACCCACTCCCTACCTATTCAATAGCAGCTGGTTTAGATTATCCAGGTGCGGGACCTGAGCATAGCCATTTGAAAACAATCGGCCGTGCTGAGTATGTGACCGTGACAAATGAAGAAGTTTTAGATGCCTTCCAAGTACTTTCTAAGGTTGAAGGTATTATTCCTGCTCTTGAAAGCTCACATGCAGTCGCACATGCTCTAAAATTAGCACCAACTTTATCATCTGGGGAAAGCATTATTATTAATATCTCTGGTCGTGGCGATAAAGACGTTGAACAAGTCTTCCATATGCTAACTAAATAACTCAAAAAAGAGCGACTTCCATTTACGGAAATCGCTCTTTTACCTATACCAATGATTTAGGATAAATTTCCGCTACATTATCTCGCAGCTTCGCTTTCAGGAATTTTCCGACAGATGTCTTTGGAATTTCTTCTAGAAAGACGACTGCATCTGGTACCCACCACTTGGCAAATTGATTTTCTAAAAAAGCAAGAAGCTCTGGTTCAGTTACTGATTGTCCCTCTTTCAATACAACGCAAGCTAATGGACGCTCCTGCCATTTAGCATGGGGCATGGCAATGACAGCCGCTTCTAAAACGGCATCATGAGTCATCAGCGCATTTTCCAAATCAACAGAGGAAATCCATTCCCCACCTGATTTAATAAGATCCTTCGTACGGTCCGTAATTTTAATAAAGCCATCTGCTGTTCGTACAGCAATATCACCAGTATATAACCAACCATCTCGATAGGCATCTGCTGTTCGCTCATCACGATAGTATTCGTTGGAAATCCATGGGCCTTTTAAACGTAATTCCCCCATTGTTTCGCCATCCCAAGGTACCTCCCCCGCCTCATTAATAATACTAGATTCGATACCTGCCATTGTCATCCCTTGCATCGCTCGAGCTTCAATACGCTTTTCAATCGGCCAATCTTCCATCCATGACATATAATTAGACAATGCCACGATTGGTGTAGTTTCCGTCATGCCGTAGACAACAATATAAGGAATCCCATATTTTTCTTCAAATGTCCGAATGAGTCGAGTTGGTGAAGCCGATCCACCACAGCATATCGCTCTTAAAGAACTAATATCTCGTTCTTTCTTTTCCTGCTCCTGTAGGGCACCTATCCAAATGGTTGGAACACCAGCAGTTAATGTAACCTTTTCTTGTTCGATTAAATCCATTATTAATGCTGAAGTAAATTGTGGACCTGGTAGAACTTGTGTAGCACCCACATTGACACTAGCAAAAGGCAAGCCCCATGCATTTGCATGAAACATGGGTACAATCGGCATCACGACATCTCTTTCCGCAATTCCCATAGAGTCAGACATACTCAGCATGATACTGTGTAATACTAAACCCCGATGGGAATAGACAACCCCCTTTGGATTCCCTGTTGTGGCGCTTGTATAGCACATACCGGCAGGTGCTTCTTCATCAATATCCTCTGGAAATTGAAATTCTTCATCAGCAGTAGCTAATATGTCCTCATAGGATAAAACATTTTGTAATGTAGTCTTTGGCAAAGCTGGTTCATCCGTCATAATGATATAATGTTTCACTGTATCAAGTTTTGGCGCAATATTTTCAATGATCGGTAATAAATCTACATCTACCATTAAAATCTCATCTTCTGCATGATTAATAATATAGATCAAATGCTCTTCTGATAAACGAATATTTACCATGTGTAAGATTGCCCCTGAGCAAGGCACAGCAAAATAAGCTTCTAAATGTCGATGCTGATTCCACGCAAAGGAGCCGACTTTTGTTCCTCTTGTCATCCCAAGCTTCGTAAGGGCATCTGCTAAACGACGCGTTCTTTTTGCCCACTGCCCATATGTTAAACGATGTATTTTGTGTGGGCTTGTCCGTGAAATAATTGATTTTCTTGCAAAATAGCTCTCTGCTCGTTTAAAAAAACTAGTTAAAACTAATGGTGCTTGCATCATAAACCCCATCATCCCTTCATTTGTGAATTTCCCCTTGTGAAATTATCATAGTATCAATTTAACTGAATACTATTAATATTCCGAATATTATTATATTTTAATTTCATAATTTAATCTATATATTCCAATAATTTTCTTTTATATATAAAAAAACGGATGAAGTCTAGTCTTCACCCGTTGCCTATCTATTATGAAATTGCTTTTTTATGCAGTTTAATTTTCAATTTTTCTAACATATCTACCGTCATTTTAGCTAAATCATATTCTGCTTTGAAGCCCCATTCTTTTTGAGCCGCTTCAATATTTAAAGAGTTTGGCCAGCTATCTGCAATGGCCTGACGAACAGGATCTACCTGATAGCTCATTGTGAAATTTGGTAAGTGTTTCTTGATTTCAGCCGCGATTTGCGAAGGTTCGAAGCTCATGGCTGTAATATTAAAAGCATTGCGATGAACAAGCTTACTACCGTCTGCTTCCATTAAATCTACAATAGCTTGTAAGGCATCTGGCATGTACATCATATCCATAAATGTACCTTCCTGAATATACGATGTATATTTGCCTTGTTCGATGGCTTCATAGAAAATTTCTACTGCATAATCTGTTGTACCACCACCTGGAGGTGTTACATAAGAAATTAGCCCTGGGAAGCGTACTCCGCGTGTATCAACACCAAAACGATTGAAGTAATAATCGCATAATAACTCACCCGCTACCTTATTTACCCCATACATAGTTGTTGGTCTTTGCAAAGTATCCTGTGGTGTATCTTCCTTAGGTGTAGACGGACCAAACGCACCAATTGAGCTTGGCGTGAAAAATTGCATATTTAACTCACGTGAAACTTCTAACGCATTCATTAATCCACCCATATTTAAATTCCAAGCTAACAATGGATTTCTCTCTGCTGTAGCTGATAATAATGCTGCTAAATGCATCATCGTATCTGCACCGAAGTCCTTTGCTAAATCATGCATTCTTTGTCCATCTGTCACGTCCAATATTTCAAATGGGCCCTTAGTATGTTCAAGCTTTCTAATGTCTGTAGCAAGTATATTGTCCTCTCCATAAATACCACGAAGTTTTTCTACTAGCTCAGAACCAATTTGACCAAGTGCTCCAGTAACAATAATCTTTTTCATTTCCCAAAACCTCCACATGTGAACAATTGTACTTTCTGAAAGTACAAAAATATATTAATAAACATTGATTTAATAACACTTTCAATGAAATTCATTATAATGTGTTCGTTTTGAAAATACAACAATTATATTAACAATATTCCTTACAAAGAACATACAATCCCTTATTCACAGTATATGAGGTCATGAAAAATATTGTGCTACAAAAATATACAAAACACATTTGTACACCTCAAAAACACAAAACTTTTGCACTTTCATAAGCTAGTTTTGTAACCATGCAAAAAAAGAATCTTCTTTGCTATTTTTTGCAAAGAAGACCCTTTTCGAATATTATTCTTTAATATTAAATTATATCGAAAAACGTTTGACAGCTATTTGCAAAACTTTTGATACTTTGCGCAATTCCTTAATATAATTATGGAACTGTTGCTGAGCTGTTAATTGATCAGCTGTTAACGTAGCTACATGCTTAGTAGACACGGCATTCGTATCAGATAAGGCTGTCAGCATACCTGCATCCTCACTTACCTTCTTCGTGTGATTGGCAATCTCTTGAACCGTAGCAGATACTTCCATAATATAAGGCTTAATAGTATGTACTTTTTCTAAAATTTGATCAAAACTTGACGCAGTTTGTCCTGTAACAGCTACACCTTTTTCAGTCGCCACTAAAACGCCTTCCATCATTTGTACCGCATAACTCGAATCTAAATGGATGTTCTGTACAATGGATGTAATCGTTTGTGTCGATTGAACAGTTTGCTCTGCAAGCTTACGAACCTCATTAGCCACTACTGCAAAGCCTTTACCATGCTCTCCTGCTCTAGCGGCTTCAATTGACGCGTTTAAAGCTAATAAATTTGTTTGCGCTGTTATTCTTTCTATTACTTCAATCATTTGATCTATCGATGCAGCTCGCTCTACTAAATTAAAGATAGCTGTATTAGATTTTTCAACCGCCTGCTTAATAGCTTGCATTTGCGTTAAATTAGCCTGTACAATTTCAGTTCCGCTTTCTGCATCTCTGGCCGTTTTTTGTGCAAAACTTTCTACAACCTGAACCTTTTCTAAAATAACCTGTACATCATTTAAAACTTCCTCTAAGGAAGCCGTATTCGAAGCTAATTTACTAGAAGAAGCAGACGTTGACTCTGAAATAGATTGTACATCCTTCGCTATTTTTAATGTCGTTGTTGATGATTGCTCAGAGGATTTCTGCAATTTCCCAGTCATTTCTTCTACTTCATAGGCACTGTCTGTCACAGTATGGAGTAGTCGTTTCACCTCTGTTACCATTTGATTGTAAGACAGAACTACTTCACCAAGCTCATCATGAGCTACATAACTTGCATTGGCAGTGAAATCACCTTGTTCTGCACGTTTTAATAACGACTTTAGTTGACGGGTTGGCACATTGACTGCCTTCGTTGCGATAAAACCGATAAGGATAACAAGCAAGACAACCGCTAAGCATACACCACCTAGTAACAAGTAGCCAAATTGCACATCTTTCTGATAAGCCTGCTGTTGATCTTTTGCTCGTTGAACCAAATAATTTTGCGTATCTTCTAATAATGCATGACTCTCCTGACTAATTGGTAAAAATGTTTGCACATAAAACTGATCTAGCTCACCATGGTTCAATTGCTTAAAATTCTCAATGGCTTCTTCCTGCTTCTTAAGCAATGACTTATACTTCTTAATTTGATGACTCATCTTTTTATCAATTTCTTGGCTATCTAGATGCTCTAAAGGCTGGGCCATGTTTTGTAAAATGGCTGTCATTTCTTTATCGTCACCCTTCGAATCTACTATAAAATCCAATCGACGCTGTGATTCTTCTAGCTCATTTAGCCATCCAATTGGGACAAGTCCCTGTGTGTAACTCTCACTTGCATGCCACGACATTTTCCTTAAATAATCTACACTGAATACACCTAGCAATACATTCGATAATACACAAACAATCATGAGTACAAGTAACTTGTCCTTCACCTTAATGAAACGGAAAAAATGCATGATCCTTGGCTCCTCCTCCAACTCTTACCAATAATGATAGTATAGAGATATAAAGCCAGTGTTATATTTTTGTAAATTTTAATCGAAATATTAAGAATTTATACCCATCATTTAGTTTTATTTAGGTAATTTAACTCGCTAAATTAGCCAGATTGTTGCTACTTATTCATACTACTTTTAGGAAAACATTCGCAACCTTCCATACATTGTCAGCGTTCCTAATAGAGAATGGAGGTGTTACATTTGACGCAATTCAAGAAGTTAGATTGGAGTTTAGTAATAAGTCTTCTTTTACTCGGCGCTATTAGTTGCCTTTTTGTCCATTCTAGTAGTGTAAATTTTGAACAGTATTCAAGTTCCTTTATTATCAAACAGTTTTTATTTTATGTCATCGGATTCACCATCATGTTTGGAATTTCCTTGCTTGATATTGAACAATTGAAAAAGATTGGATGGCCATTTTACTTCCTAATAGTTGCTTTAACGGCTGGTCTTATTGTTGCACCTGAAAGCATTGCTCGAACGATCAATCAGGCAAAATCATGGTATCAGATCCCGTTTTTAGGTTCTCTCCAACCATCGGAATTTTTAAAATTCGCTTTTTTAATAGTTGTGAGTAAGGTCATTATTGCTCATCAAGAGAAAAATGTTCGCCCCTCTTATCTAGCAGATTTTTGGTTACTTATAAAAATCGGGCTAATTGTCCTTCCTCCTACGCTACTTGTTTATAGACAACCCGATACAGGTATGGTCATGCTGTATATGGCAATGATTTTACCAATGATTTTCTTTTCAGGTATTCATAGAAAGCTTCTTGCCATATTTACGGCCGTTCCTCTAGTTATCATCAGTACGATGGTAGTGCTCTATGTCAGATTTAATGAATTTTTTACAGAGAAGGTTTTAGGTGCTCTCTCAGGACATCAGATTTCTAGAATTTATGGATGGCTTCAGCCTTATGAATATACAGATTCTTCTTTTCAAGTACGCCAAGGCTTTATGGCTATCGGATCAGGAGAATTTGTGGGCAAGGGCTATCTACATAACAATGTCTATGTACCAGAAAAACATACCGATTTTATATTCTCTACTATTGCGGAAGAGCTAGGTTTTATTGGAGGAGCATTTGTAATAGCACTACTATTTTTTGTTATCTATCGTATTGTTGTTATTACGGTAGTAGCGCGAGACCCCTTTATGACTTTAATGGGGGCAGGTATTTCAAGCTTACTAGCCTTTCAAATTACTCAAAATATAGGCATGACCATTGGACTTTTACCTGTCACAGGTGTCACCCTACCCTTTTTAAGCTATGGCGGAAGTTCGTTATTATCCAATTTTATGCTTATCGGAATCGTCATGATCATTCATAATTCATATAAGGGGTATATGTTTAAAGTAGGAGACTGACAAAATGCAAGTAGAGACATGTACATGCTTTTCTCTACTTGCAAAGTTAAGGGGTATTAACTCGTTAAAAACTTCTTCATACTTGCATTATATTGATCAATAAATAGCTTTGCTTCATTATATGGTAATTTTAAAGCAGCTAAAGCGGCACCACCTACCGGTAAGCTATAAGCACCCACGAAGTGATACTGATTACTACTCTTTTTATCTATAGCGATTAATTTTTTAGTAAATAGCTCCAATTCATTAAAAACGCCACCAGCTAGCACTACTTTGACTTGCTTATGTGCAAACGGGTTTTTATTGTAACAAGCGTCTATACTTTGATAAAAAACATGGCACACTTGATCAATAATCGTATTGGCTTCTCCATCACCACGTTTAGCACATTCAATTGCAACCTTACTTAAAGGAGATATGGTATCCCTCGGATGTCCTTCACCATATACCACTTCAATTATCTGCGGAACGGATTGTAATCGAAAATATTCTAATACCGCTGCTGTTAGAAGCGTTTCAGGACCTCTTTTATCGAATGCTTTAAATACCGCTTTTAATGTGCGAATGCCAATATCATAGCCACTGCCCTCATCATCAAAAATATAACCCCATCCTGCTGTACGTTCAATTCTTCCAGATGCATCTATACTGAGTGTAATCGCACCCGTACCAGAAATTTGTACAATGCCTGGCTGCCCCAAGGTTCCCGCATACAGCGCGTTCATTCCATCATTCGATAGTGATAGTTGACAGCCTTTCGGTAAAAGCGAGGTTAATAATGCATAGGTAATTTTCTCATTATTATTTTCTGTTACACCAGACAGGCCCGCATGGCACTTTGTAATGTGTTGAAATTCGTGAGGCTGTTGTCTTTTTAAATCATTTATTAATTCTGTTATCGTCTCTGTAAAATGCTCGAAGCTCATGGATGTGGGATTACTTTTGCCTGTTTCAGCTAGCGCCATAATTTGCCCATGACATGTTGAGATTGTTGCAATCGTTTTCGTTCCACCACCGTCTATTGCCAAAACATGCAAGTGCCTTCACCTCTATACAATTTTAATTGTAGATACAATTTCTCCTACCTCTATCCCTGCATCATTATGCACAAATGCAGGAGACAATGCTTTAATACGCTCAATTGTTTCTTGATTTTTATACTGCATTTGTTCCAATACAGAAGCAATTACATTCGGCCATGGACTTTCTGAACCATTCATAATTTTCAAGGCGAAACTTACTCCTTCATTTCTAAGAGCAAAACAGTATACGCCCTGTGCTCCGCCCTTCGCCACAATATTAGAGTCCTTTAATAATGCCGTACAAATAAAGTTTTGTGCTGCAATGATATGATTCTCTTGATTCATCACCGACGTAAGCTTGATTACTGCTTCACGAATTAGTTCATCATCAATCAATTCTGGTCGTGCTAACTTTAAATAGGCAATGGCCATGTTTTTTAACGGAATTGCAAAGACGGGCGCGCCACAGCCATCAATCCCTGTACGAATTCTCTCTATCTCATATTCACTTAAATAAGCAATATATTTTTTTATCATCTGTTGCAGTGGATGTTCTGGATGACAATATTGCTTGACATCATAGCCATTTGCTAAACATGCAGTTAAAAATCCTAAATGCTTGCCCGCGCAATTATGAAAGAGTTTCCTCTTTTCAAATCCCTGTTGAATATACTGTGTTTTAGGTTCCTCATTTAATGGATAGGATGCTGCACAAATTAATTCACTTTCATTAATAGGGAGTTTTTCCAGCAGAGAGACTAATGCCTCTTGATGATAAATTTCGCCTCTTTGTGAAGCCAAAAATAATGCACTTTCATTTGAAGTAATCCCGTATTTTTCTATAAAATCAGTCATAAAAATGGGAATGGCTTGAAATGGTTTTGCTGCAGAACGAAAATACACAGGCTCATAGTCTTGACCTACAGAGACGAATTCTTCCTTCGTTAGATTCACAGCACTCATTTGTCCATAATGCACATTTTCCATTAATCCTGAACGATACTCCTTTAAAAATTCTGAGTAAGCCACGAATCAACCAACCTTTCTTTAAACAGACAGCAACTGCTTTTGTGCTTGTAATGCCGCTCCTTTAACAACCCCTTCTTTTAATTGATTGGAAAACTGTAAATCAAAGTAGGGTTGTAATTCCTTCCATATATACTGTTTACACTTTTCACTAAGTAGTTTTTGAAATGTCACATTGTGCTCAATAATTTCTCCACTGACGATGACAGCCTCTGGTTCGTATAAACAAACTAGATTATTGATGGCTATAGCTAGAAAAGTAGCTACATCTTGTTGAATATCGATCGCCCATTGCTCACCTTGATCAACACACTGCAAAATCTCTTCTATTGATTGAATATTAAGATTTTTAGGTGTTCTTTTTAACAGCGTAACTTCAGAAACATACATCGATAAGCATCCTCTTTTACCACAGTGACACATTTCACCAAAGGGATTAATCGTTATATGACTTATTTCTCCAGCTTTATTTTGAATGCCACGATACACTTCTCCATTTAATAATATGGATGCTCCTATTCCCGTTCCAATTCCGACTAAAATACAATTTGAATACTGTGGCGTATAGATATCACCAATTTCAGCAATGATTTGCATTTTTAATTCATTATCTATGATGACTTCACAACCAAAAACACCATTCAAATCTTCTCTTATAGGGCAGTTTTCCCACTTCAATTGCTCAGAGGAAACGATAATTCCTTCCTCGTTATTGATTACTCCTGGAATTCCTATCCCAATGCCTAGTAATTTATCCTGAGCAATCTGATATTCTGTCATGATATTTTCTATAGATCGTTTAAGTAGATATATAGCTTCTTCGTATTGATGCTTGATGCTACATTTGACTTCCTGAAAGGCAATAAGCTTCCCTAAGAAATCTAGTATACCTATTCGAATAGTAAAACAGTCAATTTCTATCCCAATCGTATATAAAGCATCTTCTCGCATATGAATTAACGTAGGACGTCTACCAATGGCTGTTTCTTCCGATACCCCTTCAAGAATAAAGCCTTCCGCTTCTAGCTCCTGCACAATACGAGTAATGGTCGTAGGGCTCATTTTTGTATATTTTGATAATTGAATTCTTGAAATTGGCGCCATCTGCCTTATTGCGTCAAGCACAATATATTTATTTTGTCTTCGCATTTGTACTTGATCTTGCTTTTTCAAATTAGATTCAACCCCTATTTAAACTTTTCTATGAATTGTACAGCTTCTTTGATGTCTTTTTCGGGATTTGATCTCACTTCTCGTTCAATAGTTAAATAGCCATTGTATCCGATTTCTTGTAAAGCTGAAAAATAAAGCTCGAAATTGACATCTCCATGACCTAATGGAAGTTCTCTAAAAAACTCTCCATTTTCCACCATTTCTTCTATTTTATCATGAGATGTTCCAGAATCGTATCCTAAGTACCCGTACACATCTTTAGGATTCGTTGACTGCAGTTGAATACCATCCTTTACATGTGTATGTACAATATATTTCTTTAATAGTTTGACTCCAGCTACAGGATCATCTTTTGTTACCATCACCATATTGGCTGGATCAAAATTAACCGATACACCGTTCGTTGATAGCTTATCTAAAAACTCTTTTAATGTTTTACTCGTTTCTGGCCCTGTTTCAATCGCAAAATAAGCATCTAATGATGTAGCATATTGTCCTAATTCTTCACAAGCTTCCAGCATTGTTTGATAGATTGGGTCATTTTCATCTTCAGGAATAATACCGATATGGGTTGTAACAATGGATGTTCCTAGGTCCTTGGCTAATTGCAGTATTTCTTTCGATTTCTTGATTTTCCAGGCATTTTCTGCTTTATCTTGGAAGCCATGTCCTCCTAAATCTCCACATAAGGCGGAGATTTCTAGACCTAACCCTAAAATATACGCCTTCAATTCTGCTCTTTGTTCAGCATTTAGGTTATCGGGGTCCAGCTCACCTGAAACGGCATACATTTGTACCCCCTGTGCCCCAACTTCTTTCGCCTTTAATAAACCTTCACGAATAGGTAAACGAAAGCTGTCTACTATCACACCGATTTTATTATCCAATTTTACCATTTTAATAAACAACCTCCTTTCCTTCAGTTGCAGAAATATAAATACCTTCTAAGATTTTCATAATTTCTACCCCATCCTCCACAGGTGCAACTGAATCATAATGATGAAGGCAACAATCAACAAATGAATTAATTTCATTTTGAAAGGCTGTCGCAAAATCAAAAGTTAGATCGTTAATTTGAGGATGAATATTTAAAATTGTATTATGCTCTTCACTTACAATTTTTAATTCAGGCTCTAGCTCTGCTCCACCGTTCGTGCCATATAGCTTAATACTTATTTCATCTTTTAAAGCATGTAGTGTATAGGAAACGTCTACCATTAGCGATGCTCCATTCTCAAATGTAATAAGGGCATTTGCTAAGTCTTCTACTGTGTTTTTAGTTGCATCATAGTCTGCAGCCTTGTAGAAGGATAAATTTTCTATATGATTTCGATTTCCTAATTGATTGTAAGTATGACCTGTTATACGTTTCACTTTTGGTCTACCCATTAAGTACCAGCATATATCAATTACATGTACCCCTAGATCAATTAAAGGTCCGCCGCCAGACTTATCAATTTCGGCAAACCAGCCTCCTGGATTCCCTAATCTTCTTAGGCAGGAAGCTTTGGCATAATAAATATCGCCCAATTTGTTATCGTCGATGAAGCTTTTCAGTACTTTGGTATTTGTTGCAAATCGTCTTACATAGCCCATTTGAAATACTTTCTGATGCTTTTCTGCAACCTTTTGGATATTTAGAGCCTCTGCATAAGTCATAGATAGCGGCTTTTCTATTAGAACATGTAAGTCATTTTCCAAAGCAAGAATCGCCAATTCAGCATGCGTATTATTCCATGTACAAATACTGACAGCATCCACATTTTTATCTGCGAATAGCTCTTCTTTTGAAGAAAAAACATGTGTTGCTCCAAATTGGGCTGCTTTTGCTTTACCTCGTTCAATGGAAGCATCATACACGCCATATAATTCAACGTATGGATTATTCGTATAGGAACCTAAGTGAAAATCTGAAATAGAACCTGTGCCAATGACACAAACTTTTAATTTATCCATGTGCTTTCCTCCTTTAGAGCTTGCATTCATTCCATAAACGACGTACATTATCCATCCCTATTTTTGAACCAACTTGGCAATCTTCCATCCCTTCAAACTCAATAGTAAGATAGCCATCATATCCACTGCCTTTTACGAGTTTAATAATTTCTCGAATATTTATATCACCATGCCCGACAATAGCACCTCTGATGTAGTTGTTATGAACTGTACGGAACCACTCGCCCTCACCTGGATTTTCATAATAAGGACGAATGTAAAAATCTTTGAAATGCACTGTAGCAGCATAAGGAATGTTTTTCATAACACCAATGAGAGGCTCTTCATCAATACATAAAAAATTACCGATATCTAAAGTTGTTTTAAAGTTGTCTCTGTTTACCGCATGAATTAATTGTTGTACACGATCACTTGTTTGAACATTAAAGCCATGATTTTCAATCGTTGTCGTAATATTAAATTGTTTCGCGTAATCTGCAATTAACTGACAGCCTCTAACCATTTCTTCAAAATGCTCGTTGTAATAATGAATGGATGTTTGCTCCTTTGGTAAGGTAAAGAGAGTAACGTCATGGCGCATAATGTGAATACCCATATGATGTACTACATCAATATGTTTCTTTAAACGTTCAACTTCTTCTAAAAAAGCTTCCTCCGTATCCTGAATAAAGTTAGCTGGTAACGAATAGGCGGATAACTCTAATCCTAGCTCTGCTGCTTTATCTTTAATTTCAGTTGCAAGTTCATAGTTATCTACAACCGTAAATTCATAGGGCACTAATTCTACATGCTGACCACCGTTGTCTGCTACCCATTGTAAAACATCTAGAACATCCATCTCTCCCTGTCTCATTTTTTTAACCATGCTGTATGTGCTTAACCCTATTTTCATTTATAAACATCCTCTCCATTAGTTAACAAAGTGACATGCAACACTTTGCTCTTCGTTAATTTTCCTCATTTCTGGTATAGCTTGCTTACATATATCTGATGCAAAGGGGCACCTTGTGTGGAAGGTACAACCACTCGGCGGATTTTTAGGATTTGGAATATCACCAGTTAAAACGATCTTCTTTTTTCGTAATGTTGGGTCTGCAATCGGTACGGAAGCAATGAGCGCTTGTGTATAGGGATGCTTTGGTTCATTAAATATGGTTTCTTTACGCCCAATTTCTACAATGGATCCTAAATACATAACCCCAATATAATGGCTAATATGTTCTACAACACTTAAATCGTGAGAAATAAAGAGATAAGATATTTTATATTCTTGCTGCAATTGCTTTAATAGATTCAATATTTGCGATTGTATAGATACATCCAACGCAGACACAGGCTCATCAGCAATGATTAATTTTGGCTTTGTAATTAAAGCACGAGCAATACCCAAACGCTGTCTTTGTCCACCACTGAACTCATGTGCATAGCGATCAGCATGTTCAGCATTTAATCCAACGACTTCCAGCATTTCAAGCACTAGTTTTTCACGCTCTGCTTTCGAAAGCTTTGTATGAATTTCTAAAGGCTCTCCAACAAGCTCCTTGACCTTCATTCTTGGATTCAATGAGGCATATGGGTCTTGAAAAATCATTTGAACAGTTTGCCTTAAGTGCCTTAATTCGGACGGCTTTGCAGTAGCTACTTCCTTCCCATCCACCACGATACTTCCATTCGTTGGTGCTAGTAATCTAGTAATTAATCTGCCCGTAGTAGATTTCCCACAACCACTTTCCCCAACTAAACTAAATGTTGTACCTTCTTCTATTTCAAAGGAGACATCTATAACTGCGTTAACATATTGCTTTTTTTGAAATAACCCTCCGGCTATTTGAAAGCTCTTTTTTAAATTCTCCACTTTTAATATACTGTTAGGCATTTACTTCCACATCCTTTTTCACATATAGCCAGCAGCTACATTGGCGTGTAGCCGAAATTTTTACTGTCGGTGGACTCTCCCGATGGCATATAGACATCGCTTGATTACAACGTGGAGCAAATTTACAACCATTCGGCATATTTTGTGGGGATGGTACTTGACCATTGATAGAATCTAATACCTCTTTGTTATCACCAATTTTCGGTACAGATGCAATTAAACCTTTTGTATAGGGATGCTTGGGGCTAGCAAATAATTCAAAGACATCTGCTTCCTCTACAACCTGCCCTGCATACATGACCACTACCCTATCGCACATTTCCGCCACAACACCTAAATC
Source organism: Lysinibacillus sp. OL1 (assembly GCF_004332175.1). NCBI lineage: Bacteria > Bacillati > Bacillota > Bacilli > Caryophanales > Bacillaceae > Lysinibacillus > Lysinibacillus sp. OL1. Next base: position 136,404 of record NZ_SJDS01000004.1, on the reverse strand, counting down.
ATGTGTAATTAATAAAATAGCTGTCTCATTTTCTTCCTTTAGCTTTTTCATTAGCTCTAAAATTTGAGCTTGTATCGTGACATCAAGCGCAGTGGTTGGTTCGTCGGCAATAAGTAAATTAGGGTGGCAGGCCATAGCCATTGCAATCATTACCCGTTGGCGCATTCCTCCTGAGAGCTGATGTGGATATTCATAAATGATTTCCTCGGCTCTTCCTATGCCCACGCTTTTTAACATTTGGATTGCATGATGCTTACTTTCGTTTTTCGGCAGCTTCAAATGCATCTCAATTGCTTCCATTAACTGCTTGCCTATTTTTAAGACAGGATTTAAAGAAGTCATGGGCTCTTGAAAAATCATGGCCATTTGCTTGCCACGAATCTTCCGAATTTCTGATTCGGACATTTTCGTCAAGTCATGTCCATTAAAATGTATAGAGCCATTGATGATTTTGCCTGTAGTACCTTGAAATAATTGCATGATGGATAACGATGTTAAGCTTTTTCCACTGCCCGATTCTCCCACTAAGCCTACTATCTCCCCTTTACGGATGGAAAAATTGACACCTCTTAAAATTTTGATTTCCTTATTATCACGCGTAAAGGACGTTTCTAAGTCACTTACTAGCAATACATGTTCTGGCATAGGCATTCTCCTTAATTATTTTTTATTTTTGGATCTAACACATCTCGTAATCCATCACCTATTAAGTTAAATGCTAGTACGGTTAAAAATATGGCAATACCTGGCATGATGACTACATGCGAAGATGTCCCTAAATAGTCACGCCCACTACTTAGCATTACTCCCCACTCAGGCATTTCAGGGCTTGCACCTAAGCCTAAAAAACTTAAACCAGAAGCTGCTAAAATGGCTGTCCCTATACGCATTGTGACAAAAATGATTAACTCACTAATTGTTTCAGGGAAAATATGTTTCCACAGCACTCTAACATGCGATGCTCCCATAGATTGTGCTGCTTCTACATAGACATTCTCCTTCGCATTCAATGTAGCACCTCTGACTAAACGAGCAAAAGATGGCACACTAAAGATCATCACAGCAATGATGACATTATTAATACCAGGGCCCAATAAGGCTACAATGGCAATCGCTAATAATAAATCAGGAAATGAAAACAACACATCACAGCTACGCATGATGATTTTGTCAACCCACCCACCGAAGTAACCGCTAATTAAACCTAAAATAGTTCCTAGTATTAAGCCTAAAAATACGGCACTGAAACTCACCATTAAGGATATTTTTGCGCCTACTATTAAACGACTAAAAATATCTCGACCATACTCGTCCGTTCCTGCCAAATGACTTGCACTTGGTCCCTCTAATAAAGCATTATAATTCGGTTCAAAAGGATCGTAAGGTGCGATATAAGGGCCAATAATAGCGACTACAATTAACAATCCTATAAAGATACTTGCTACCAAAGCAGCCTTTTGTTTTTTAAAAGACTTCCAAAATTCTTTAAGAGGAGAGTATTTTCTTTGTGTATTTTGCACTTGGCTATTTTGCACAGTAGTTGGTGAAGTCATTTTGTTCCCTCCCTTAAGAATTTAATTGGATTTTTGGATTTAACACGGTATAAAGCACATCAACTATTAAATTGACTAAAATAAATTCAAATGCAAATAACAGCAGTGCAGACTGAATGACGGGATAATCTCGAAAGGCAATCGAATCAATTAAAAGTCGTCCCATTCCTGGAAAACTAAAGACTGTCTCCACTACCACCGATCCTCCTAAGAGAAATCCGAATTGCAGACCTGCTACTGTTACCACAGAAATCAAGGAATTTCTTAAAGCATGGGTCACAATAACGGAGTGTTCTTTCAATCCTTTTGCTCTCCCTGTTCTTATAAAATCAGCTTGTAACGTTTCAAGCATGGAAGAACGAGTAAATCGCGCAATCATTGACATAATGCCAGCCCCTAAGGTCAAGGAGGGCAAAATATAACTAGAAAAGCCATCTAATCCACCTGTCGGAAATAACCCTAGCTGCACTGAAAATAATTGAATTAATAATAAGCCCAACCAAAATCCTGGAATTGAGATGCCCGAAACAGCCGTTACCATACCAAAATAATCAGGCCATTTGTTTTTATTGATGGCAGAAAAAACACCAATCACCAAACCCATTAATGTAGCCCAAAACATGGAAAGGAAAGTAAGATGAAGAGAAGGCATAAACCTTGTTTTAAACATATCTATGACAGGTAGTCCTGTTGTTAAAGATGTTCCTAGCTCACCCGTCACAAGATTTTTCATATAATCCATGTATTGTTTAAGAATGGGTTTATCTAAACCTAACTCATGGCGTACATTTTCAACATCTTCTAGCGTGGCATCCTTACCAGCTACTAATCTTGCAGGGTCACCTGGTATGAAATGAATAAATAAGAATGTTAATATGGAAATGACAATTAATATCGGTATCATTTCAATCGTTCTTCTTGCTATATACTTCCACATGTGGCCTTCCTCCTTTCTATTTTTGTAGAAAAGGAATTGACGAGCATCAATTCCTTTAACTGTTCATTACTCCACTTTGGCATTCTTCACATCAAGTCCACCTGTAGGGTTTACTAGCACACCGCTCACATTTGAACGTACACCGTAAACAACCTCATCTACCCCTAAGAAAATCCAAGGTGTATCTTGATAAACGATTTCCTGTAATTTTTCATATAGTTCAGCTTGGCGATCTACATCTGAAATGGAGTTAGCTTCATCCATTAATTGATCTGCCTCCGTGTTATGATAGTAAGCTGTATTTGCACCATTCGGTGGGAATGATACGCTATGGAAAAGAGGCTTTGTTGCATTCGTTATATCCGAAGCATACGCTGACCAACTCACATACCACATTTGTAATTTCGCATCATCTGGTGTTTGTGCACCATAGATTTCGTCTGATAAAGTTCCTTCTTCCATTGATTTAATTTCTACTTTTACACCGATTTGACCTAACTGTTGTTGAATAAACTGCATACCCTTCATCGTATCCGAGTTTGTGTTCCCCCAGATTTCAATATCGAAGCCATCTGGATAGCCTGCCTCAGCCAATAATTCTTTTGCCTTTTCAATATCGTGTTCATACATTTTTTGCTGCTTATAATAAACGGTTTTGGAAGGAATAATTGAGTCTAATGGTAAACCCAGCCCTGCATTCACCACTTTTAAATAAGCATCCTTGTCCACTGCGTAGTTAAAGGCTTGTCGAACTTTAATATCATCCAAAGGTTTTTTATAGGTATTTAATGAAACGTAATGTGCAATTGTAGAAGGAACCTTATTTACCTCTACATCTTTACTATTAGAAAGCTCATCAATATTTTGTGCTGGCACTGGATAGATAACCTGAGCATCGCCCGCTTTTAGCATCGCTACGCGCGAGCCGTTTTCTGGCACTGGTTTATAGGTGATTTTAGCAACACGTTCTCCCCCATCCCAATAGCCATCAAAGTTTTCAATTGTTAAATGGTCTCCTTGTACCCATTCAACAAATTTATATGGTCCTGTACCAACAGGTTTTTTAGGTATGTCTGCTGAATTTTCTTTAATCATTTTTGGACTAATCATTTTGGCAACGCCGAATCTCGTAATCATTGGTCCATATGGTTCTTTTAAAGTAACTTTAATTTCATAGTCACCTAGAATTTCAACATTGCTGATTAAGCTAAAACCACGAGAATATAAACGTAAGCTTTCATCATTCATGATTCGTTCAATGTTGACCTTTACAGCTTCAGCATTAAACTGCTCCCCGTCATGGAAAGTAACCCCTTCTTTAAGTTTGAACGTATAGACTAGCGCGTCTTCACTAATTGAGTAGTCATCTGCTAAAACCTTAATAATTTGACCATCTGCATTAAAGCCTAACAATCCTTCTAGCATTGTCTCCTGTACAGAACTCGAATTCGTATCCCCTGTGTTATGCGGATCCATTGAAATAAAGTTTTCATTTACAGCGATAACAAGTTCATTTTTTGAACTAGCTGTACCTGAATCTGTAGTAGACTTGTCCCCAGTATTTGATGCGTTAGAATTGTCTTTCTCTGCGCATGCCGCTAAAAGCAACGTACATAGAATTACAAAAACCAATTTTTTAACATAATTCATCTCATCTACTCCCTTTGTAAAAATATATAAAAATATTTCTTATAACTTAAATTAAGAAATATAATTACCAAAAAACAGTTATTTTCTCCACTGCTGAAAATAAGTAGGCAAAAAATAAACTATATTTTCTTACGATTAGACAATTCATTTCAGGAAAAATTGCTCCCTCAACTATCACAATTGCATTTAATCAGAAAGTATAGTTCAACATACAAGGTATATTTATTCCACTGCTGAAAATAAATGATTAAAAAAATATTCCCTCTCAGGACATTTTTCATTATCAGAAAATTAATTATTTTTTAACAACTATAAACTACGAAATCTAATATTTCCACTATTTTTTAAATAAATTTCAGAATTTTATAATTATTTTTATAGAACTATAATAATTATCCCTAGAATTTTTTCTTGCCCCAAAGTCCAATATAAAAGTTCTAAAAGCCCTTATTACATGGCTTTTAGAACCTACATGAATAGTTGCTATAGCGTATTTATACTATTCACAACCACATTTAGTATGCGGTCAAGATCTTCTTGTGCAATATTAAGTGGTGGTGATAACGTTAAGACGTTATTAAATCCTGCTACAGTAGCTCCATTTTTCCCAATGATGACCCCTTGCCCTTTACATGCTGCAATGACAGCATTCACTTTCTCTACAGGTAAAGGTTCTTTCGAAACTTTATCTACCACTAATTCAATTCCAATCAATAAGCCTTTGCCTCGTACATCTCCTACATTTGGGTGATGCTGTAATTCTTGTTGCAGTGTTTTTAGTGCTGCTGCACCAATTTCCTTGGAACGGTCAAATAAAGCCTCTTGCTCAAGAATCTCAATATTTTTTAATGCGACTGCACATGCCACCGGTGAGCCACCGAATGTATTTACATGGCGGAAATAGCCGTATGCATCTGATCCAGTAAACGCCTCATATATTTCACGCTTTACCGCTGTAGCTGATAATGGTAAATAGGCACTTGTAATTCCTTTGGCCATTGTAATAATATCAGGCTTTACACCATAATTCATAAATCCAAATGGCTTCCCTGTACGACCAAAGCCACAAATAACCTCATCCACAATCATTAAAGCGCCGTGTTTTTTGCATACTTCTTCAATACCTTTTAAATAGTTTTCTGGAGGCATAATGACACCACCACCTGTAATAATAGGCTCTAAGATCATTGCTGCAATTGTATCGCCCAGCTCCCAGGTCATCGTTTTGTCTACGGCCTTTACACTCGCTAAATCTAATGGTGCAATAGTCTCACTTTCATGCTCACGATATTGATCAGGTGGTGCAACATGGATAAAGCCAGGTGATAGAGGCTCATATTTATATTTACGCTCCGCCTGCCCTGTTGCCGCTAATGCACCGAATGAGTTCCCATGATAAGCACGGTAGCGAGAGACGATTTTATAGCGCGAGCTTTGTCCTTTTTGCTGGTGGTATTGTCGAGCTATTTTAAAAGCTGTTTCATTCGCCTCTGAACCACTGTTAGAGAAGAAAATAACATACTCTCCACCAAGCATTTCATTAAGTTTTTCGGCTAATTCGACTGCTGGTAAATGTCCCTGAGATAAAGGTGCATAAGCATTTTTCATCATTTGTTCATGTGCTGCATCCGCTAATTCTTTACGACCATAGCCAACATTGACACACCATAGCCCAGCCATCGCATCAATATATTCCGTACCATTTGTATCAGTGATTCTTGCGCCATCAGATTTCTCTACTACATACGTGGCTTGCGGATTATAGGGTTTCATCGAATGCCAAACATATTGCTCATCCTTTGCTAATACATCACTTTTAAGATTGATCTGCGTCATCGCCAAACACCCCTCATTATTATTTTAGTTTTTCGCATCGTTATTACTTGGGAACGCAAAGGAGCTTGCTGTATCCTCTGTCTCATCGGGCCAACGTTCAGAAATCGTTTTTGCCTTTGTAAAGAACCTCGCCTGATCTGGACCAAACATATGCCCTTCACCAAACTTAGATCGTTTCCACCCACCAAAGTTATGATAGCCAACTGGGATTGGGATTGGCACATTTACCCCTACCATGCCCACCTCAATTTCTTCTTGGAATTTACGCGCTGCCGCTCCACTGCTTGTAAACATTGTGACACCATTGCCAAGCTCATGATCATTTATTAAATCAATAGCCTCTTGTAGTGAATCAACCCCTACTACAATACGTGCTGGACCAAAGACCTCCTCTTTGAAGATCGTCATTTCTGGTGTGACATGATTAAGTAAAGTAGGACCAAGATAAAAACCATTTGACGATTCACATACTTTTGGATTTCTTCCGTCAATGACAAGATTCGCTCCTTCACTGACTGCGCCATCGATATAACGTATAATCGTTTCCTTTGATTGTTTAGTGATAACAGGACCAAAATCGACGTCTTGCTCTGTATAAGGCCCTACCTTTAGTTCGGAAATTTTATTTTTCAATATTTCCGTAAATCGTTGCTCCGTATCCTTCCCTACAACGAGTGCACCAGAAATAGCCATGCAACGCTGAGATGCTGCGCCATATGCTGCTCCTAAAAAGGCATTTGCTGTCTGTTCTAAATTGGCATCAGGCATAACAATCATAAAGTTCTTTCCACCACCAAATGCAGCGACACGTTTATTGTGCTTTGTCCCAGTTTGATAGATATATTCAGCAACAGGCGTTGAGCCAACAAATGAAATGGCTTGAATCTCTTTATTTTCTAATAGTTCATCAACTGCTTCTTTATCTCCATTAACCACTGTCCAAATACCGTCTGGTAGACCTGCCTCTTTCCATAATTGGCTCAAATATAATGCTGAAATAGGTACACGTTCAGATGGCTTTAGAATAACGGCATTTCCTACCGCAACAGCCATACTTGTAATAGCCAGTGGTACCATAACAGGGAAATTAAATGGTGCAATGGTTGCTACTACACCAAGAGGCGATTTGGCAGAAAAAGCATTAATATTTCCACCTACATTGACGGAATACTCTCCTTTTAGCAGTTGTGGGGCACTGATCGCCATATCCACAGATTCAATCCCACGGACAATTTCACCTTTCGCATCTTCCTTAGTTTTTCCACTTTCCTGGCAAATCACATTGATAAGTTCTTCCTGTCTTTCTACTAACAGCTGACGGAAACGATGTAGCACTTCTACCCGCTTCCCAATTGATGTTTTTTTCCATGCTGGAAAGGCTTCCTTAGCTAACTGAATAGCATGCTTTACCTCGGCTCTTGAAGCAAGGGGTACTCTTGCAATAACCTCACCTGTTGACGGATTATATACTTCAGAGAATCTGTTACTTGTGCCTGTGACCTCTTCTCCTTGGATAAAATGTGTTAGCGTTTTCATTTCTTGTTGAACTGTCATAATGGACCACTCCTTTTTTCGTCTTATTGTTCAAAATCAAACTCGTCTTTTGTGAAAAGAGAACTTGATTCTTCGGCTTGTTTGATCACCTTTTTCTTTTGAGTCAGCATATAGAAAATCATCACAATGACCACAATAACGCATGTAAATAATATTTGTGAGCGCATAGACTCTATAAAGAACATCGCAATGAGTAATGCTGTTGTTGCTACTATTGTTAAATATGTTAAATATGGAAATAGCCACATTTTCACCTTTAATAGCTCTGGATTTTCTTGCTCAATCTTCCGTCGCATTCTTAATTGTGAAAAGGCAATGATTAAATAAAGAATCAACGTAATAGCACTACAAGAACTTAATAAAAACATAAATACTTTATCTGGCGACACATAGTTCATAATGACCGCAATATATGAGAAAAATGTTGCGGCAAGTATGGCATTGACAGGTGCACCATTTTTGTTTAATTTTAAAAATGCTTTTGGTGCTTCTCCTTTTTCCGCTAAAGAAAATACCATTCTTGATGTAGCATAAAGTGCAGAATTTAGGCACGATAATACAGCAGTTAAAACAACAAAATTCATAATTTGTGCAGCTGCAGGAATACCAATATAATCAAGTACCGCTACATAAGGACTTGTTAAAATATCTGAGGAATGCCAAGGCAATAGCGTCACTACAACTGCAATAGAGCCTACATAGAAAATTAAAATACGCCAAGTAATAGAATTGGTAGCTTTTGTGACAGCGGCTAACGGTTCATCCGATTCACCAGCAGCAATCGCAACGATTTCTGTCCCCATAAATGAAAAAATAACGATAACGACACCCATTAGAACAGCACCAAAACCATTTGGTAAAAAACCACCCTGCTCAACTAAGTTGGTCATACCAACAGCAGTAAAGTTTGGAGCAATACCAAAGATAATAAATGCACCAAGACCTAGAAAAACGACTATACTTGCAACCTTAATAAGAGAGAACCAATACTCAAACTCACCAAAAGCTTTGACAGAAAGAACATTTGTTAATGTAAGTGCTACAGTTAATAACAGACTTAATAGCCATAAAGGAATCCCATCATACCAATATTGAATAATGGCAGCTGCTGCTGTTGCCTCTAAAGCAATGGCAATCACCCAGAAAAACCAGTACAACCATCCAATCATAAAACCTGCCCACGGACCAATGGCTTCATGTGCATAGTGAGCAAACGAGCCACTCGTTGGATTGACTGCCGCCATCTCACCTAGCATACGCATAACTAATACAACGATAATTCCTGCAAATATATACGATAAAATTGCCCCTGGACCAGCTAGGTTAATGACCGAGCCACTCCCCATAAATAGTCCAGCACCGATTACACCGGCAATCGCAATCATCGTCATATGCCGCTTCTTTAATCCTCTTTGTAAATGCGTTTGTTGCCCCATATCTGTCACCTCTTTTAGTAGATTGCTTGATCGCTTACAAAAATCTTACATCTTTCATAACGTTGAAGTAATAGACAAACTGTAAAATTCTATACTTTTGTTTTATACATAATGTAAAATAGACTAAATATTCTTAAAATAATTTTTAAACGATTTTATGAGTAAATTTTTATCACCAAGCAGAAATTATTGAATTCTAACCACAGACACGCATGTCAAAAGGAGGGGCAAAAATGAGCCCATTTCAACTAAAAGTACTAGACGTTTTACAGAATAAATATTTTCAAAATGCAGAGGTAGTTGCAGGTCATGAGGGATTAACAAGGAGCGTTAAATGGGCACATGTACTAGAAATCATACATGTTGATAATTTTTTAGTTGGTGAAGAGTTAGTATTAACTACAGGGCTTAGTCTCCAACATAGTATTGAGGACTTTGTATCCTTTATAGAAGCCATCATTCAAAAAAATTGTGCTGCCCTTTGTATTGAATATGGCACCTCTATTCAAGCAGTTCCTGAAGCGATTTTAACACTTGCCAACCGTCACCAGTTTCCTATTATTGTTTTCCATGAAGCAGTTCCTTTTGTTCGTATTACACAGGATTTACATAGCCAAATTATCAATCAGCAATATCTATTGATTTCTTCACTAGAAGCTTACTCACAAACATTGAACAAAAATGCAGTATTGGGACAAAACACGGATGACATTTTACAAAATATGTATAATGAATTAAAAATACAAATTATGTTCTCCATTAAGGGAAGAGAACCTGTCTTTTTCCCAAATATGGCTCATAAAAAGCGGCAGCAATTCCTAACATTGAATACATCGACTCAGCAGTTTAAACATGAGCCTATTTTTCTATTTGATCAACATTATGCCGATTTATCAATTTATCGAGAAGATGGGCTTTTCTCCGAATTTGAATTATTAATATTAGATCGCACAGCAACAGCATTGGCACAGCTTTTAATGCGAGAGTTTTATATTGAGGAAAAAAAGAATATTGAGGATGCTTCGATTTTAGCTGATTGGATTGATCAAAAACTGTCTAAGGAGGAAATTTATAAATTTATCGTTACACATTATACTAACTATACACATTCTAGTGGCACTGTCTTTATTTTGGCTTCTCCTAATACGTTGACAAAGGCACAGGAGGATGTAGTCTATAGTAAGCTTTATTATCGTAATCTCTTTGAGCAACATGGCTTTATTCCATTTTTATTTGAAAGAAAAAGCTATGTTATTTTTATTTTACTGCATACAAAAGATAGTAAAGCCATTCGTGATATGCTAAACAACATGTTTTCCTCTTTGGTCAAAACTGAATTTTATAAAAAGCAGCAGGCACAAGGTTATCAGATAGCTATTGGGAAGGTCGTTTGTGATGTAGATGAAATTCCTAAAAGCTATCAAACTGCACTAGAAACCTTATATATTTGTCGAAAAGTACAAACGTCCTCGTTCTTTTATGATGATCTGCATTTATATCATTTAATCTATAAATTACAAATGCAGGTGGATTTACAGGAAGTGATTTACGACTATTTACAGCCCGTTATTGAATACGATAAAAAATATAATAGTAAGCTTCTCGAAACATTGCAGGTGTATTTACAAACAAATGGCTCTAAACAGCAAACAGCGAATCAATTATTTATTGTTCGTCAAACACTCTATCACCGCTTAAAAAAGCTTGAAAGTTTACTAGGCAAAAATTTTATGAATGGGCATAACCGCATTACACTTGAATTTATGCTACTAGCCAATTCATTGATCGAGGATAAGAGCTAGAAAAAAGTTGGCACGCTTAAAAGGCTATCTCCCCTCCTAAGCGTGCCCTTTATTACCCTTTCACAACTACATCCTGATACAGTCCAGGTCTGCGATCATCGTAAACAGGGATTCTTCCACGTACTTCATCAACAATAGAAAAGTCTACATCGATCACCGCTACTTCCTCGTCCTCAGCACCAACCCAAAGTACCTCTCCCCAAGGCTGAATAATCATGGATTGCCCATTAAAGTTTTCTATCTTTTTTGCAATACGATTAACGGCTATGACAAAACATTGATTTTCAATTGCCCGAGCCTGTAGCAATGTTTTCCAATGGTCAATCCTTGGAGTTGGCCACTGCGCTGGTACAAATAATACCTTTGCTCCTTGTAATGCATGGGCTCGTAACCATTCTGGGAAGCGAATATCATAGCAAATAACACCAGCAGCTTCAATGTCACCTAGAGCAAAACGATTCATTTCATTCCCTGCCTCTAAGTAAAGATGCTCGTCCATTAAACGGAAAAGATGTGCCTTGCTATATTCCCCTACAAGCTCTCCATTACGATCAAAGGTATACATCGTATTATAAAATTTGTCGCCTTTCTTTGTTGAAACAGAGCCACCTACAATATGTACATCTAGTTCCTTAGCTAGTTTAGCTAAAAAGGCTTTTGTCCGCTCACCATCGATATCTGCTAGCTCAGGTAGTTTTTCCAAAGCATAGCCTGTATTCCACATTTCAGGTAACACAATAATTTCTGCCCCTTGTTTTGCAGCTTCTCGAATCTTCTCTTCAGCACGTGCAAAATTTTCTTCAACTTTGCCAAAGCCAACATTTAATTGAATACAACCGATTTTCATCTCTATTCCTCCTCTAGACAATTAACAGAAAAAGTAATACTATTTGCTTCATATTCTTCAATAATAATTATTATATTCTGAAAAAGGTGATTATGCATGGAATTCTCTAAAAAACTACAGCAACTACCCACTCAATTTTTTGCAGCACTCGTTCAAAAAGTAAACTTGGCCCTAGAAGAAGGGCGTGATGTCATTAACCTTGGGCAAGGAAATCCCGATCAGCCAACGCCTACTCACATCATTCAAGCATTACAGGAAGCGGCTGAAAATCCTCAAAACCACAAATATTCACCATTTAGAGGTCTCGCTGAATTACGCCAAGCGGCGGCCGACTTTTATCAACGTGAATATCAGGTAGAACTAGATCCTGATACAGAGGTAGCGATTCTTGGTGGAACAAAAATTGGTCTAGTAGAGCTACCTTTAGCTGTGTTAAACCCTGGTGACACGATGCTCTTACCAGACCCTGGCTATCCAGATTACCTATCAGGTGTCGTACTAGGAGACGTCAATTTTGAAGTAATGCCCCTTTTTGCTGAAAATGATTTCTTACCTGATTATCATGCATTACCTGATGAAGTGAAAGAAAAGGCAAAGCTTCTTTACTTAAATTACCCAAACAACCCTACAGGTGGTACAGCATCACTTGCGTTTTTTGAAGAGACCGTTCGCTTTGCGAAGGAACACAATATTATCGTATCACATGATTTTGCTTATGGGGCAATAGGATTTGACGGTAATAAACCAGTTAGCTTCCTTCAAGCAAATGGTGCAAAAGAAGTAGGAGTTGAAATGTATACATTATCGAAAACCTATAATATGGCTGGCTGGCGTATAGGCTTCGCTGTAGGGAATGCCGAGATTATTGCTGCTATTAATCTTATTCAGGATCATCTGTTTTGTAGTCAGTTCCCTGCCATTCAACAAGCTGCAGCAGTAGCACTGACAGCTTCCCAGCAATGTGCGGATGAACTACGAGCTACTTATGAGCGTCGCCGAAATGTACTCATTGAAGAAGCTAGAAGAATTGGCTGGCATGTTACGGCTCCAAAAGGCTCCTTCTTCGCATGGCTCCCTGTACCACTAGGCTATACAAGTGAACAGTTTGCTGATCTATTGCTCGAAAAAGCTGATATCGCTGTAGCAGCAGGTAATGGCTTCGGTCAATATGGTGAAGGCTATGTGCGCGTAGGGTTGCTAGTTAGTGAGGAGCGCTTACGTGAAGCAATCCATAGAATCGAGCAATTACAATTGTTTAATAGATAATGTGCCTTATCCTGTAGCTATCTCTAGCTACAGGATTATTACTATTTTTCAATTTTCCTTGGTTGCCCTAAACCATCTTCTAATGGATAAAATTGAACATGACCTGTTTCATCATCCCATTTTCGAATATGTTGAATACCTTGTACCTCTGCCAACACGATGTCAGCAGTTATAACAGGATTTCCCCCTTTTATTAAATGCCCACCCGATACTACACCACATTGATCACTCATAGAACCATGGAAATGTGTCTCATATCCACCATCTCGCTTACACACCACACCTGAACCTTGAATAAATTCTAGTGGTCCCTCTTTTTCAATCACATTACTAAAACGAACATGAATTTGAGCTGTTGCATCTGGCACTAAATAAACAAAGCTACTTTTTTGAAAGCTGCCAATACAGCTTACAATTGTTGCTGACTCTATATTATTCTCTTCGCAAAGCGCTTCAATCCCTTCAATGATATCTGTTCCCGTTAGAAAACGAGCACTAATAACCTTACCAAATGAACCTATACCATAATTAACTCTTACAGACATTGTTATCCCTCTTTTGTGTCGAAATATTATAATTATATAAAAAATTTAAAAATTATTTATTGACTTACTATACCCTATAAATTATATTAGTTCTATCGGAATTACAAAAAAATATTATAAATCTCTTATCAAGAGTAGCTGAGGGACTGGCCCTATGAAGCTCGGCAACCTCCTTTTTAAAGGAAGGTGCTAAATCCTGCAAACGATCTTCGTTTGATAGATAAGAGAGGACATCTTTTCATGAGCCTCTCTTAATTTGTAAGAGAGTTTTTTTATTTTCAAAAAACCGATAAAAACAATCTTGGAGGTATTTTCATGAAAAAGAAAAATAAATTTTTAGTAGGTTTAGCAAGTTTAACATTAGTAGCAGCTTTAGCAGGCTGTGGCTCTAAAGAAGATAGTAAAAGCCAAGCTGAAGGAATTGATGAAAAGAAAATCGTTGTAGGCGTCACTTCTGGTCCACACGAACAAATTGCAGAAGTAGCTGCTAAAGTAGCAAAAGAAAACGGGCTAGAAGTAGAGCTAAAATCATTTTCTGACTATGTTTTACCTAATACATCCTTAGCTGAAGGTGATCTTGATGCGAACAGCTATCAACACGAGCCTTTCCTGGATACATTTAATAAAGATCATGATACAGAGTTAGTACCAGTGGGCAAAACGATTTTAAATCCAATGGGTATCTACTCAGAAAAATATAAATCCTTTGATGACATTCCTGACGGAGCAACGTTTGGCTTACCAAATGATCCAACGAATGGAGCCCGTGCCCTCTTTGTTTTACAGGAAGCTGGCTATATTAAGTTAAAAGAGGGCGCAGACTTAACAGCCTCGATCCGTGATGTAGAAGAAAACAAAAAGAATTTAAAATTCATTGAATTAGAGGCCGCTCAAATTCCTAAACAACTTAGTGAAGTAGATGTAGCAGCTATTAATACAAACTTTGCATTAGAAGCTGGCATTAACCCTAAAGATGACTCTATTTTATTGGAATCTACTGATTCTCCATACGTAAACTATATTGTCGTGCGTGCTGAAAATGAAAATGATCCAACAATTAAAAAGTTCGTTGAGGCCTACCAATCTGATGAAGTACGTCAATTCATCGAAGAGGAATTCAAAGGTTCAGTAATCCCTAGTTGGTAATACATTCAGGAAGCTTCTATAAGCCGAAGAATCTGCCGAAATTCCTCTATAGGAAAACGAGCAGATTCTTGCTTTTTAGAAGGTAGAGAAAGGAGCATACAATCGCATGATTCAATTACAAAATATCTCAAAAGAATTCAAGTCGAAAAAAGGCATCATAAAAGCTGTGGATGGCATCAATCTTCACGTAAAAAAGGGACAAATTCATGGTGTAATCGGCTATAGTGGTGCTGGTAAAAGTACACTCATTCGTTGCGTTAATCTACTAGAACGTCCTACAGCAGGAAAAGTAGTGATAGACAATGTAGACATTACGACCCTTTCTCTTCACGAATTACGTCAAACACGCCAAAAAATCGGGATGATCTTCCAGCACTTTAATCTATTAAAAACAGCAACAGTTTACAATAATATTGCAGTTCCCTTAAAGCTACTAGGCTATAAAGAGGCGGAAGTAAAAAGCCGAGTAGCTAAGTATGCTGAAATTGTCGGTTTAACAGATAAACTAGACAGTTACCCCAATCAACTTTCAGGTGGTCAAAAACAGCGTGTGGCTATTGCGCGTGCCTTAGCACAGGAACCAGAAATTTTACTTAGTGACGAAGCAACAAGTGCACTTGATCCTGAAACAACGGAAGCCATTCTTGAATTGTTGTTAAAGATTAACCGTGAATTAGGAATTACAATTCTGCTCATTACACATGAAATGAATGTCATTCAAAAAATTTGTGATGAGGTTTCTGTTCTAGAATCTGGGAAAGTTGTAGAATTCGGCACAGCGATTGAACTTTTTGCAAAACCAAAGCACCCTACAACGCGAAAGTTTTTGAATACAATTTCACAACGTAATTTATCCCCTTCTCTTATTGAGCAATTAAATGTTTCAGGAAGTGTAATCCGTTTAACATTCCTTGGTGAAAGTACTGGTAAGCCATTATTAGCAGAAGTCACTAAGGTATACGATGTGCAACCAAATATTTTAACAGCTAATATTATTGAATTAAAAAACGGTATTGTCGGCAATATTGTGGTGCATTTACATGGCGAGACGCAGATTGTCCAAAAAGCGTTAACGTATTTTTCAGAAAATGGCGTGGCAGTGGAAGAATTAGGAGGTGCGTTCAATGAGTAGTATCCAAAGTTTCTTTACAGATTGGTCAGATGTTATTGGCAAAGCAATTATCGAAACATTTCAAATGGTCGGAATTTCATTATTGTTCTCCATTCTGATTGGCATTCCATTAGGGCTATTAATCGTTTTAACACGACCAGGACAATCCTTTGAAAATAAATTTTTCTATCAGTTTTTTAATCTATTTATCAATATTGTTCGCTCTGTTCCATTTATCATTTTATTATTCTTCATCTTACCTTTTACTAAGTTAATTGTAGGTACAACAATTGGTGTTAAAGGTGTAATCGTTCCGCTAGTTGTTTACACAGCTCCTTATATTGCACGACTGATGGAATCTGCGCTTTTAGAAGTGGATTCAGGAGTGGTAGAAGCCTACACAGCCATGGGTATTAAACGTCGCCATATCATTTGGCATGTCCTATTACGTGAAGCTCGACCATCTATTATTTTAGGCTTAACAATTGCCACAATAGGATTAATTGGTGCAACAGCAATGGCAGGAATGGTTGGTGCTGGTGGTTTAGGTGACCTTGCCTATCGTTATGGTCATTTACGCTATGAGGTTGATGTGATGTATGCAACTGTCTTTATCTTAATCATCCTTGTACAGAGCATTCAATCCATTGGTAACCGCTTCGCCGCGAAGTTGAAAAAAGATTAAGAGGAGAATGAAGATGACAAAGGAAATTTATGTAGAGAAAAATGGCTATATTGCAACGTTAGTATTAAACCGCCCAGATAAACGAAATTCTTTATCAAGGGCAATGTTTCAAGCCATAGTAGACCAACTAGAGCTACTCCGTGTAGATTCTTCCATCAAACTTTTAATTGTTCGCGGTGTCAATGAAGTAGCCTTTTCATCTGGGGCAGATATTAGCGAATTTTTAGATGTTCGTTATGCTACAGACAATGCCAAAGCCTATAATGAATTGGCTCTAAAGGCGATCGATGCTCTCTATAAATTTCCGCACCCGACAATTGCTATGATTCAGGGCTTAGCAATTGGTGGTGGCTTAGAGTTAGCAAACGCTTGTGATTTTAGAATAGCAACACCTAAGAGTAAGCTAGGCATCACCGCTGCAAACATAGGTATTGTCTATAATTTAGAAAGCACGAAACGTCTCATCAATATTGTTGGTGTCGCTAAGGCAAAGGAAATTTTGTACACAGCTACTATTTTTACAGCTAAAGAAGGAAAAAATATTGGTTTAATCACGGCCCTCCACGAACCAGAGGATATTAATGAGGCGACATTGCAATTCGCTGAACATTTATTAAGTAAATCATCCATTGCAAACGCAGGCATCAAAAAAATTATCCAAGCAATTGTTGATGGTGAAAATGAAGAAAACGATGAGCTGGCACAGTTAGTTTTGGATTCATTTAGTTCAGACGATTATAACGAAGGTATACAAGCCTTTTTAAATAAAAGAAAGCCTATTTTCAATAAATAAGTGAGGTAGTAATGATGACAAACATAACTGATGGCGATCTACTCTTAAAAAATATCACTGCACAAGCCCCCTTTCCCATTTGCTTTGCAGATTTAGAAAAGGCCGTAGCGAAAAAAATCGAAGCTGGCCCTTTTGGCTACATCCGTTCAGGTGCTGGCGGTGAACAAACACTGCGCAATAATCGTGCAGCTTTTGAGAAGTATTCCATTGTTCCCCGATTTTTAAATGATGTGTCAAACGTTGATACATCGGTTCATTTGTTTGGTAAAACATATCCAACTCCTTTGCTTTTTGCTCCTGTAGGCATGAATGGAATGGTTCACGATGAAGGTGAGCTTGCCGTTGCACGTGCTGCCCAGTTTTTAAATATCCCTTATATACAAAGCACTGTTTCCACTTTTGCTCTTGAAGAAGTTGCTCAGGCTGCCCCTTCCGCAACAAAATGGTTTCAATTATATTGGTCTACTAATGAAGAAATTGCTTTTAGTATGGCTGCACGTGCGGAGAAAGCTGGATTTGAAGCGATCGTTTTAACTGTCGATACCGTAATGCTTGGCTGGCGTGAAGAAGATGTACGCAATCAATTTTCACCATTGAAGCTAGGCTATGCAAGAGGTAATTATATGAATGATCCTGTTTTTACAGCCGCTTTACCTGATGATTCATTCGAGTCCTATGTACAAGGTGTCTTGCAAAATGTCTTCCACCCAACGCTTAATTGGGAGCATGTTCGAGCGTTAAAAAAACGTACTAACCTTCCTATTTTATTGAAGGGAATTCTACATCCTGAAGATGCAAAGCTTGCTATCGACAATGGTATTGATGGCATTATTGTATCAAACCATGGTGGCCGTCAATTAGATGGCGTAATTGGTTCACTTGATGCCCTTCCTGCTATTGCGAAAGTTGTGAATGGACAAATTCCTATTATATTAGATAGTGGTGTGTATCGTGGTATGGATGCCTTAAAAGCACTTGCTTTAGGAGCAGATGCCATTGCAATTGGACGTCCTTTCGTCTATGGGTTAGCCCTTGAAGGACAACAAGGCGTCGAAAAGGTGATGACCAATCTTTATGATGAATTAAAGGTTTCCATCGCATTAGCAGGTTCCACCTCTGTCAAAGGATTACGTAATATCACATTAGTCAAACAGGATGGGACTGAGGTTAAATGAAACAAGCATTACAAGGATTAAAGGTTATCGATTTATCACAAGTCTTAGCAGGTCCTTATTGCACCATGGTATTAGCAGATATGGGTGCAGAAGTTATCAAAATTGAAAAATACCCAAATGGAGACGATACCCGTACAATGGGTCCATTCGTTAATGAAGAAAGTCATATGTATATGATGGTTAATCGTAATAAAAAGGGTGTCTGCATCAATTTAAAAACGACTGAGGGACTGGCTTTATTTAAAGAATTGATCCAATCTGTTGATGTACTTGTGGAAAATTATCGACCAGGTGTCACGAAAAAGCTTGGTATTGATTATGATACATTAAAAGCCATCAATCCTGGCCTAATTTACTGCTCTATTTCCGGTTATGGTCAAACAGGTCCTTATAGTCAAAAGGGTGGCTATGATATTATGGCTCAGGGTCTGAGTGGCTTAATGCATATGACAGGTGAAGCAGATGGACGACCTGTAAAAGTTGGCTTTGCGGTGAATGATATTGCTGCTGCACAAACAGCCTTACAATCGATTTTAATGGCCTATATTTATAAGCTTCGTAGTGGTGAAGGTCAATATATTGATGTGTCCTTAGTGGAGTCAGGTCTTGCGTGGACTGTTTGGGAGGCCGCTGCTTACTTCGGAAGGGGTGAGTTACCTGATCGAACAGGAACCGCCCATCGTGTGTCTGCGCCCTATCAAGGTTTCAAAACACAGGATGACTATATTCTAGTAGGTGCTGGCAATCAAAAGCTATGGGAGATTTTTGCGGTAAAGGTTGTCAATCGACCTGATTGGTTAGACAATCCTCTCTTTACTACCAACTATTCACGTGCCCAACATGTGAGGGAGCTAGAAGCAGAAATTGAAAGCGAGCTAATCAAGCATAAGGCTATCTACTGGCTCGAACTGTTGGATAAGCACGGTGTACCATCTAGTCCAATCTATTCTTATGACCAAACATTAAATGACCCCCATATACTAGAGCGTGGCATGGTACTGTCCTATGAACACCCTACTGCCGGACCAATGAGAACATTGGGATTCCCAGCAAAGTTTTCACAAACACCTGGACAACTAACAAGTGCAGCACCTACATTAGGACAACATAATGAAGAAGTTTTACAGGCATTAAATATTTCTGATCAAGCTATTCAACAGCTCAAGGCAGGCAAAATAATTGGGGCAAAATAAAGAGATTACCTATTTTTAGATCGCTATCCATTAGATTTAGGCTTCTATCGGTCACTTTTTTGATTCTATCCTTCACTTTTTTCTTTCTATCATGCAAAAAAGGCTTCCCCATCCATGAGGAAGCCTTTTTCTTATTGAATAACGCCTAATTCACGACCAACCTTCTCGTAAATCGCAATTGCATCATCAAGCATTTCTTTTGTATGTGCTGCTGTTGGCATATTTCGAACGCGTCCTGTACCTTTTGGAACTGTTGGGAAGACAATTGATTTTGCATAAACGCCTTCTTCAAATAAACGTTTTGAAAATTCCTGTGTTAATTTTTCATCCCCAATGATGCATGGTGTAATTGGTGTCTCAGACGCACCAATATTAAAGCCAAGCTTCTCAAGCCCCGCTTTTAAATAATTACCATTATCCCACAGTTTATCGTGTAGCTCTGTTGAATCAATCAGCATTTGCACGGCTGCTGTAATAGCGGCTACATCACCTGGTGGTAATGCTGTTGAGAATAGAAATGGGCGTGAGCGAACTTTTAGCCAATCAATTAAATTTTTCTTACCTGCTACATAGCCACCTACTACACCAATGGCTTTTGATAATGTACCAATTTGGAAATCAATTTCTTTTTCTAATCCAAAATGCTTCACAGTTCCTTTTCCTTTACCTGTTACACCCGAACCATGTGCATCATCCACATACGTGATTAAATCAAACTCTTTAGCTATTTCCACAATTTCAGGTAATTTAGCAATATCACCATCCATTGAGAAGACACCATCTGTGATAACCATGATTTTATTGTATAAACCTGATTCCTTTGCCGCTTTTGCCTTTGCACGTAAATCTCCCATATCAGAGTGATTAAACGCGATGATTTTTGCCTTCGATAAGCGACATCCATCAATAATAGATGCATGGTTTAATTGATCTGATAGAATGGCATCATTTTTATCCATTACAGCTGAAATAGCTGCCATATTACAATTAAATCCAGATTGATAAGAAATAGCCGCTTCTGTTCCTTTAAATTCAGCAAGCTTTTCTTCTAATTTTACGTGCAAGTCAAGTGTCCCGTTGATTGTACGAACAGCACCTGCTCCAACACCGTATTTATCAATTGTCTCTTTGGCAATACGCTTTAATTCTTCATTTGTTGCTAAACCAAGATAGTTGTTAGAGGATAAGTTAACAAGATTTTTGCCACGGACCTGAATAATTGGGCCATTTGCTCCCTCTACTGGATCGATTTCATTGTATAAGCCTTGTTCATGTAGGGCTTGTAGGTTTTCATCTAAAAATGCATTCAATACTTTTGACAAGCGTATCATCCTTTCCTAGGAAAACTGTTCTCGCTCCTAGTTTAGCACATGCAAGCCATTAGCTACATTACTTTGTTAATCTTTCGAATAGTGGCGCTGTTTTTTCGCGCCATAAAGAAGCCGATAGACAATTATCTAATAAACGACGAACGGTATATTCAGCTTCTGCATATCGTTTGGAATGGCCCATCGCATCCTGTATAGCTTCTTTGTATTGTGCTCGCACTGCCTCGATCGCCGTTTCTGCTTCCTCTGACAGCGCACAATGTTGACCAATATCAAATATCTTATCCCCTAACCTACCATCCTCTGGATCAAAGATATGAGGCTCTGTGCTATCAAAAATACAGAAATTAAGCTCTGGGATAATGACCATATCTACAGATCCCGCATCTAAGCCACACCAAACAATTTGTGCATCAAGCCCTCTTGCATTTGCTTCATCGGCTAAGCTTTTCATTAGTGAAGATTTGCCTGTACCTGGCTTACCTTTAATCATGAAGCGAGTCGTGATACTTTTGGTGATACTATCCACTGTATTTTCCGCACCTCTAGGAGTTAGCGTTCCCAGTAAACGATGTGTCCGCATACCTGTTTTATTCAGAATAATAGATTGGAACACTTCCGACTTTAAATTTTCCACCTGTTCATTTAATGCCTGCCAGTTCATACAGCTTTGTGTGACAACCTCCCAGTCATCATGTAGCTTGATTGCTCGATCCAGTTTCGCTATGCATTTTTCACGCCATGTTGCACGCTCTTGCATCGCCTCTGCAAGCTGTTCTCCAACCTTTTTAAGCTGTATGTCTTCTAAGCATTCATAGAAAGACATGACACGATGCTTTGTACCGAGTAAAGTTGGCTCGATATTCCACTCAGATGCCCATACAAAAAGTCTGTTACAGCCTTTTATATAAACGGCCTCAACAACCTCCTCTAATAAAGCATGCTTAAACCACTCGACAGCAAAGCCCTGTTTCACATAGAAGTATCCTAGTTCTTTTAACAGTTCTGAACCTTTAAATGTGGCAGGCCCTTGCAAAAAATAAACGAGAGACGCCTCTTCCATCATTTCTTTATATAAATGCTTCACACCTTGGCCAGTCAATGCGTGTCCAAAATAATACGTTACATTTCCGTTCAAATGTCGTTCCTCCTTTAGCTTATGCCATGCATTATATGAAAGAACCCTAAAAAAAATGAGAAGCTACTTCTATCCTTTACAGATCTAAGTAGCTTCATGGTTTAATAGAATGGCTTCATGCCCTCCATATTTCCAATACATTTCATCAATATTTTACGACAATACGGTAATGAATATTGCACAATATAGCCTGAAGTTAAGGCAATCAATACCGTCCCTACTCCAACTGGTCCTCCTAGAAGCCAGCCAATAATGGTTACAAGTACTTCAATTCCCATTCTTGCTGTTTTAATAGATCCACCAAACTTTTCGACAAGTATCATCATTAAGGTATCCCTCGGTCCTGCGCCCATATTCGGTGCGATATACATTCCACAGCCAAAGCTCAAAACAAATAAGCCAATAATAAAATATGTAATTTGTAAGCCAAATACATCCGTTGAGGGCAACATCCAGTTAAATACATCAATGAACGAGCCAATTAACAGCATATTGAGCCAAGTACCTATCTTTGGCCATTGACGCAAAACAATGGATGTTGAAGCAACTATAAAGAGTCCTGTTACAATAGACCATGTGCCAATACTTAACCCAAAATTTTGAAATAGACCTACATGTAAAACATCCCATGGGCTTGTGCCAACAATTTTCCCCTTTATCGACATCGTGATGCCAAGTGACATCACCACTAAGCCACCAATAAAAAAGGTCCAACGCCACCCCATTATTCTACGCATTCCTTATCCTTCTCTCTATGAATAATATTGCTATTACTGTATCATACTTTCAACCAAAATTAAGCTATAGTGCTTGAACTAAACCGTTTATCTTACCGCGTAAAAAAACTACCCATTCTCTCACTCATGGGTAGTTGTAATTGAGGCAAGTTGTGCCTTTGTTATATTCTTCAGATCTTCTAATTGTACATGAATTTGCATACCAATTTTCCCTGCACTAACGATTATACTACCTTGTTCTTGAGCAGATGCATCGATGACCGTTGGATATAACTTCTTCATCCCTACTGGTGAACATCCACCACGAACATAACCAGTATGGCTAAGTAGATCTTTTACCGCTAACATTTCAATTTTCTTTTCCCCAACTACCTTCGCGGCTGCTTTTAAGTCAAGCTCATCAGCTACTGGAATAACAAATACAAATAACTTTTGGGCACTTGCTTTTGCTACTAATGTTTTAAATACCCGAGCAACAGGCTGTCCTATCTTCTCAGCTACAGAAACACCATCTACTTGACCGTCCCCTGTTTCATATTCCATCACATCAAAATGAATTTTTTGTTGTTCTAATAAACGAATCGCATTCGTTTTCGCATGCTTTGCCTTTGCCATGTCAACAATCTCCTATCTACAGCATCAGGCTATCAAAGAGAACATAGAATCTTTGTCTGGACGATAGCCATTTTTCGCCATTTGAACGTGAGCCGCATATCTTTCTGATACCTGTTTAAATGCTCTTAACTTGAATGCAGTCTCATAGTTCTTACCGAAAATTGTATCTGCAAATGGGTCCAATTTCAATTCCTTCGAGTAACGTTCAGGAACCTTCACTTCAATGATGTCACGCACAAAAGATGGTTCACTTTCATTTGTGGCAACCTCATCAAAATTTGAATTATTTAACATATGCTGTATTTGAGCATCAATGCTTTGCGCCACACGTAAATCTTGAGTAGAAGGCTCTGCTGATGACAATGCTGCATTACGTACCTGCTCTAAAATGTGCATTGTGTTACCTAGTTCTGAATCGGATATATGCGAGAGATCAGCGTTATCATTCATTCCTACTTTATAGCTTTGCTCATGGGCCCTTACATTCTTTTCTGTTTGCTGTAAACCTTCCATTATGGCTTTCTGCTGAGGAGTTACTTCTTTTGACTCTTCTTGCTGCTGGTCATACAAATCTTGGTCAGTACGCCCTAATAATAAATTTTCAAGTTCAATCAATAATGGATTTTTCTTTGGCTGAAAATACATCGCATTTTTTCTATAGGCATCTCCTGCCTCTTTACGCTGAAGTATTTTTTTACGATTATGCTGGGATGAAATTCTTTCTTGTTCCATTATATTTGATATTTTCATAGTTTTCACCTCACCCTTCTATCTTCATATGCGAATAAGTTAATAGATATGAACATTCTTTCTCACACTCTATCTATACCATTTAAATAGTTTCTGTACACTCATTATCGGAATTTTCACTATTAAATTCAAGCACTAATTACTACTAACCTCCTAAAGAGATACTAATCATTTCCGAAAATAGGTATAAAGAACCTTATCTATCTAATATTTTTATATTCATTTATTAGCTACATGCCCTTTTCAATAAATTTATTACTATATACACTAAATAAATGGTGTTAATCACATAAAAAAACAGCCCCTTCATACTGGACTGCTTTTCTCATTTTTTGGGTCTAATCAATATACCTTTATAGGCTAAGTAACCAAGCCATGCACCAATCGTATTTAAAATTAAATCATCAATATCCGCAGAACCAACGGTAAAAATAAATTGTACGGTTTCGACAGCAAGACTAGAAATAAAGCCTAAACAAATAATAACCCACGCTTTTCGGAATTTCTTCGATAGTAATGGCAGTAAAAAGCCCATTGGAGTAAAAATTAATAAGTTGCCAAGTAAGTTAACGATTATAATTTCCCAATTAAAATATTGAGAGTAGTTTATATAACGGAGAATCGTTTCGAAGGGAATAAAATTAGTAGTTAATCGCCAGCTACTATAATCAAACAATCCTAAGTCACCTATAGAGTAATCTCCCTTAAATAAAATGACGACTACATCTACTAAGCGATCAATAACCAATTTATAAAAAGCCATAAATGAATAGATACTAAATAAAATCCAACCTGCAACCTTTAGCGGTAAATAATATGTATCAATGACATCCCGATATGGTAATGGGAGCTTGGCATTATTTTGAACATCCGCTATGTTGTTTTTAGACAAGCTTAACACCCACTTCCCTTTTATTCCTTCCCATATTTTAATATGCTCAACTATAGCTTGCAAGTAGCTGAAAAAATTATCATCCAAAAAGGCTGTCTCCTACCAGCAGAGACAGCCTTCTAATAAGTATGTTTAAACTGGATTTACCCCATGCTTACGTTGTGAGAATAATAAGTATTTTGACATATAAAGTTCTAAGCGATTTTCTAGTACCTTACGCAGCTCATTAGGCTCAATCACATCATCAATGATAAGCTCTGAAGCTAAGCGATACACATCAATTTCCTCTTGATATTCTTTACGTTTCTCAGCAATGAAGCTTGCTTGCTCTTCCTTTGGAAGTTCTGCAATTTTATTGGCATAGACGGCATTGACAGCAGCCTCTGGTCCCATTACGGCAATTTGTGCATTTGATAAGGCAATACAGCAGTCTGGTTCAAACGCAGGGCCAGCCATTGCATATAATCCTGCACCATACGCTTTACGCACAATGACCGTTAGCTTAGGAACAGTGGCCTCACTCATGGCAAAAATCATTTTAGCACCATGACGAATGATTCCTGCTTTTTCTACCTGAGTACCAATCATAAAGCCTGGAACGTCTGCTAGGAATAACAGTGGGATATTGAATGCATCACAAAGTGAAATAAATTTCGCCGCTTTATCAGCAGAATCGTGGAATAGCACGCCTCCCTTAACACGTGGTTGGTTAGCGATGATCCCAACGGATTGTCCATTAATTCGTGCAAGGCCTGTAATTAATTCTGGTGCAAATAATTTCTTCAACTCACAAAACGAATCTTCATCAATAATACGATCAATTAGCTTATACATATCAAATGGTACATTTTGATTTTGAGGAATTAATTCTTCAATAGATTTATCAAATGAAGCTGGTGGTTTAGGAGCCTCTATCTTGCTACGCTCTGCATAATTATTCGGGAAGTATCCTAAATATTTGCGCGCATAAGTAATAGCCTCCTGTTCGGATTTAACAAGCACATCTCCACAACCCGAAACGGAACAGTGCATTTTTGCGCCACCCATTGTTTCTAAATCTACTTTCTCACCGATAACCATTTCAGCCATACGAGGAGAACCTAAATACATAGAAGCATTCCCTTCTACCATCACCACGATATCGCAAAATGCAGGAATATAGGCACCACCCGCTGCGGAAGGACCAAATAATAAACAAATTTGCGGAACTTTTCCTGACAGTTTGACTTGATTGTAGAAAATGCGTCCTGCGCCTCGGCGTCCTGGGAACATTTCAAGCTGATCTGTAATACGCGCACCCGCTGAATCCACTAAATAAAGTAATGGACAATTCAACTTTTCAGCGGTTTCTTGAATGCGAATCATTTTTTCAACTGTACGTTTTCCCCAAGAACCAGCTTTAATCGTTGAATCGTTAGCTAGCACACAAACCGTACGACCATGGATTTTGCCAATACCAGTGATGACGCCATCTGCTGGTAAATCCCCTGCTAAACAGTTCGCATAGAGCCCATCCTCTGATTGAAGACCATCATCGAGTAATAGTTCAAGACGCTCACGTACAAATAGCTTGCCTTGCTGTGCATTTTTGTCATGATATTTTGGTAATCCACCTGCTAAAATTTTATCTTTCATTGTAGGTGGTGTATTTTCTGTCGAGATATTGCTCATGTTTATTTCCTCCCTTTGCCCAATCGATTACACCAAAGTTATTTCTTTGCGTTTTATTTCCCTGAATATTGTGGCGCCCGCTTCTCTTGGAAGGCAAGTAAGCCCTCTAACCGGTCTTCTGTTGGGATCAGTGCACTATATGCAAGTGATTCAATTTTTAACCCGGTAGCTAAATCTACCTCAACACCCTGATTGATCGCAACTTTGGCTTGCACTAAAGAGAGTGGCGCATTTTTTGCCATTTCCAGTGCAAGCTGTTGTGCCTTATCTAATACCTCATGTCCTTCATAAACATACTCAATAATGCCATAATTTTCAGCTTCTTCGGCATTCAGCCTACGTGCTGTATAAATTAATTCCTTTGCTTTACCAAGACCAATTAGACGTGGAAGCCGCTGTGTTCCCCCAGCTCCTGGAATAATTCCGAGCGATGTTTCTGTTAAGCCAAGCTTTACATGTGTAGCCGCAATTCGTAAATCACAAGCTAGTGCCAGCTCTAAGCCCCCACCAAAGGCTACACCATTTAGGACAGCAATGACAGGCTGTGCAAGCGTTTCAACTTTTGCCACAGTGGCACCAATCAGCTGCACGATCTGCTTCACTTGTCGATCAGACATTCCTTTACGTTCCTTTAAATCAGCACCTGCACAAAATGCCTTTTCTCCTGCACCTGTTAGAAGGACTACACGCACTGCTGGTTCTCCATTGATTTGATCAAGTGTGTCAGACAGCTCATGCAGTAATTGAACCGACATAGCGTTAGCAGCTTCTGGTCTTGAAAGAGTAATAAGTCCAATACTACCCTCTAGTAATTCAAATCGAACGAGTTGTGTCATCCTTGATTTGCACTCCTTTCATTGCGGACAATAGCCATTTGCTTTGATGCAACCGCTTTGCCTAACTTCTCTTCAATAAAGAGTGCTGCCTCTAGCACCTTTTGTCGATCTACGCCTGTTTCAATGCCCATCTCATCGAATAAATACAATAAATCTTCTGTGGCTACATTACCTGAGGCACCCTTTGCATATGGGCAGCCCCCTAGCCCACCAAGCGCACTATCAAACTTGGTAATACCCATCTCTAAGGATTTCATAATATTGGCTAATGCTGTCCCACGTGTATCATGAAAATGCATGGCAAATTTTTCAGCAGGATACCTTTTTAGCAATTCCTCTAAAAGAAACTCAACCTGTGTCGGTACACCAACACCAATTGTGTCACCAAGCGATATTTCCGTCACACCCATCTCCAATAATTTTTCCGTTACTCGTAATACCTTGTCAGGGTGTATATATCCCTCATAAGGACAACCAATAACCGTTGAGATATAACCTCGAACCTGTTTCTTTACAGCCTGAGCTCCTACTACAACTTCCTCTAATATGGGAAATGTATCTTCTATGGTTTTATTAATATTACTTTGGTTATGGCTTTCACTAGCAGACATAAAAATACTTACTTCATCTACTTCAGCCTGCAATGCACGTTCTAAGCCCCGCATATTGGGTACAAGTGCCGCATAGGTAATATCCTTATGTCTTTTAATGGCTTGCAGAACCTCAACTGCATCTGCCAATTGAGGAATCCATTTGGGATGCACAAAAGATGTCACTTCAATATAATTTAATCCTGTTTGACCTAATAAATTTACTAATTGCACTTTATCAGCTGTTGAAATATGCGTTTTTTCATTTTGTAAGCCATCACGGGGACCAACTTCTTTGATTGCGACTTGCTTAGGTAGCTGCATAAACAAGCCTCCTCTTATTCAATTTCTAAAATATCATCATCAACGTTAATAAAGTCTCCCTCATTGGCAATGATTTTCGTCACTACGCCATCCTCTTCTGCTGCAATTGGAATTTCCATTTTCATCGATTCTAAAATGGCTACATCTTGACCTGCTGTCACTTTCTCGCCCTCTGTTACGACGATTTTCCATACTGTTCCTGCCATGCTTGCTTTTACTGTTGCCATAATCATTCACTCCTAATTTTTTAATCATGTATTCGTCCCTCTATGGAAGCACGAATACATGATAATTGTTATTTTGTTTCTGCTAATTGCGGTAAATAATATTGCTCTACAAATTTTGTTGTCGTATAGCCTTTTAAAAATTGTTCATGTGTGACGGTTTTTAACAGCATCGGGATATTCGTTTGAATCCCCTCCACTTTATACGTCTTTAGCGCTTGTGCTAATCTTTCACAGGCAATTTCTCTTGTTTCCCCCCACACCACCAATTTACTAATCATTGGATCATAGAATGGTGTTACCACTGAACCAGACTCTACACCACACTCATGTCGAATTCCTTCACCTGTCGGTAATTCAAGAGTCGTAATGGTACCTGGAGACGGGAAAAACGTCGAAGGATTTTCAGCGTATATGCGCACTTCAATCGCGTGCCCTTCTTTAGTCATACTTTCTCTAGTGAACGTAAGAGGTTGTTTTGCAGCAATTTTTAATTGCTCCTCTACTAAATCAAGCTTCGTAATTTCCTCCGTAACGGGATGCTCTACCTGTAGTCTTGTATTCATTTCTAAAAAATAAAAGTTTTGATCTTCATCAACCAAGTATTCGATTGTTCCAGCATTGACATAACCAATATGCTTCGCCGCCTTAACTGACGCTTCTAGCATTTTTTCTCTTGTCTCTTGTGAGATAAACGGTGATGGTGCTTCTTCTACTACTTTTTGATTTCTTCGTTGAATAGAGCATTCTCGTTCAAATAATGGAACGACATTACCTTGATGATCAGCAATAATTTGCACCTCGACATGGTGAGGGTTAGCAATGAATCGCTCCATATACATCGTGCCATCACCAAAGAATGATTGTGCACGCTTTTGATTTCCCTCAAAAGCTTTAGCTAGTTCCTCGGCATTTTCAACTAGTTGCATACCGATACCGCCACCACCTGCTGATGCCTTTAACATAATCGGATAGCCTAAACGTTCCGCTATGTCAGTGGCTTCTTCTACATCCTTCACAGGCGCTTCTACACCCTCTACAATCGGTACACCAGCAGCTTTCATTGTTTTACGTGCCTCTAATTTACTGCCCATTGAAGCAATCACATCAGCACTTGGCCCGATAAACACTAAACCTGCGTCTGTACAACGTTTTGCAAAATTTGCATTCTCTGATAGTAAACCATAGCCAGGATGAACAGCCTCTGCACCACTTTCTAGTGCAATTTCAAGAATGCGGTCGATATTTAAATAGCTCTGTGCAACCGGTGGCTTCCCAACACAGAAAGCCTCATCTGCATCTTTCACATGTAAGCTTTTAGCATCTGCCTCTGAATAGATTGCAACCGTATGAATATTTAGGCGCTTGCATGTTCTGATCACTCGTCTAGCAATCTCCCCACGATTTGCAATTAATACCTTATTGAACATAGTCACTGCCCCTCCTTACTTTACGGTCATAACGAAATCTTCTCGTAATTTATATTTTTGAACTTTTCCAGATGCAGTCATTGGATAGTTATCAATAAAGAAAATATGTCGCGGAATTTTATGTCTAGAAATTTTATCCCGACAATAATCTCGGATTTCAACCGCTGTAGCCTGCTCCCCTTCTTTTAAAACAATCCAAGCTGCCGCCTCCTCGCCATAAACAGGGTCAGGGACACCTGCAACCTGAACATCTGAAATTTTCGGATGTGTATAAAGGAACTCCTCAATTTCACGAGGATATAGGTTTTCGCCACCACGGATAATCATATCCTTTAAACGACCTGTTACACGGACATAACCTGCTTCATCCATTGTTGCTAAATCACCTGTGTGCAACCAACCATCCTCGTCAATCGCAAGATCTGTTTCCTCCTGGTTTTTATAATAGCCCTTCATCACATGATAGCCCCTCGTACATAGCTCTCCCTGTTCATTTGTCGGAGCTTCCTCGGTAGTTCCAGGAACAACAATCTTTACTTCTAGGTTAGGTAAAGCGCGGCCAACTGTCTCCACCTTTAACACTAGCGGGTCATCCGTTCTTGTCTGTGTAATAACAGGTGATGATTCTGTTTGACCGTAGCATATTGTTATATCTTTCATGCCCATCTTCTCAATGACCGCTTTCATAACTTCAATTGGACAGTTTGATCCTGCCATGACTCCTGTACGTAAAGTTGAAAGATCGAAAGATGCAAAATTCGATAAATTCAGTTCACTAATGAACATCGTTGGCACGCCATGTAATGCAGTGCATTTCTCTTGTTGAACGGTTCTTAGTACCTCTTCAGGTGAGAACTCCTGTACTGGTACCATGGTTCCACCACTCGTTGTAATGGCTAATGTTCCTATGACACAACCAAAGCAATGGAAGAATGGGACTGGGATACATAGACGATCCTCTGCCGTTAAACGCATACATTCAGCAATATTGACAGCATTATTGACCAAGTTAAAGTGCGTTAGCATTACTCCCTTAGGAAAGCCTGTTGTACCAGAAGTATATTGAATATTAATGACATCATCATAATGGAGAGATTGCTCTCTTCGATCTAGCTGTTCTTCTGTTACTTGCTCGGCAGCAGTTAAAACGTCTGACCAATTAAGTACGCCGGGGTATTTGGTTTCACCGATTAAAATAACATTTTTTAATAAAGGTAGTCGCTTTGATTGCAAATTACCTGGTTCACAATGTTCAAGCTCTGGACATAACTCTTGCAGTGTATTAATAAAAGAATGGTCTCGATAATTTTCAATTAAAAAAATCGTTTTAGCATCAGATTGCTTCAATAAGTACTCCAACTCACTTGCACGGTAATTCGTATTTACCGTTACAATTGGAGCACCCATCTTCCCTGTACCAAATTGAAGCTGTACCCACTCTGGAACATTTGTCGTCCATACTGCGATATGGTCTCCCTTTTCAATTCCAAGAGCCATTAAACCTCTTGCTACGTATCGAGCTTGACGATTTAGCTGCTCATAAGTCATGCGTAAATTTCTGTCAGCATAGACCAATGCTTCATTCTGCGGGTACTTTTTTGATTGTTCATCTAGCAATTGACCAATTGTTTGATACACAAGTTCTGCCATGAAGATCCCCCTCATTTATGCTATTTAATTTAACTGATGATGATTAACAGCCAATTAGACGAGAAATAACAAGACGTTGAATTTCAGATGTTCCTTCACCGATTTCCATTAATTTAATATCACGTAAATGACGTTCTACATCGTATTCTTTCATATATCCAGAACCACCATGAATTTGGATTGCCTGATTACATGTACGGAAGCCCATTTCAGAAGCAAATAGTTTAGCCATCGCAGCTTCTTTGCCAAATGGTTTCTTTTGATCTTTTAACCATGCTGCTTTATGTACTAACGTACGAGCAAGCTCTATTTCCATTGCCATATCAGCTAACTTAAATTGGATCGCCTGTAGCTTCGAAATAGGTGCACCAAATTGCTCACGTTCCTTCGCGAATTTTAGTGCCTTTTCATAAGCAGCCTGGGCAATTCCAACAGAAAGAGCAGCGATGGAAATACGACCACCATCCAATGTATTTAAAAACTGGCTAAAGCCACGTTTTTCATCCCCTAATAGATTCGTTCTTGGGACACGGACATTTTCTAACACAATTTCACATGTATTGGAGCCACGTACACCCATTTTGTCATAATTACAGTTGATTGTTACGCCTGGTGTGTTTGTTGGCACAATAATAGAAGAAATAATCTTTTTACCATCTTCACGTTTACCTGTTACCGCCGTTACAATAATTTGTCGAGCATATCCTGCATTGGTGATCCAGCATTTCTCTCCGTTAATAATGTAGTCATCACCATCGATAACAGCTGTAGTACGTGTGCCCCCTGCATCTGAACCTGCATTTGGCTCTGTTAAACCGAATGATCCTAATGTCTCACCCTTAGCTAATGGAACTAGCCACTCTTGCTTTTGTTCCTCTGTGCCGAAGTTGTAAATTGGAGAGGCTCCTAAGCTAACAGCAGCTGCATAGCTTAACCCTGTGCCCCCACATGCTCGACCAATCTCCTCTACAGCTAAAGCGTAGGACACCGTATCACCACCTGATCCACCATATTCCTCAGGAAACGGGATACCCAATAAGCCTAGTTCTGCCATCTTCTTAAAGCTCTCTATTCTCATTGTTGATGTCTCATCAACCTCACGAGCATACGGTTTAATCTCCTTCTCAGCAAAATCACGCACCATGTCTCGAATCATCTCTTGCTCTTTTGTTAATTCAAAATTCATCCCTAATCCCCCTAATGTCGAATTTGCCATAGTAATGTAGCTTAAGAACAATTGCTTACAGTTAATACCGACTAGTCGGTTTGTAAAAACAAATAATAAAACCAGTGTTTCCTACTGGCTACCCCTTTATTATAAATTGCTTCGCTTCTTCCATGGCTTGTTCTGTCACAATTGCCCGTAATACCATATCGGTAAAAACATCTGTGATTTGCTCCATCGTTAATGGTCCTGATTGCTTAAACCATTTGTATGTCCAGTTAATCATCCCGACAATTGCCATGGTCACAATTGTACAAGGTAATTCGGTACGAAAAACCTTTGCTTCCTGACCCTCTGCTATCACTCTTTGTAAAATATCACGATAGTGATCTCGCTTTTTATGGATGATGTCACTATATTCATCTGAGAGTGAACGACTTTCTTCATAAAAAATCGTAATATGTGCTTGATACATATCAAATACTTGTGTCAGTGTTTGCAGCATGGCACACAAACGTGTGATGGGTGTATCGAATTTGTCATATGCAGCTTGCGATTGTTGAATGACATATGAAATAAAGACATCATGAATTTCATACAACAGTTCATCTTTTGATTTAAAATTATGATAAAATCCACCCTTTGATGCCCCAATGTATTCCACAATACGATCCACTGTTACATTGTGATAACCATCTTGTTGAAACAATTCAACTGAAGCGTCTACAATTCTTTGTTTTAACGTTTTCTTTACCATAGGCCCTATCATCCTTCATCTAGCTCTATACTTCATCACTCCTTATAATCAGGAAAAATCATTCAAACCCATAAAGTATTCTATTTTTTCCTAATTATAAAAATACTATGACAACATAAATATAGCATTCTCAAAATTTGGTGTCTAGCAACAAAATAGATTTTTCGCAAAATTACGAGCAAAAATTTTACATAGAACAGAAATTAAAAAGCTAAAATCACATATACACCATATGAAGCTTCTTTGCTTTTCATGACAAATTTTCTTCCCTTTCTTTTCTTTGTTTACTAAATGCATTTTACATTGCAGTAAAACTGCGAACCCACTCAACCTATGCTATATTTAAAACCATGGAACTATGAAAGGGTGTTAACAATGGCAAAGAGCGTAGTAATTGCTGAAAAACCTTCTGTAGCACGTGATATCGCACGTGTACTGAAGTGTAATAAAAAAGGAAATGGTTTCCTTGAGGGAGATAAATATATTGTTACTTGGGCGCTTGGACATCTTGTAACTCTGGCTGACCCTGAAAGCTATGATGTGAAATATAAAACATGGAATCTAGAAGATCTACCCATGCTACCAGAACGTTTAAAATTAACGGTTATAAAGCAAACTGGAAAGCAATTTAATGCAGTCAAAAGTCAGCTTTCACGTAATGATGTTAATGAAATTATCATTGCTACAGATGCTGGACGTGAAGGTGAATTAGTAGCACGCTGGATACTGGATAAAGTGAAAATTAAAAAGCCTTTGAAACGCTTATGGATTTCCTCTGTTACAGATAAGGCAATTAAAGATGGGTTTGCCAATCTAAAGCCAGGTAATGCATATGATAATCTATATGCCTCTGCTGTAGCTCGCTCAGAGGCAGATTGGTATATCGGGCTTAATGCTACTCGTGCTCTAACTACCCGCTTTAACGCACAGTTGAATTGCGGACGTGTACAAACACCAACAGTAGCAATAATTGCTGCACGTGAAGATGAAATTAAAAACTTTAAGGCACAAACTTATTATGGTATTGAAGCGCAAACAACTGACAACTTAAAGCTCACATGGCAAGACCAAAATGGTAATAGTCGTAGCTTTGATAAAGATAAAATCGATACACTGGTGAAAAAAATAGGAAATAGCAATGCTATTGTTGCGGACATTGAAAAGAAACCTAAAAAATCATTTGCACCTGGACTTTATGATTTAACTGAATTGCAGCGGGATGCCAATAAAATCTTCGGCTACTCAGCGAAAGAAACATTGAATCTCATGCAAAAACTCTATGAGCAACATAAAGTGTTAACTTATCCACGTACGGATTCTCGCTTTATTTCACAGGATATCGTTGCCACACTACCAGAACGCTTAAAGGCCTGTGGTATTGGTGAATATCGCTCCATCGCCAATAAACTGCTTACTAAACCATTCAAGCCAACAAAGGCCTTTGTCGACGATAGTAAAGTATCAGATCATCATGCAATTATTCCAACAGAGGGCTATGTAAATTATTCAGCTTTCACAGATAAGGAACGTAAAATTTATGATCTTGTTGTAAAGCGTTTCCTAGCTGTTCTACTCCCTGCTTTTGAATATGAGCAACTAACACTTCGTGCAAAAATTGGCGATGAAAGCTTTATTGCTCGTGGAAAAACGATTTTATCATCTGGCTGGAAGGAAGTTTATGAGCATCGCTTTGATGATGAGGACACAGCAGATGACGTAAAGGAACAAATACTACCACGCATTGAGAAGGGCGATATGTTAAAAGTAAAGCTTCTTGCCCAAACTTCTGGTCAAACAAAGCCACCTGCTCGATTTAACGAAGCTACACTTTTATCAGCCATGGAAAACCCAACAAAATACATGGCAACGAATAATAAAAAATTAGCCGACACATTAAAATCTACGGGTGGTCTTGGCACAGTCGCAACACGTGCAGATATTATTGAAAAGCTTTTCAATTCCTTCTTAATAGAAAAGCGTGGTGGCAAAGATATTTACATTACCTCTAAAGGTCGTCAACTACTCGACCTAGTGCCAGAGGAATTGAAATCCCCTGCCCTGACAGCAGAATGGGAGCAAAAGCTTGAGCTTATTGCAAAGGGTAAGCTAAAAAAAGATGTATTTATTAGCGAGATGAAAAATTACACAAAGGAAATTGTTACAGAGATTAAGGGTAGTGACAAAAAGTATAAGCATGATAATATCTCTACCAAATCCTGTCCTGATTGCGGTAAACCGATGCTTGAAGTGAATGGCAAGAAAGGAAAAATGCTTGTCTGTCAAGATCGCGAATGTGGTCATCGTAAAAATGTCTCACGTACCACAAATGCACGTTGTCCACAATGTCATAAAAAATTAGAGCTTCGTGGAGAAGGCGATGGTCAAATTTTCGTTTGTAAATGTGGCTATCGCGAAAAATTATCAGCCTTTGAAGCAAGACGCAAAAAAGAAGGCGGAGGCAAGGTCGACAAGCGCTCCGTACAAAAGTACTTAAAGCAGCAAAACAACGAGGAGCCTGTGAACAATGCACTTGCTGAAGCATTGAAGGGGTTAAAGTTCGATTAATTAAAAAGAGCAAATTCACTCTATATGTGAATTTGCTCTTTTATTATGCATACTCATCCCTTCTAAACATATCTTGAATTGACTGAATATTCTATATCGAGGGAGGTTTTTAATGGAAGCAAAAGATTTTAGGCCACGTAATGTAATTTTTATGACGGTTGTTGTAGGTGTCTCTGTGTTAATTGGCCAAGCTATTTATGTCTTGTTTATTGATGTACCTTTTCCATAAGAAAGATTTATATCTTTAATTGACTAAGTAAATATTTCCCATTATTGATTATTTCCTGATGATTCGGTTTCCATTTTTGTGCCTCTAGATTATGCTGATAGGCATTTTCAAATAACCGTAACCCCCTGTATAAAAGGCTTAATTGTAAATGAGGAATCCATGTTGAATAAGCATGCTTTTGGATAGTCATTGTATCGGCAGGAGCTTGTTGCAAGGCTTGAGAGTACCAGTAAATAGCCTCTTTATGTTTTAATTGCTCCATAAAAAATTGGCCCATTCGGCAACATGCTTCTGGCTTTGGTCGATCATATAGGAAAGATTGCAAAACAGCTTGCTGTGCTTGTTGATCATCATGTAAACATCGATAGCATTCCCCTACTTGTAAACAAGCCTCAATGCGATTATCTGTAGTGCCTAAGTTGCTATCCAAAAATAGATTGTATTGATTAATAGCTTCTAGATAACGGTGATGTAATTTTAGTTCATTCGCATAATGAAATGTCTCAATTGCTGAAAGAGAATGTCCATTCTTTACTAATGCCTCATAAATATTTATATTGCGATGAATATCTTTCGTTAACGGTAAATGTGTGACAGCGATATCACTATGATAGAGCTGCCCTGACACCCTTAAATTCTCATGAACAGCACCCTCCCATTGAAAATGATTCGCCCTTTTTACTAAACGAAACTTTCGTTCACTACACTCCACTTCCCCATCACAATCAAGCGTCAAATAATAATCCATTGTTACAGCATCAATAGAAGGAAATAACGTTTGCTTTAGCTGGCTGAATTTGTGCTGATTTTCCTTTGTCATAACATCATCTGCATCAAGCCATAAAATATAGTCTTTTGTTGCCTGCTGAAAGGAAAAATTTCGTGCTTTGGCAAAATGATTACACCAGGAAAAGTCATAAATTCGAGAGGTAAAATTTTGTACAATCTCTTTTGTACGATCAGTTGAGCCAGTATCAATAATATTAATCTCATCCACGAGGTGCTGAACAGAATCTAAGCATCTTTCAATCGTACATTGTGCATTTCTAACAATCATACATAAACTAATCGTTAACATCTGTCCCCTCCTTAGCAATGGTTTAATTTATGCTAATGCAGTATTTTATCGAAAAAATTTTTCGATTATCACCTAACTTTGTAAATTTATAATGTAAAACAAAAAAACGAACGCGATTTACGTTCGTTTTTTTAGCAATTGAAATCCTATTGAATCAAGATAAATATTGCTCACGCCATGTTAATTGTTCTTCTTCTGTAAGCTGTTGCTCTAAATGATGATCCCATTGATTGAGTAATGTATTCCATACTCGTACAAATACGATATCCTGTTCCTTATCATAAAGAACAAACTCTAAACATGGGCTATCATTAATTTGTTGCGCCTCTGTTTGAACAATTTTTGCGATGACTTTCTGAGAGCTACCTTCCTCTTCTTCATCCGCTTCCTGTAAAGCTGCAATCACCATGGACTCCTCAAATTGTTCCTGTTGTTCTGCCTCTTTGTCAATATAACGATAAAGCTCTGGCAATTCATCATATTCATCATTACTTGTATCAATAGTGAGAAACGATTGATGGCAAGGACTAAAGTAAAGCGTGGAGGTTTCTTCCTCTAGTTCTTCTTCAAAAATACCTCGTTCTAGCTGCCTCTGACCTTTTTCAGTTAGCCTATAGAAATCATCTTCATTCCTCACAAGGTTTACTCGAATCATTAAAGAAACCAAGTCTTCAATAAATAACGGGTCTACAAGCAATAACTCGCTCAATTCCTGTGCGTTGCTAAAATCCGCCTCTTGGATACTAAGCAGAAGCATTGTCATTAAGACATCCATTGTTGAACGACGAACAGGCTCATAGGTCACATCAACTGTTCGAATGGGAATACACCATTCAGCCGTTTTGACAATTTTAATATTACGATTCTGCTGAAGCTCACGCATTAGTCGTTGTTGTAATTTTGACAATCTACATCACCAATCCTTCATGATTACGCAAGCCATCGTAGGATTTTACTGTTTTTAACAAATTCGCATACATCTCTCTTGTCTCTTGATGTTTTGCACGTTTTGCAAACATTTCTGCACTTCCAACAAGCAGTAGTAACTCACGGGCACGAGATAGCGCGACATTTAATCGACGATAATCTCTGGCAAAGCCAATATCCCCGCCTTTAGGTGTATTACGAACCATGCTCACTAAAATGACATCCATTTCCATCCCTTGGAATTTATCAACAGTCCCTGTTCTAAATTGCAGATGTGGTAGCTGTAATTCTTGCTGAAGAAGACGATTAATTTTCTTTACCTGCTCACCGTAGAAACTGATGACACCAACGCTTTTTTGAGCATCCTGCGGCATACGCCCTGCTTCTTTTGCTGCCTTCACAGCTTCATTGAGATCTAGTAAAATACGTCTAATTGTGAGCAATTCTCCTTCATTAAAACGACTCGTTCCCCCTTTTACTTGCTCCTCTAAATAAGGTTTTTCTGTTGGAATATCAATCCACAGTAAATGGTCATCACGTTTTATAAACTGCCCTTCTAAGCCATGATCTCTTGCTGCATCTGAATCTGGTAAGCCACATTGCAAGCCATTTTCTTCTTCCGCATAAAACGGTGTGATACTTTGCATGATTTTCTCATGCATGCGGTATTGCAATGCTAGCATTTGCTTATGTGTTGGTGGCAAATTATTAAATAAACGCTCAAATAATGATTCACGCAACAGATTTTTTAATTCCTGTGCGCCTTCAAAGTTTGGATTTTCTTCTAGCATTGCCTTTAATGTTTCCTCCAGCGTATCATCCCCAAGTAATGGTGGTAGCTGATGATGATCACCTACTAAAATTACTTTCTTCCCCTTTAGCATTGGTAAGAGCAATTCTGGTGGTGTTGCCTTTGAAACTTCATCAATAATAACCACATCAAAGGTCGGATAATTTTCCATAAACTCCTTACTGGCAGAAGCTACGCATGTTGTACCAATAACGTTCGCATGACGCACATACAATTTTCGAATTTCATCTAAATCATACTCTGTTGCGTTTTGTAATTTTTCACGCCATTGTTCTTGTAGTTTTTTGTGAAGAGGTAGCTGTTTTTCCTGATGTTGGAATGCTTCGATTGCTTGCTTTGCAGTTTGAATAGCTTCCTTCACCTCTTCAGCCGTTCGTTCTGGCATAGATTGTAAAAGCTTTGTATAGGTAGCTAGTTGCTTTTCTTTCTTCAATCCTGCTATATTAATATCTTTTATTTGTTCTTCTATAAGCGTTAGCTGCTGTTCTACTTCCTGCAAGTTTGTTTGGACAGTCTGTAAAGAGGCTTGTTTAGGAACGAGTTGTACTTTAGCCTGTTCCACTGCCTCCAGTTGCTGCTTTGCTTGTAGAAGAGACTCTCTAGCTTGTGAGGCAAGAATTTTTAAATAGTCTACAGATTCTTCTGGTTCTTCAGTAATTTGAAAGGCGTTTGCTAATTGTTGTAACCGCTCAGTATGCTGGATAAATGGTTGGAGCTGCCGCTGGTAACTTTGCACATCAAAGCTAGTTATTGCACATTCCTGATGAATTAAAGTTCCAAGATTTTTACGAAAAGTTTCGTATTCCTGATCTTTATGCTCTTGCTGTTGCTTTAGTGCTATACCCTTTTGCCAAACAAAATCACGACGCATATATAGCCCGAGCAAATAACTTTCAATAACATCACTTGCTGGTGCTTGACCATCTTGAAAAGCCGTGTTTAATTGTGCGAATACACCAGTAAGGTTTTGCAAAGAAAACGATTGTACCGGTTGTAGTCTACTTTTAGCAAGGGCACGCTCCTTGCCTTCATGCGTAACCAAAGCCTCAAGCTTCACAATTGCTTTTTGTAAACGCGCATTAATCGTTGACCATGCCTCTAAATCTTTCGCATCCTCTAAATGCTGCAAGCGATCAATTTGTTGCGAAAGTACATGAGAAGGGCGAATTTGATAATGCTGTAAAAAACGCTGGATAAGCTCAAATGAGGTTAAGGTGTATATATATTTTTGCGCTTCCTTCATGATTACTAGACGATTACTTTCGATTTCATATTTCTGCTGTATCTCTTCAAATTGCTGTGTTAACTGGTGCTTTTGTTCTTGTAGTTCTTTATATTGAGCAGCAGCCTCTAGATGATTCACTTTTTCAGTAGTTTCCTGAATCGTTCCCTGTAGTTGCTCGACTGAAGGGTAATCAGCAAGGGTCTGTTCAAGCTGCTGTACAATTGGCTCAATTTGTGCGAGCTGTTTTTCATAATGCTCTTTTTGAGTCTCACATGT
Source organism: Lysinibacillus sp. OL1 (assembly GCF_004332175.1). Lineage (NCBI taxonomy): Bacteria > Bacillati > Bacillota > Bacilli > Caryophanales > Bacillaceae > Lysinibacillus > Lysinibacillus sp. OL1. Next base: position 95,657 of record NZ_SJDS01000004.1, on the reverse strand, counting down.
TTGTTGCTCTGTTTTAGCAGCCTTCAATTCTTTTTTTAATGCTTGAATCTCTTGCTGTAAAATGGGTTCTTCCATAGCTGCCTGCTCTTTTGCAGCAATTTCCTGTGTTAATTGCTCTAGCCATTGCTCTAATTTCTCTAGCTCATCTTTTGCTTTTACAAGGTTTGCTTCTAGCTCTTGCTGACGTTCTGGAAATATTGTAATTGCTTCTTCAATCGCAGCAAGTGTCTGCTCACGCCATTGAAGCGCAACATTTTCCTCAATGAATTTTTTACCCTCTTCCTCAATACTTTCCGTTCTACCATAGCGTAAAATTCGAATTTCTTGATTGGACAGTAAGCGTCCTAATGCATTATCTACAGCTAAATTAGACTGTGAGGCAACAAGTGTTTTTAAGCCTGCTTTAACATTTTGCTGACAAATCTCTGAAATGACAGTTGTTTTCCCCGTACCAGGTGGACCCTGAATGACATACAAATCCTCAACAGATAGTGCACCTAAAACGGCTCGTCGTTGATATTCATTTAAATTATTATGAAACTCAATATCTTCGCGTAGCTTAGATGCCCGAACTACAGGACGCCGCTCAAACAGTATGGTTTCTAAATTAGGGTTTACTGCCTCACCCTTTTCTAGCTTTGTAAAACCATTACGTAGTCGTCGAATTTGGCTTAATGTTGCAAAATTACTAAAGCTCGCTTTTTTGGAACGAAGATTCAGCTGGTCCTTGCGAGCCAAATCCTGTATAAAAGGCTTTACATCAATTTCTACCGTTTGCTTTCCTGCATTAGCCTTAATAACCTGTCCTATCTCACCTCGAATTCCTTGAATGCTAACACTTAACCCCTCTAGCTTTTTCCATTCTTTACTCTTTATGTAGGGACATACAATGGTTAAGCGTGTAAAGTCTTCATTGAAATAGCTTTGTTTAAATTCTGTATGAATATCATCAATGGTTGCATCTCGTTCTTGTATTTTTAAATAGCCTTCCCAGCTGGCTATACGTTTTTTTACATACTCTGTACGTTCCTCTGCAATCGGTAGCTGTCTTATTTTGGTGTGAAGCTCAAGTGGAATACCTGCTCCATTATTAGGCTTCGTCACAAATTGTAATGCGGCTGCTAAGCGACGATTTGTGTTAATAGGTCCACGCATATGGACAAATCGAATATTGGTTGCCAGCAATCCTTCCACCTTTAGCACACAATCCATAATAACCGTTTTCTCAGTAAGAATATCGCTTAATTTTTCATTGTCCTCCGCATTAAAATAGATGGATAAAAAGGTTTCACCAACTGTTTTTGCTTTTCGTTTTTCAATATAGACAGTAAAAGATCTTTGTAACGCAAAAAAGGCATGCTCGTTTGCTGAGCATTCCTCTACCGCTTCCTTCGCCTTATTGGTCAAAATAAGATTACAGCGTTGTTTTTCTAGTAAAGCGATGTCCTGCATGAGCAGCCCTCCTTCCTGTGTCACTAAAGTTTTATTTTATCACATCCTAAAACAATACTTACAAAGAAAAATCCCCTGCACAGTGATTTCTTACCACCGTACAAGGGCTATCTTAATGTTGGTCAATTGTTTCCTTCGGCAAGTTCTTGCTCATTTCACAGTATTGAACAAATACTCGAGCTAATTCACGTAAACGACTATGAACGTCTTCATCTACAATAGTATTATTTGCATCGAAATGTGATGTATGTGTATACACATAGTTTGGCGTAACAAGCGCTCGGAAGTAGTCTAAAATAGGTTTTAGCTGATTTTCGACTACAAGGTGATGCTGGTATGTGCCTCCATTTGCAACAATAGATACGGGCTTATAGCGCATTGTTTTAGGGTGTAAGAAATCAAAGGCATTTTTCAAAACACCTGGAATGGACGCTTGGAAAATAGGCGTTGCAATAATGTAAGCGTCTGCCTCTTCAAATTGTTGAATCATTTTTTTCATATCATCATTTAATGGAGAACCATCCACAATTTGATGCTTATATTGACTAAAATGCATCATTTCTAACTCGAAACTAGCATCTAATTCTTTAATATATTGCTCCACTTGCTCTAAAATAGCACCAGTTTTACGACCAAACATCGTGCCATCTACGAGTAAAATTTTCATCTTTACTTTGCCTCCACATTCATCTTCTACAATAATATTGTAACAAATGAAAAGTGGCTCGGAAAGGATTGTCATGACAATTGATATAAATTCAGTCTTTAGACGGAACGACGAATTTAATCCTAAAATTAATTATCCTGATCACGTTGTCGGAAATGGACTTCCTTATCAATGACCGTTTCCTCAAGCTTATATTTATCTCGATTAATGACAACCTCACGATTAACTTTCTCGCCTTCATTCAGCTTATCCCAATTAAATAATGTCTCTCTTGAAATGTCCTCTTGTGGTATTTCCGGATACTCTAATGTAGCTAACTCATCTGAAGGATAAATAGTGACTGGCTGTTGTTTACCATATAAGGCAATGATAATCATAGCCTTTGCCACTTGTGTAGCTTCAATTGCTCTAGAACGTTTTAAAGGTCCAATCAATAAAGGCTGTGCAAGCTTTAATAATTTTTCTCCTGCCTTTTCTCCTAATCGAAATTCATCACGGTTCCCTACTAAGAGTGATGGGCGAATAATGGAAAGCCTTTGTAAACCTAGTTCCTCTAAATCACGCTCAAGTTTACCTTTAACTCGATTATAGTAAAATGGAGAATTTTCATTAGCTCCCATTGCCGTAATCACAAGAAAATGAGGGATTCCCCGTTTTTTTGCTAAAGAGGCAATTGCTAACGGGTATTCAAAATCTACCTTTTCAAACATTTCACGAGAGCCTGCCTTTTTAATGGTTGTACCTAAGCAACAATACAATTCATGAGCAAATCCTATATCGTTTTCTTCTATTCTATCAAAATCACGAATTTTCACTTCTAACTTTGGATGCGTATAAGTTAGCTTTCTTCGTGCAATAACTGTTACTGAAATATACTCATCATTTTCACATAATTGTTCAACTAGAGCGGAGCCGGTTAAACCAGTCGCCCCTACAACAATCGCTGCACGCATACTCATTTTTTCTCCCGTCCTTCTACTTATTGATAGTATATCAATTACGCTTATCTTGACACATCGGAGTTAAACAAAGCATCCCATCATCTCCATTTGTAGAGGGATTTTTCGAACCAAGATAAAGAACTTCCAATTGTTATGTATATTCCTACAATTCGCCTTACTATATATATCGACCATTTTTTTGATGATTAAAACTGATTAAAGATAGCTATTTTAGAAGATTCCGCTAGAGACAATCATGATCAAATCCTAAATTTTACACATACTTGCCCTTTCTTCGCCATAATTTAAAGAGACAGAGGAAAGGATGGGATACATTTGCAAAACGAAACACACGCAATTGAACCAAAAAAAACGATTGTTTTCATTATTGAAAGCTGTATTGATAAAGGGCTGTATCCTTTTGAACGGGTTTCAACATTAGCTAAACTACTTTCGAATGAGAAGGTTTTTATCTTTGTAAAGACTCCTTCAAATGACGGAATTCAAATTTTAATGAATGAAGGAGTTACGCCTATTCTATTTGATCACTTTAACGAATTACCTAAGCAAATCAAAGGACTTCAACCTGATTTAATTGTTAGAGATGGGCGAAATTCTGAAGGCTGGCAAGTAGAGGAATTACGACCATTCTGCAAAACAATTATTCATTTTGATGATTTTGGTGAAGGTGGCCAAGCCTGTGATTGTGTACTACTAGCACTCTATCAAGAAGTGAAAGATTATTTACCAGCGCATTATATTGGTGGAAGCTTTGTTTTTGCCCTGCCAGATGCATATCAGCATTTCGATAATATACCTGATAGTAAAACACCTGAAAATCCGCCTCATATCGTTGTTGCTTTCGAGGATGGGGACGAGCATAATTTAACGTATCGAACACTTCGACACCTAACTCAGTTACAAATACCACTACAAATTACAGTTATGATTGACGACAGCTATCGCCATGCAACGGATGACTTGCAAATGATGGTACTTAGTCGTCGCAATACTGCTATTCTTCGAGATAAAGATGCACTCCTCAAACTACTACCTAAAGCAGATGTCATTATTTGTAATGCTAACTATACACCTTATAAAATTGCCTCTTATGGCGTGCCATGCATTACACTTGCGCAAACTGAAGCTGAGCTTTTACATGCTTTTCCTCGTGAGCATAATGGCTTTATCCATCTAGGACTTGGTCGTAAAATGAAGCAATCACAAATCCAAAATGCTGTCATGGAATTTCTTTTACACGAAGCTCGCAGTGAACGAGCAGTGAGAAAACAGCGACAACTCAATCTTGCTGGTAATAATGAAACACTTCAAGCTTTACTCTTAGATTTTGCTTACGATCGTCATAATATCGCTTCTACTTAGTGCTACTTCGAAGATGATTATGATACAATATATAAGAATTTTTCACTCCAACAGCTCTTACAGTAGTTGGGACATAAGTAAATTCAACAAGTACCCGATTGATTTTAAAGAATAAGCGGTGGGGGATTCTTAAAACCTCCATCGCTTTTACACGCATTCACTATAAAAATATTCTCAAAAGGAGTAGTCTTCATGCCAACAAAAAGTGATATTGAATACCAAATTAGAGAGTTAAAAATGGACTATATGAATTTACAAGGTGATATAGAAAAGTTGGAGTCTACTGGACACAACGATCAGGTAGCTAAAGCAGAGCAACGTCTTGCGAATATGGAAGCTCAATTAGCAGAACTTAACAAGCAGCTTGCAGAGCTATAAAATGTAAACAAGAAAGATAGTTGGAGGAACAGATATGGCAATATTAACAGTAGAAAATTTAGGTCATTCTTTCGGTGATCGTACACTCTTTAAAGATGTATCGTTTCGCTTAGTGGAAGGTGATCATATCGGACTTGTAGGGGCTAATGGTGTCGGTAAGTCTACATTAATGGGTATTATTACAGGTCAAACGATCCACGATACAGGAAAAGTTGAGTGGCTGCCTGGTACACACTATGGTTATCTAGACCAACATACCGTACTAACGGCTGGTAGAACAATGCGTGAAGTGTTACGCGATGCCTTTTTACCATTATATAAAAAAGAAGAAGATCTGAATGAAATTACAGGCAAGATGGCAGACGCAACGCCTGAAGAATTAGAAGTACTTTTAGAACAAATGGCAGAAGTACAAGATGCATTAGATGCAGGAGATTTTTATTCATTAGATATGAAAATTGAAGAGGTGGCACGTGGACTTGGACTTGATGCCATTGGCTTAGAGCGTGATGTAGCTGCCCTTTCTGGTGGACAACGTACAAAGGTACTCCTCGCTAAGCTTTTATTAGAAAAACCAAAAGTACTTTTATTAGATGAGCCGACGAACTATCTTGATGAGGAACATATTACTTGGTTGAAAATTTATTTAAAGAATTATCCATATGCTTTCCTTCTAATCTCACATGATACAGAATTTATGAACGAAACAGTGGATGTCATCTTCCAATTGGAATTTTCTAAATTAACTCGTTATACTGCAACATACGAAAAATTCCTTGAACTTGCTGAAATCAATAAACGTCAGCATATTGAAGCCTATGAAAAGCAACAGGAGTTCATCAAGAAGCAAGAAGATTTTATAGCCAAAAACAAGGCTCGTTACTCCACTACTGGTCGTGCAAAATCACGCGCTAAGCAACTTGATCGTTTAGAGCGAATTGATCGCCCAGAAACAGCTGTAAAACCAGAATTCGGTTTTAAAGAAGCCCGTTCATCTAGCCGCTATGTTGTAGAGGCTGAGAACTTAGTGATTGGTTACGATAAAGAAAAGCCATTACTTCCTCCACTTTCTTTTGCGATTGAACGAGGTGAAAAAATTGCTTTAGTCGGTATGAATGGTGTTGGTAAATCTACATTATTAAAAACAATGTTAGGTAAAATTAATGCGCTTGGTGGGAAAGTAGTCCGTGGTGACTACCTATATCCTTCCTATTTTGAACAGGAAGTAAAAGCTGAGAAAATCACGCCTATTGATGATGTTTGGAATGCATTCCCTTCTATGGAACAAGCCCAAGTACGTGCAGCTTTAGCAAGAGCAGGCCTAAAAACTGACCATATTACACGTCCGCTTAATTCATTATCTGGTGGCGAGCAAGCTAAAGTGCGTTTATGTAAATTAATGATGGAGGAAGCTAACTGGCTTCTCTTCGACGAACCGACAAACCATTTAGATGTAGATGCAAAAAATGAATTAAAACGTGCCATGAAAGAATTTAAAGGTACCATTGTGCTAGTAAGTCACGAACCTGATTTCTATGAAGGACTCGTAACAAAAGTCTGGAATGTTCAAGATTGGTTTACTTCTGGACAACAAGGCCAAGACTAATTATTTCAAGGGCAGCTCCAACATGTTATGGGGCTGCTCTTTTAAATTTTTTTAACTTCTATGTATAAATAGCCTCATTTAAACATACTATAATCAGTGGACTAACAATTTTACTCCTACTTCCAACTAACTCTCCCCTACGAGACAACATAGAATTCTAGTAGTCTCTATTCATTCAACATCGATTTTATAGCTTAAAAAGACATTTTCTATAGAGCTAACATAAACTTACATCATTGTAAGCTGAATAAACGAAACTTTTTACGCTTATCTTCGTATATTTTAATATAACTGAAAAAATAATAATTCGATTGAGAAATTTTTTCAATTAACTATTGATTTATATATAGCTTACTAGTAAGATATATATATAAACTATTAACTTACTAATAAGCTATTTGTAAAATATAATCTAAAAAAGAAAGCGAGGAATGAAGAATGACAGTTACAATTTACTCACAAGCGAGCTGTTCTTCATCCAGAAAAGCACTTAAATGGTTAAAAGATCACAACATAGAATATAAAGAAAAACGTATTACATCTCACCCACTTACACTTGCAGAATTCAAAGAAATTTTAAGTATGACTGAAGATGGCACGGATGAAATCATTGCAACAAACTCAAATGACTTTAAAAATTTAAATATCGACATCGACCAACTTTCTATTCAAGAGCTATTTGCTATTATTCAGGCACATCCAAGAATGTTGCGTAGTCCTATTATAATAGATGAAAAACGTATTCAAGTTGGTTACAATGAGATGGACATCCGTCGTTTTATCCCACGTAAAGTACGTGCTTACGAATTAAATGCGATGACAAGATTGGCACAAGAAAGTTAAAACAGTTTTGGAGATGACCTTCTATGGACCAAGAAAAACAAAAAGCCATTACCTCGTTGTTTGAAGTCGTTTCATCTATTGAGCGTAAGTGGGCAAACGAGTGGAATAATCATAATGTACTCGGCTTTTCAAAATCCCATATTTTAATTTTAGACTACTTATCGCAGGAGGGCCCAAAACGCCCTTCTGCTATTGCTGAGCGGTTAAAAGTAACTACTGGTGGTGTCACCGTTTTAACAACCAAGCTGATAAATGGTGGCTTTATTGAAAAAACACAGCATGCCACAGACCGCCGTGCTTCTCAACTAGTCATTACGGCTGACGGTGAAAACATATTAAAAGAATCTCGTCAACAAGTGAGTGAAATCATTAATAATATGTTTGGTATGCTAACAGCGGAGGAACTGCAAACCTTACGATCTATTTTTTCTAAATGTTTATTGGATGTGGAGACAAATCGACCAGATTAAAGCACAATAAAAAGATGCATTTGCAACTATTTGCGAATGCATCTTTTTTGATTAGTCGACCAAATACTTCCGTCTAAGTACTGTGATGTGCGACCAATCTGCTTTATTACGCTGGTAGCACAGATTCCACAATAGCTGTATCTGACATGAGCATCTCTTTTAATCGAGCCTTTGCACGGAATAAACGAGATTTCACAGTACCAATGGAAACTTTCATAATTGTAGAGATTTCTGCAAGTGAGTATTGGTCTATGTAGAAATACCATAAAGTCTTTCTATAAATCGCATCTAATTGCTCCATTTTATCCTGGACTAGTTTTGTTACAATGTCCTTTTCAATTTTTTCTTCTGTAGAAATATCGTTATTGGGAACCAAATCTAAAATCGGTACGTCTAATGTTTCAGGTTGGTTCATCATATATTTGCTACGTCGTACTTTTTTACGATAGCGATCTCTAAATGTATTCATTGTAATAGTTGTCAGCCAAGCTTTAATATGCTCTACTTCGGCCACGCTATCTTCATAGCGTACAACCTTAACCCAAACTTCTTGCATTAAATCTTCAGCTTCTATATTATTGCGAGTTAGTTTTAAACATAAATGATATATATAACGATTGTATTCCTCGTATACGCCTTCTAATTTTTCATTCATTGTGTATGCCTCCGCTTCTTGTTCTTGCTTCTATACACATTCTCGCAAAATAATGTATTACACTCTATCGCATTGGCTTTCAATTTCATTACAATCGTGTAAGCTTAATCGCTTTCACTTGTAATATTCGTAAAAATTGTTTTACTACTATACTGCTTTCCCTCCAAAAAAACTTTTGATGACAATAGTTACCTATTAATTAAACTATATTTTCAATAGTATTTATTGTCAGAATATTAATTAGCATTTGAAGAAACAAAAAATGCACTCCTAATAGAAGTGCATTGGGTGTTTTAGCTTAACAGTCCTAGACGAAAGGCTGAGGCAACGACCTGTGTTCGATTCTTTGCTTTGAGCTTTGTCATAAGACTGCTTACATAATCCCTGACAGTATGCTCACTTAAAAATAATAAACCAGCAATTTTTTTATTATCATATCCTTCGGCAAGCAGGCCAAGTATCATCGATTCCCTTTCAGTTAAATGAAGCACTGTATTCTTTTCTACCTTCTCGCCCTTACGTGATAAAAATAAACCTAAACGCTTCCCTACTTCCTCAAGGAGTGTTAATTCTTCCTTTGTACAATCAAACTCCTCCCCTAGCTGATCAAATGTTAACCATCCAAATAATTGATCTTGACGCAAAATGGGAATAAAAATAATCGAGGATAAATTAAATAATTGGATATGCTCGTCTTTCAAGTAATTTTTAGGATTTTTTAAATAAATGGGTTTTCTTGAACTAAGTATTGTGTTTTCCCCAGTCAACTCCCCTTTCATGCTTTGCACCTTAGGAAGCTCTGCGCCAATAACTCCATAAAATTGATTGGACCATGGGACATATGCGTAAAATACACATCTTTTATAACTAAAATACTCTTCACATTTTTTTAAAATCAGCGCTAAATCCTGATAACCTGAGGAACTAATAAGCAATTTATCAAGCCTATCTAATAGCTGTAGATGCCTAATTTTCTGATTTTCGCTAGCGATGTTACTAGTTTGGTTATCTCCCTCACAGTCATAATAATAAAGCTCTACAAGTAACGTAAATGTCGATAATACATACATGAAGATGGCATTCGTTCGACTACTTTTCTGTTGAATCATAAAAGTAATCAATGATTTCTCGAAAATTAATTGGAATAAATTAAAGCTCTTCCTATCAATAATGGACAACTGTGATTGAAGCCATGTGTTAAAAAAATACTTATCATCATTATTTAATTCCTCGATATTTGCATGTGTCATTAAACGCAAAAATGAATCTAATAGCATTGCTGTTCTATTTCGATCTGCCCCAGTTATAGAAGGTTCTAGATTAAGGTAAATAATTGTATTCTCTTCAATTTGCTGATGATGGATTTTAATAAACAACACAAACTCTTGAAGTGTTACTTCTTCAATTGATTGAAATGGATGCGTCATAGGAAATTCTTCTCCTTCACACTAAAAATACCCCTATAAATGGAGGATATTCACTCACTATATTATACAGCATCTTATAGGATAGTATTTCAAATTGAAAGGAGTAAGATGAAGGTATCGCTAAACAATGCGAATACTTTTGAATCCTAAGGCAACCATATAACCAGAAATAATGAAAGGTGCGTGCTTGAAATGAGATTAGAAAACAAAGTGGCCATTATTACAGGTGGAGGTACAGGAATCGGGAAAGAAACTGCACTATTATTTGCTAAAGAGGGAGCAAAAATAGTTATTACTGATATAAATGAACAATCTGGGAACGATACAGTCCGTGATATTCAAACTATCGGCGGTGAGGCAGTATTTATCCGCCACGATGTTAGTAATGAAGAAGACTGGAAAAAGGTTGCAGATGAATCAATAAAAACATTTAAGAAAGTGGATATTCTTTTCAATAATGCAGGTATCTATATCATAAAACCCCTTGCAGAAATCGAGCTTTCTGACTGGAACCGCTTAATGTCCATCAATGTGACAGGTGTGTTCTTAGGCATGAAACATATTATGCCGCTTATGGCTAAACAACATAATGGTTCTGTTATTAATGCTTCCTCTATTGCAGGCTTAACAGGTGCTGCTGGTCACGTATTATACGGCGCTAGTAAAGGGGCTGTTCGCATTATGACAAAAGATGCTGCTATGGAGTATGCTCCATACGGCGTACGTGTCAACTCCATTCATCCTGGCTACATTGATACAGGTATGGCAGACTATGCATCAGCAACAACAGGAAGCTCAAAAGATGAATTAGGCAAAAACTTATTCCCATTAGGACGTTTAGGCTCTGTAAAGGAAGTAGCGCAAACTGTATTGTTTTTAGCTTCTGATGAATCTTCCTTTTCAACAGGTGCAGAATTCGTTATTGATGGCGGAGCAACCGCAAAATAACATTAAAGGTGGTCATTTATATGAAACTAAAAGATAAAGTAGCAATTGTTACAGGTGGGGCTAGTGGTATCGGTGAAGCCACAGTTCGTCTCTTTGTAGAAGAAGGCGCTAAAGTCGTTATTGCCGATTTTTCTGATCGTGGACAAAGCGTTTCTGAAGAATTAAATAACAATGGTTTTGATACACTCTTCGTAAAAACAGACGTAACTAATGAAACGGACATTCAAAACATGATAAAGGAGACCGTTGCTAAATACGGTAAACTTGATATTATGTATGCAAATGCAGGTGTAGCTGACGATGCACCAGCACACGAGCTTTCTTTTGAAAAATGGAAAAGAACAATTGATATTAATTTATCAGGTGTATTTCTTTCGGATAAATATGCCATTGAACAATTCCTTGCTCAAGGGACAGGTGGTGTCATTGTTAACGCTGGTTCAATTCATAGCTTCGTTGCCTTACCAAACCCTACAGCCTACTCATCTGCAAAAGGTGGCGTTAAATTATTAACACAAAACCTATGTACTGCTTACGCTAAACAGGGTATTCGTGTAAATGCGGTGTGTCCTGGCTATATCGACACTCCTCTATTAGCTGAGGTCGATGCTCAGAAGAAAGAATATTTAGCATCCCTTCACCCACAAGGTCGACTTGGTAAACCAGAAGAAATCGCTAAAGCTGTTCTCTTCTTAGCAAGCGATGACGCAAGCTTTGTTAATGGTACAACGCTTCTTGTTGATGGTGGTTATACTGCTCACTAATGGGGCTTTGAATAGACTTGCCTGAAAGCTAGTGCATTTAATGATGCCATTCTAGCCGTTAAAAGTGTGAAGCGATCTGGCTGTTGTATCTGAACCCTTCACTGAAAAATGACGAATTTATAATCCACTCAAGTAAGACTCAACCACAATTGCTATTTAGCTCTTGTGGTTTATTTTGTAGGTACTATGTGTAATCTTTCAAGACAATTTAAGATTCCTAAAAGCAAATTGTGCTATACTATTTCTATTATCGAAATAGTAGAAAGAGGGATGCTTAATGACTAATTTACAGCAAATTGATGCTTATTTTGCAGAACACCGTGAGGCACATTTAAATGAATTGAATGAATTTTTACGAATTCCAAGTATCAGTTCTTTATCCGAGCATAAAGAGGATATTCAACATGCAGCTGAGTGGCTAGCCAGTGCGTTTGAAAAACTAAATCTTGAAAATATCTCCATTACACAAACAGCTGGGCACCCTGTTGTTTATGCAGACTGGCTACATGCAGAGGGTAAACCAACTATTTTATTTTATGGTCATTATGATGTTCAACCTGTTGATCCATTAAATTTATGGGACAGTGAGCCTTTTAATCCTACAATTCGAGACAATAAATTATTTGCTCGTGGTGCGAGTGATGATAAAGGACAAGTCTTTATGCACTTAAAAATGATTGAGGCATTGTTTGCTACAACAGGGACATTACCTGTCAATGTTAAGTTCATTTATGAAGGTGAAGAAGAAATTGGTAGTCCACATCTACCTGCCTATGTTGAACAATATAAAGAAAAACTAGCGGCAGATTTAATTTTAATTTCCGATACAGGTCTTTATGGTCCTGGGAAGCCTGCGGTATGCTATGGTTTACGGGGCTTAACGGGCATTCAAATTGATGTGCGTGGAGCTAAGGGAGATTTACACTCCGGTCTTTATGGTGGTGGCGTACAAAATGCTATTCACGCATTAGCTGAAATTTTAGCATCCTTCCGTGATGAGCATGGTACGATTCAAGTTGAAGGTTTCTACGACAAAGTGTTGCCATTAACAGAAGAGGAACGTGAGGCTTATCTTGCGCTTGGCTTCGATGAAGAGTCTGTTAAACAGGAAGTTGGCGTAAAAGAATTATTCGGTGAACAAGGGTATTCTTATTTAGAACGTACTTGGGCCCGCCCAACCCTAGAGGTTAACGGTGTATTTGGTGGTTTCTCAGGTGAGGGCATCAAAACAGTGCTGCCCGCTGAAGCTGGCGCTAAAATCACATGCCGTCTTGTACCAAATCAAGAGCCCGATGAAATTGTAGCACTTTTAAAAGCACATGTTGAAAAGCACAAACCTGCTGGTGTGGAAATCAACATTTCTGAATTCGATAAAGGCCGTCCATTCCTAACGCCTTTCGATCATCCATTTATTCAGGCTGCTGGACGCTCCTATGAAAAAGTGTATAATGTACCAACAGCATACACACGTGGCGGTGGATCCATCCCTATCGTCGCTGCGTTTGATGAAATTTTAGAATTACCTGTAGTGCTAATGGGCTTCGGTCTATCAAGTGAAAACTTCCATGCACCAAATGAACACTTCCATTTAGAAAACTTTGATAAAGGCTTACGTGTTCTTAGTGATTATTTATATGAGGTTTCAGGATTACAAAAATAAATATCGATTAATTAAAAAATCCCCTCACTGTCAAAGTGAAGGGATTTTTTTATTTGATTACTCACCAAAAATCGTAACGATATCAGCTGCTTGTTTGCGCTCTTTACCTTTTGGCACTTCATCAAAATAACCAACTTGTAGCATAGCAATGACACGCTCACCTGGCTGTACCTTTAAAGCTTCACGGAATTTTGGATTATCTAGGAAGCCTGGTGTTTTCCAGCAAGAGCCTATGCCTCTATCCCATGCCAGTAACTGCATGTTTTGAATAAATGTACTTGCTGCTGCATAATCTTCTAAACGTTCTTTTTGACGCGCATCCTCTGGAACGATAACAAAGGCATAGCCGCCTGGTAATGTAAATTTCAACATCTGCTTCGCTAAATCTTCGCTTGAAAGCTCCTGCCATTTAGGAATTGTTAAGTCACGTAATAGCTGGTGAAGATTTGTTAATTCCTTTCCACAGGCAACAACTAATCGCCACGGCTCACGATTACCATGATTGGGAGCCCATACTGCATCGTCAATAATAGCCATTAAATCCTCACGCTCTACAGGCTGGCCATTAAACTTTTTAATGGAACGACGTTGAATAATTGCATCTCTAACAGATAAAATTTGTTCGCTCATATATCAATTCTCCTTCTACCATAAGACAACATATTAGAGTTTATCTCTTCTATCTTTCACATTATCATATATTTGCATGCTTTAAAACTACCTGTTCCTAAGCAAAGCTGTCATCTATATGATAGAAAAAGTAGGTCATGCTTGGCGTATAGGCGGTGGAATCCTCGTAAAAATAAGGTCGATTAAGACTATCTGAGGTGTGGGCATTCACATAAGGAATACCATTTTGAATACTTGTAACAATAACGGAGTGGTCAATTCTACCATTCCCTTGAAAATCATAAAAAATGACATCTCCAAGCTCTAGTTCCTCTGCATATTGAACACGTCTACCCTTCAATCCTGTTGTAGATCCTTCTAAATACCATCGTAATGAATGGGCAACAGACCAGCTAAAGCTCCAATTCCCTTGCTGAATCCACCAGCCTTTCTCTCTACTTGGTGCACCTCGCATCGGTGCCCCTCCTGCAAGTAAACACTGAGATATATAGTTCGTACAATCTACATCAAAATTTGGAAAAGCAGGATTGCGTCTGTTCCACCACAAATTAGCATATTGAACTGCAGCCTGCCTATTATACATTTTTGCCATACATAACCTCCTCATGCCATCATATGTCTATTTAAGCATTTCTATTAGTTAGGTCCTTCCTCATAATTCTTATTGAAATCCATTATATTCAGCATGTTCCTTTCCAATTTCAAGAACATTTTTGCTACAATAAGGATTAAAGATATGTCAATTTTATTTTATGACCAGAAGGGATGTTGAATGTGAGGCAGCATGCTGAAAAAGAGATTTTACAGCCAACTCTTTTATGCGATAAAAAAGGTAATTTAAATCCAGCAGCCATCGGATTTGCACGCAAACCACTTATTAATAGCAATTTAAGCGGCCATCTCATGCGCAAAAAGAAATGGAACTATTGGTGTGTCTACGGTGATGAAATCTTGTTTTCAGCTACGATTAGTCATCTAGATTACGCAGCAGTCTGCTTCGTTTATTTCCTTGAATATGAAACACAGCGCTATTTTGAAAAAACGATCACAATCCCTTTCGGTGGTAAACTAAAAATGCCTTCACAGGTTTTAGAATCTGTTTCATTTAAAAATAGTGAAATGATGATTGATTTATTATATATACAAAATGAAACACATCTATCTGTTTCCATACCAAACTTTGACGGAGATGTTTTACGAGCGAAGCTTATCATTCAGCACCCACCAGCGGACGAAACCCTAAATGTAGTCATTCCTTGGAATCGCAAAACATTTCAGTTCACAGGCAAGCATCACATATTGCCAACATCAGGTGTTGTCACAATTGGTACTCGACGTTTTAATTTCTCAGCTGAGGAGAATTTTGCTGTGTTGGATTATGGACGAGGTGTATGGCCACGTGAAGCATTATGGAATTGGGGAATGGCCTCTCAACGAGTACGTGGACGACGCATCGGACTTAATTTAGGAGGTAAATGGACAGATGGCACAGGCATGACCGAAAATGCTGTTTTTGTTGATGGTAAAATGACAAAAATACATGAGGATTTATTATTTCAATATGATTCCGAAGATTATATGCAGCGTTGGAAAGTAAAAACAAAATTTTCTAATCAGGTCTCCTTAACCTTTTCACCCTTTTTTGAACGTATAGCCCAAACGAATGCCAAACTAGTTAAATCAGAGGTACATCAACTATTTGGCTATTACGACGGTTCTATTTTACTCGACAATGGTGAAACACTGGTTATTCAACAAATGCTCGGATGTATTGAGGAACATCGTGCAAAATGGTAAAAATCCTCTAGAAGACGTTGCTTTCCGTGGGTATTTTGAAAATGCAAATGATTCCACGGAAGCTTTTGTCTCCTAACTGTCCACTTTTGCTCTAACTAAGGGCTCTTAATATTTTTTCTGGATCATCTGTAAATATCGCCTGTACACCGAGCTGTTGTAAACTTCGAGCATCTCGTTGTTCATTGACGGTATACACACGTACAGTTGCACCTTCAGCGAGAGCTAGTTTAACTGATTTACGGAAGGAAGTTGGTAAACTTACATGCAACGCCTTAGCTGGTATAAGAGCAATGTAAGTTGGGAAATCCACCAGCACCTCTGCAAACAATGCTGCACTTTCTATATAAGGCGCTATTTTTGATATTGTTTGCAATGATTCATGATTGAAAGATGAAATGATCACCCGCTCTGTCATTTGCTGTGCTGCTACTTCTTTGAGCACGAGCGCTTCGATTCCTTCATATGCAATAATGTCTGTTTTCAGTTCAATGTTGATACGGTGATTGGTACCTGCAAATAACTCCAACACTTCCCCTAGCGTAGGAATTACTTCATCTCCGAACTCCCGTGAAAACCAGGAGCCAAAATCAAAAGTACGTAATTGCTGTAATGTAAAATCTTTTACATAGCCTGAGCCATTGGAGGTACGATCAATGGTCTCATCATGAATCACCACTACCTCTTTATCTGCGGTTAAATGAACGTCTAGCTCTACCCCTGCTATAGGAAGCTTTGATGCTGCTTGAAAGGCAGCCATCGTATTTTCTGGGTAGTTTATCGAAACGCCTCTATGTGCAAATATGTCCAAATTCAATAACCTCCTCTATTATTATTCAAAGAAAAACCTTCCAGCCCCTTGTAATAATAGCATAATTGACTTTTTAGCTTTCACTTGCTGGTAAATATTATATATAGTAGTATGATAATCTACTTTGAAATTGTAAGTACCTAGGAGGTGCTAAAAAATGACTGTACAACATCCAGATTTTCAGGCTGAAGTAGAGCGGTTAGCGTATACCCAAGGCTATATGCAACAAATATTAGACGAATCACAACGAGATTTAAAATCTGCTCAAGAAAATATCCGCAAATCTATGGCAGATCTTGATTACTTAGATTCGAGTTTAAGTTATTTAAATATCTTAACAAATGCCAGATTTTTTGAAATGGCACGTAATCAAAAAGAAGGTCTAGAGGCCGTTCGCAAGAAGCCCTATTTCGCTAGAATCCATTTCCAAAAAACCGGTGACCCAGAAGAATTCCTTTATATTGGGAAAACATCACTATTTCATCGTGAAACCCATGAGCCCATTATTGTTGACTGGCGCTCACCCGTAGCTAATGTTTATTATGATGGACGTCTTGGTGACATGGAATACGATGTCCGTGGTGAAGTTCATAAAGGACATCTCTTTGCTAAAAGGCAATACAAGATCGAAAATGGCGAATTACTCGATATACGAGATATTGATCTAACAACAAATGATGAACTACTACAAGAAGCATTAGCTGGAAAAGCTGATGTCCGTCTAACTGAAATTGTTTCAACAATTCAAAAGGAACAAAATGAAATTATTCGAGCACATCTTCGTCAACCAATTATTGTACAAGGTGCTGCTGGTAGTGGAAAAACAACCATTGCTCTACACAGAATATCCTATTTCCTTTATACAATGGGTGAACATTTTAATCCTGAGCAGCTCATGATTTTAGCACCAAATAAATTATTTATTGATTATATAGGCGATGTTTTACCAGAGCTTGGCGTCGATAAAATATGCCAAACTACTTTTACAGACTACGTTCTTTCTGCCACTAAATTAAAGCTTAAGCTTCAAAATCCAAATGAGCAATTAGAATTGCTCGTTGCTGGAGGAAGTCAGCCTACTGACTGGATTGCTGAAATGAAAGGCTCACTTTACTATCGTGATGTCATCGAACGCTACGTACAAAAGCTGGAACAAAGGATCGCAGAGCAATTCGAAGATGTCTATATTGAAAAATACTGTATCATGCGTGCTTCCCACCTGAAGAAGCTGTTTTTATATGAATTCTCATATATGCCTATCGAAAAGCGACTTGAACATATTAAAAAGGTCTTAGCAAGCCATGTACGTCAAAAAAAACAGGCTGTTTTAGCTACACTCCATAAAAAGTATGATGAAGCATTGGGTAAAGCCTTAAATGGAATTCGAGATGATGAAAAACGGCGACGTGTTGTCACAAAATTCATTGATGAGCGTGATGAACGAATTCCTGCCATTGAAAAAGAAACGAAGACAACGGCATCAGCTTATATGCGGCGCTTTCCCAAACATAATATTAAAACACTCTATCGTACCCTTCTCACCGATGCAGAACTATTAGCAGAACTCGCCCCTGAATGGCATTACCTTGAACAGCAACAATTTTTGCAGGCACATCGTAAAGAACAATGGGCACTCGAAGATTTAGCTGCACTATACTATTTACAAGCACGTTTAAAAGGCATTGCAGATGAATGGAAGATGCGTGTTGTCTTTATCGATGAGGTCCAAGATTACAGTTTATTTCAGCTTGCTGCTTTAAAAGCAGGTCTTGATACAGATATGTTTACTATGGTCGGTGATTTAGCACAAGGTATCCATAGCTATCGCTCATTAACAGCCTGGGAGCCTGTCCAAAGCTTATTTCCTCGTGCAAGCTTCCGCACTTTGCAAAAAAGCTATCGAACAACAATTGAAATTATGGAAGTCGCGAATCAAATTCTAGCGCAAATGAATGAACAGCTACCTTTAGTAGAACCCGTTGTGCGTCACGGTAACGTACCAAGTTTTATTCAAGAGGAGCAATTCGATGCCTTCAAAATTAAAGAGATCTTTGAAGCCATTCGTCAAAATGGTCACCGATCCATCGCTTTAATTTGCAAAACTACTGCAGAAGCCATTACTATGCAACAGGCATTAAAAGATAATGACATTGCTTCACAACTACTAACAGAAAATGAATCTATTAATCAAGAAATGTTACTTGTTGTCCCAAGTCACTTAGCTAAGGGACTTGAATTTGATGCCGTCATTGTAGCTGCCTACGATACACCATTTTACGATACACCAATTGATCGAAAGCTACTTTATGTAGCTCTTACACGAGCTATGCACGAGCTATACTTAATCGGGCCATCCAAAAAGACATTTTTATTAGAAAATTAAAAAGTCGCTAAAAGGCGACTTTTTTCTTTGCATCGTTAATTTCTTGGGGGTAATTTATAAAACTTCCCTTTGGATAAATAAGCTTTCACAACTTTCCACCATGAACTAGGGGCTTCCTTCGGAGGAGACTTCTTCTTTGGCAATGCTGGCATGCGCATGATCACGACTCCTTTCTTAAAGCTTATTAATATTATATGAAGATAGTAGGTGATTATGATAAAAAAGGGCGATGAGTTAATATTAAATACCTCTCATCACCCTTTTTTCTATTGTTTTACATAATAATCAATTTGCTGTGCTTTCATAAAGCCTGCTTTTTCATAGACAGAAAGTGCTTTTTTATTGTCTACTTCTACATCTAGCATGACAAATGCTGCACCAACCTTACTCGCATAATCCTTTGAAAAGGAAAGAAGGGCTGTCCCAATACCTTGTCCTTCACAATTTGGATGTACAGCAAGTGCTGTGACCCACTGGATTTCATTTTCCTTCGCTGTAGTCACTGTGCCAACAATTGCACCATCTCTGTAAGCAACCCAAAGCTCTCTTCCATTTGTTGATGTATTAAAAGCAATAAGCTCTTCTGATTCTTCGGGTAGATCTCCAAAAGCCTCACAATAAATAGTAATCAATTCAGCTTGCTCTCCGTTATAGGCCTGTATATTTATATCACCTCGTAACGTAACAGGCTCTGCTTTTGTTTCTAAAGTCGTTTCTGAAAAACTATAGGTAAAACCTTTGTTTTCAATAAATGTATGCCCATAAGGAGAACCATCAATTACTACAGCTAATTGACCCTCTGCCCCTCTTTCTTTTAGCCCAACTTGTATACCATCAACTAACGCAGTTCCAATACCCTTTTGTCGATATGCAGGTGTCACCACTAATGACCACTCATATGTATGAAGCCCCATTAAGTCGATAGCACTAGCAGCACCAACTAGTAAATCCTTATCATCCTCATACGCTAGTACCATAAAGCCTTTATTCTCGAAAGATCCTGCCATTGGTACGTTCATAATGGTTTCATATACTCGATAATCTTGAACTGTTGCTTCTTCACATAATAACTTTACTTCTTTCAATGTTTCTCCATCTAATGGAAAAGACACAGTCATCACTGAAATATTCATCATTTACTCCGTTCCTGTAACAGACTATTGCCCTATTGTAGCAAGAATGAAAATAAGCTGGCAACAAAATATATTATTACCTGCTATTAATCAAAATATTACTTCAAATAATAGAAAAATAAAAGGATTTATACTATAAAAAGTCAGTAAAATGACTGAAATTTACTAGAAATAATAGCTATAATATAATATACTAATTTTCCAAAAATAGAGATATTTATTCTGTTACAAACTATTACTTTTAAACTATATATCGCTTCCTATTTTAGTATTTTTTTATAATAATTGTACCATTTATTCAAATTAAGAACATTTTTAATTCGATAAAAAGAGCAACTTCAAATGAAATTGCTCTTTTTCCATCTATTCCTCAAGATGGTGTGAGGATGAATGCAGCATTTGTGCATAAAGACCGCCTGATTCGATTAGCTTTTGCTGAGGTCCAGCCTCCACTAATTCCCCTTTATGCATAACTAAGACTATATCGGCATTATGGACAGTATTTAAACGATGTGCGATCACAAAGCTGGTGCGCCCTTGCATTAACGTATCGAGAGCCTCTTGTATCGCCAGCTCTGTCACAGTATCGATACTGCTTGTTGCTTCATCCAATAGTAAAATTTTTGGATCAGCAATAAGAGCCCTTGCTATAGAAAGTAATTGCTTTTGGCCTTGGGAAATCTCGCGTCCATCCGCAGCAAGAATAGTATCATATCCATCCTTTAGTTTCATTATGAAATCATGTGCATTAGCTTGCTTGGCCGCCTCTTCAATCTCTGCATCACTCGCATCCAGTCTACCATATCGGATATTCTCGCGAACAGAAGCCTCAAACAAAAATGGATCCTGTAAAACAAAAGCCATCTGTGAACGAAGGGATTGTCGATCAATTTGCTGTACATTTATACCATCAAATAATACCTCTCCCTTTGAGACCTCATAAAATCTTGCAATAAGTTGAAGGATTGTCGTTTTACCAGCCCCAGTTGCACCAACAAGCGCTACCGTTTGACCAGGTTCCACTTTAAAGTCTACATTTTTTAGTGTGTATCCTTCTTCTTCTAGTTCATATTTAAAGTACACCTGCTTAAACGATACATGTCCCAACAGCTGATGCTTTTGTGCTGACACATTTTCTGCCTCTGGTTGTTCATCAAGTAAGGCAAATACACGTTCTGCACCAGCAATGGCTGACAGTACCGTATTAAACTGGTTTGCTAAATCATTTAAAGGACGTGTAAATTGTCGTGCATATTCAGTGAATATAACAATTACCCCTATCGATACATGTCCATATAACGCAAGGACACCTCCTACGCCTGCTACAATGGTAAAGCTTATGTTATTTAAGAAGTTCATAACCTTAGGAATATAACCTGAATATGTCTGTGCCCAAAAACCAGTTCTTTTTAAGCGCAAACTTTTTTCACGAAATTCTGCTTTCATTCGCTCCTCTTGTGAAAATGCCTTTACAATCCGCTGTCCTGAAATGGTTTCTTCTATCATCCCATTTAAGGCGCCAATAGCTACCTGCTGTTCTTTAAACAGTGGTGCTGTACGACGTGTAATCCATCGCATCGCCCAAAACATCAGTGGAATAATGATCATCGTCAGAACTGTCAGCAATGGGCTTAAACTGAGCATAATAATGACGGTTCCTCCAAGCGTAAGTACACTTGAAAATACCTGAATAAAGGAACTGTTCAATGTTGAGCTGACAGCTTCAATATCATTCGTCATTCTACTCATCAATTCGCCATGCTGACGACGATCAAAGAATGCCACTGGCAGTCGTTGAAAATGAGTAAATACACTTGTCCTTAATCTATAGATCGTTTGCTGGGCGATGCCAATCATCCAATAGTTTTGTAGGAAAAGTGAAACGGCTAATAACACATAAATACCAATTAATAAGCCAATCCCCTTACCTAAGCCTGAAAGCTCGCCATGCATAACATAGTGATCAATCATTTGACCGATTACATAAGGACCAACCAAAGCTAATATGGAGCTAATCATCACTAATAAGAGCACGACAATGAGCAGTGCACGTTGTTCGTCGACAATTTTCCATAACCGCAGCAATGTGCTTCGCCAATCAGCTGCACGTGGCCCCTTCTTTTTCTTCACAACCTGTTTGAGATCATCTTTTGTCAAAAGCGGTTCATAGCCAAAAGGTTTCTGGAAAAATCCCATTAATCCTCCACCTCCTGTTGAGAGATAGCTATTTTTTTATAAAGCGAGGAAGTCTCTAAAAGCTCTTCATGTGTGCCATAAGCAACTACTTTTCCAGCATCAATCAGTAAAATGCGATCTGCACCTTTAGCTGTACGTATTTTTTGCGTAACAACAAGCATCGTTGCTTTTTCTTCACTCAGTGCCGCCCACAAAGACTGTTCAGTTTTAACATCTAAAGCACTTGTACTATCATCAAGCATTAAAATATGTCCTTTTCTCAAAAGGGCTCTAGCTATAGATAACCTCTGCTTTTGCCCCCCCGATAAATTAACACCTTTTTGCCCAACCTTGGTATCATAACCATTTGGAAAATCTTCAACAGATGCATGAATTTGCGCCTGCATTGTAGCCTGTAATACAGCATCCATTTCAGCCTGTGTATCTCCCCAACGCACATTATCTGCAATACTTCCTGTAAATAACAATGACTGCTGAGGGACATAGCCAATCACTTCCCGCAACTCTTGTAAATCCCAATGTTGAACATCCTGACCTTCCACAAGTATTCTGCCTTGCGTTACTTCATAGAACCGGGGAATGAGTTGTAATAATGTTGATTTCCCTGCACCAGTTGCCCCCATAATCGCTAGTTTCTCGCCAGACTTAACTTGAAAGCTCACATCTGACAGAACAGGAACATCCCCTCCTGGATAAGTAAAACTAACATGGTCAAAGGTTAATTCTCCATACTGTGTTGCATGACCTACTTCTTCTAAAAGGGACGTATCTTCAACCTCATTTTCAATGGAAAGGATTTCTGCCATACGTTCTGCAGATGCCTTCGCACGTGCGTAGAAGATAATAATAAAAGCGAACATTGAAAATGAGCCTGTCATACGCATTGCATAATTCACAATAGCCACAATATCACCAAGTGGCGTTGTTCCTGTAGCAATTTGTTTTGTACCAAACCATAAAACTGCGAGCAGACTCATATTCATAATAAACAAAAGAACCGGCATAATATATTCCATTATGCGTAATGCCTTCACAGTATCAACCTTTAACCGTACTGCAACTTCATCAAAGCGTGTAGCCTCATATGCCCCTCTTAAGTAAGCCTTTACTAACCGTATCGCCTGTAAATTCTCCTGTAAAACTCTGTTTAAACGATCCACCCTCTTTTGTACACGCCCAAAATAAGTCACACCTTTTGCCACCATAAAAATAAGAAAAATAAAAATGATCGGTGCACCAATAACTAAAAATAAAGCTAATTTCGGATTTACGACAAAAGCCATAATAATGCTTCCTATCACAGCAAGTGGCGCTCGAAGCATAATACGCAAGCTCATAAACAGCACAGTTTGTACTTGTGTGACATCATTTGTTAATCGAGTAATAAGCGATGCAGTGGAGAATTTTTGATAGGTTGCTAGCGTAAAGGATTGAATCCTATCAAACATGGCATTTCGAAGATCATACGAAAAGCTTTGAGCTGTATGTGAAGAAAAATAAGAATTAATAACGCCCGCCAGAAAGGCAACGAAAGATAGCCCAAGTAAAACAGCCCCCCATTGCAAAACCATTCCTTGATCTTGTGCCCTTACTCCCTCGTCGATTATTTTTGCCATAATGAGTGGCTGCACAAGCTCAACAAATAACTCTAAAAGCATTAAACATAAAGCAAAAATAGCTGTCCATTTATATGGCTTTACATAGGAAAAAACCTCTTTCATATTCTTTCCCCCTTGTTGGTAGATAAAATTTAAAGGCAGTCAAAAACTACTAACACTATAGTATATTTATGCTTTCTCTCCCGCTATTGAAAGCCACGTTACACAAACAAGCATAACGAATACTCCTATTAATTGCCAAAAACCTAATGAAGTACCAAAAACAATAACAGAAATAACCATCGCAGTTAATGGCTCAATACTAGAAAGAATGCTCGTTTCAACTGCTGTGATGTATTTCATACTACTTAAAAACAATATAAAAGCTACTGTTCCAAAAAATATTAAAGTAACTAATAACATTAAAATTTTAAAATCTACTAGAACAACCCATTGACTGGACTGCTGCCAAACACGGCTTACTAAGCCTAAAGTGAAGCCACCCACCAACATCCCCCAGCCCACTACTAAAAGCACACTCCACTCCTTCATTAAGCGTGCAGGATACAAGGTGTAAAATGCAAATGTTAAGCCTACTCCTACTCCCCACAACAAGGCTTTTGGACTAATAAGTAAACTTTCAAATGATGCATTCGTTAGTAACAGAAATAACCCTATAAGGGTACCAATAATACCTAACACTTGATATTTTGGTGGCCATTTCTTTAAACTAAGAGAGACATACGCGACAACAAATATTGGCGCTAAAAACTGTAGTAAGGTAGCAAGCACAGCATTACTTTCATTAATTGCAGCAACAAATGTAAATTGGACACCAAGCATACCTGCAATACCAAAAACTATGAGTTGCCTCCCCCATAGCTTGTGCTGCCAAATTCCAAAAATATTTTTTCCTGTTAACAATAAATATGTAAGTAGTAATATACCTGCAACCGATAAACGGATTGTTAACATAAAGGATACAGTCAAAGGTGTATGATTCAGCAACCACTCCATTAAAGGGCCAGTTGCTCCCCATAACATAGCACCTGAGACGATAAATATTATTCCTTTTAAACGTTTCATACCAATCCTGCTTCCTATATACGTACTAAAAATTGTTACTTTTCTTCAAAACATTTCTTGTACTTCACTAGAAAAGTCCTATTATTTTTTACTATCAAATATTTACAAATATATTCATAATGACTAATTCCCGATTATTATCTATAATATTAGTATATATTGATTACCCAAGGAGATCGAATAATCATGAGTCATATGCATAAATCATTTACGATTGATGAACATTATTTAAATTCACTTCCTTTTCCTGCAATTATCATTAATCAAGATGGACAAGCAACAGTCTGGGGAAAGAGTGCTGAACATCTGATTGGCTTATCAGCTAATGATATTAAAGGAAATACTACTCCATCTATACACGAAAATCTACTGCGTCAGCTTCCTGTTGAAACATTTCAATCTATTTTACAAAATGAGGACAGTACGTATCTAGAAAAAATTCAAGTACACACAACTTCAAATGCAGAAATAACAACAGCTCTGCTAGCTAAACCTTTTACAGATGAGGGAGAGCGTTTTATTCTATTGATTTTTATGCTACCAGAATTAATGACGCAGGCTATCTCTCAATGCAATACCTTTGTAAATCTTAAGCAAGGTTTAGATGCGACCTTTATGACTGTTACACTCGATCACGATGGATTTATCTTGGAATGTA
This sequence comes from Lysinibacillus sp. OL1, assembly GCF_004332175.1. Classification (NCBI taxonomy): domain Bacteria; kingdom Bacillati; phylum Bacillota; class Bacilli; order Caryophanales; family Bacillaceae; genus Lysinibacillus; species Lysinibacillus sp. OL1. The sequence continues at coordinate 70,174 of NZ_SJDS01000004.1, read as the reverse complement.
ATAATGAATTTCTAAAAACAAGCCAATGGACACCAAAGCGTGTTATCGGCAAAACCTTTTGGCAACTGTTCCCTGATAATGAAGTGAGTGAAAAAATAACACATACGATCTGGCGTAATTTAAATAATGGTCATACATGGCAGGGAGAAGTTGAAAAAATCACAAAAACGGGGCAATCCTATTGGGTGCTACTAACGGCTATCCCTCTCTTTAATCTTGAAACAAATGAACAACAATTTATCCTAATTGAAAAGGATGTAACAAAATCAAAAACGATTCAACACCAACTCGAAAAAATTGCTTACATCGATACAGAAACTGGTTTGATGAATGCACATCGACTTGAAAAAGTAATCACCAATATGATTGACGATGAGAGACACTTTTCATTTGTTTATCTAAGTATTGATAAATTTTATACACTTAAAGAATTACATGATCAACAAATCGATCAAAGCCTGATTGTTGAATTTACAAATCGTATAAAAATGTATTTCCAAGATAGCACGATGGCTCGTATAAATGAAAATGATTTTGTTGTCATCACGCCTTTAAGTGAATGGTTTATTCAAGGCTTTTTATCTTACTTACAACAACATCCGATTTACAGCGGCAATATTGCTGTACCAATTTCTATAAGTGGCGGCATAACTAGATATCCTGAGGATCAAACAACATTCTCTCAGCTTATGAAGGCATCCATTGCTACTATTTCAACAGTCCGTGAGGCTGGCGGAGATAAAATTGTTTCTTTATCAACAGCAACACATAAAGCTTTAAATCGTAAAGCATTAATTGAAAAGCGCTTACTCCAAGCACTTGACCAAAAAAACTTGAAGGTACTCTATCAGCCACAAATCGATGTGTATGCTGGAAAAGTTACTGCTGTGGAAGCACTGGTACGTTGGGAAGATGAGGTAATAGGTGTCGTAACGCCTGATGAGTTAATTCCTATCGCTGAAGAAACAGGTCTAATTAATAATATTGGGTCCTTCATGCTGGAAAGGGCTTGTGAACAAGCATTACTTTGGAAAAAGGCTGGCTATGATTTAAAAGTATCTATTAACTCTTCTGTACGCGAATTCCGTGATAAGAATATGGCAAAATCTATACTTGAAATGATTACAAAAACAGGTTGTCCAGCGAACCTATTACAAATTGAGATTACTGAAAAATTTGCTTTAGAAGCTGAAGCCGCAACGTCTATTGCACAGCAAATGCGTAAGCTTGAAAACGAAGGCATTTCCTTTGTATTAGATGATTTCGGTACTGGCTACGGCTCATTTAGGTATATGCAAATTTTACCAATAAGTACATTAAAAATCGATCAAACGTTTACAAATTCACTCTTGAAATCCGAAAAGAGCCAAAAGCTTATGAATGGTATGGTTCAACTAGGTAAATCCATGGAATTGAAAGTGGTCGCTGAAGGTGTAGAAACAGCTGAACAAGCAGATCTATTAATTACTTATGGCTGTGATGCCATTCAGGGCTATTATATTAGCAAGCCTGTTACACCTGAAGAGATTGAACTATTATTGACTAAACAATAATTAAAGAAGAAGGAGACTGCGTCCATTTTGCACGCAGCCTCCTTCTATTTTTTATAAACCTTTTGTAATTTTACTTTACTTGAACGAACTGAGCGGAATATGAGTTGAATAATTACTTCTGCAAAAACTAGTCCAATAACAATAGCACCTGTAATTAAAAATGCCTTTAAGCCATATTGCAAGCCTTGTAAGTAATCATCCTCTACCACATTTCTCATTGCATTATAGGCCATGCCCCCTGGCACTAATGGTATAATTCCCCCAACAATGAAAATAATCATGGGTATTTTAAAACGTCTGGCATATAAATGAGCCACAATGGCAATGACAAATGAGCCAAAGAAAGAAGCTTTGACAACATCCATGCCTTGCTCTGTTAGAACGTAGTATATAATCCAGCCAATTACCCCAACGAGTCCGCAATGAAGTAGTGTTTTTCTAGGAACATTAAAAATAATGGCAATCCCCGCTGTCGCAAAAAAACTAACTATTAATTGTATAATAATATCCATCATATGCATATTGTCCGCCTCCTAAAATCCTAGTGTGACGGCAATTGCTGCACCAATAGCAAAGGCTGTTAAAAAGGCCTCTGCTCCCTTTGCCATCCCTGACATAAAATGACCTGCCATTAAATCACGAACAGCATTTGTAATCAAAATACCTGGTACGAGTGGCATGACGGAACTAATAATAATTTTATCAAGTTCAGTACCATAACCATACTTTACTGCAAAGAAGGCAACAAAGCCGAGGACGAGTGATGCTGTAAATTCAGAAAAAAACTTTACCCTTGTTAAATGATTAATGATTATAAGTACTAGGAAACCTAGCCCACCTGCTAAAAAAGCTACCGGAAAATCTGACCATCCACCCTTAAACATAATAAGGAAACAACCACTAGCAAGCGCAGCTGCCAAAACTTGCAAATAAGTTGGTAAAAAATAATTTGTTTTTTGTATCGACTTTAACTCGTCATAAGCTTCTTCTAATGTTATGATTTGAGATGTGAGTCTACGAGATACTGAATTTACCAAGGCGATTTTTTGCAAATCTGTAACCCTACTGGGAATTGATGTAATTCTTGTTGGCTGTGTCTTGCCTAACGAAAAAATGATGCCAGTTGGTGTGGCATAACATTGAGCATTCGGCATATTTTGAGAATGTGCCATACGTAGCATCGTATCCTCTACGCGGTATGTTTCTGCACCACTTTCAATCATAATGCGTCCTGCAAGCAACAAACAGTCAATCGTAAGTTCATTATCCGCATCTTGTAAGACCATTGCAGCTATCTGCCTCCTTCAAAAAGGTTCCTTGCCAATATTAACGAACTGCCAATAAAAACTCAACTGAAAATTTTTCATAAGCAATGGATTATCTTTCAATTTATTTTTACAGTTACACTAATATTACGCATGTGTTTTTTCTATTTTAGTAGGTATTTTACAACCTCTTAAATAGAAGTACAACTACAATTAATTCGCTGATTCTTGAAGAAAAAGTGACCTTAATAAATTTCCATAAAATTACATAAAAAGATTCTAGATTTGTATAACTTTTTTAATGACTGGCACGTCTGATTGTATAGAAAATAAAAAAAGAGGGGAGCGTATCCAAAACCATGCAGGAACGCAGAAAAAGACGCGGTCCAATAATTGATTTCTTATTACTTAGCCTTATTGTGACCTTAACAACTATTATACTTTTTATTATCCTTTCAAAGGATGACTTTAAGTTTCAAAAGATTAGTGCTTCAAAAGAATCCGAGACGGAATCGGTGAATAGTCATTTATCGACCGAAAGTTCTGCGTTTCCAGGCATACGTATTGTTACGGACGTTTCAAATGACAAACGAACACCATTTGCTATTCATTACCCGCAAACAGATAACGAGGTTTTTAATGATGCCGTATTACAATACATATCGGATTCAAAAGAAAACTATCTAACATCGATGAAGAAAAATAAAGATAAAGAAGCTATGGGTGAATTAAATATTAGTCTTGAAACTTTTCCATACCGAGAGCATTACTATTCCTTTGTGCTTACAAAAATGCTATATGTAGGTGGAGCCAATCACGAAGTCTCCACAAAAACATACTTCATTAACAACGAAACGGGCGAACAAATTACGATTCAAACGCTCTTACAAAATGATGAGAATAACTTATCTACGTTGGCTGTAAATGTTCGAAAGGATTTGCAAAAAAACCTCCAATTAAAGGATGAGCTTTTCAACGATGAACTATTAAAAGCTACAGAACCCAAATGGTCTAACTTCAATCGCTTTGCTATTGTTGACGATTCATTACAAATCTATTTCGATGAATATGAGATTGCTAGTGGAGCAGCAGGTACCCCAATAGTGAAACTACCCCTTTCGCTTATTAACCCATTGTTAGCCTCTGAATTTCAGATCGCAATGGAAAATGTAAAACCAATTAATCCACCACCAACTGGTGATCCGAATAAAAAACGTATTGCTTTAACATTTGATGATGGTCCACATCCAAAAGTGACGGAGCAAATTTTAAATATTCTCGATAAGTATCACGCAAAGGCTACTTTCTTCATGCTCGGTAGTCGTGTACAATACTATCCTGACATCGTAAAAGATGTTCTTGCGCGCGGTCATGAAATTGGAAACCATTCGTGGAACCACCCTGTCTTAACAAAGCTTACGCAGGAACAAGTGATGAAAGAATATAACACTACTGCCACTGAAATTGAGAAGGCAATCAATCAAGGTGCTACAGTTTTTAGACCACCATACGGTGCAACTAATGACACAATTAATGCTGAGATTCCTATCCCTGTTGTGCTATGGACAATTGACACATTGGATTGGAAACATCGAAATGCACAGCAGCTATTGCCACACGTAAAAAATAATTTACACAATAATGCCATTGTCTTAATGCATGATATTCATCAATCCACTGCAGACGGACTTGATGCTGTTCTTGCCTATTTACAAGAGCAGGGCTATGAATTTGTGACTGTGTCCGAGATACTGCCATATCGCCAATAGTATTTACAAAGAAAAAGTCCAATGAATTTCGATATTCATTGGACTTTTGCAATTATTTTATTGTTAAAGTATCTAAAGGCTTGAAGTCATTTAACTGATAGCTCTTCACTTCGTTACGCGCTATTGTATACAGCGTATCATCTATATAGACAACACGTTGTACAACCTGCTCCCAATTTTCATAGGCCTCATTATTATTACGATTGATTATATTTCCTTTCAATACAATCCCTTTCTCTGCAGTAATCTCATAAATTTGAGCACCATGACCTTGATAGACAACCTCGTCTCCCTTACCTGCCTCATACAGTACTACAGGGAAGCCAAAATAGTTGAATTCCTTATTGCGGAATAGCGCTTTAGGATTGTATTGCACTTCAGAGGAAGAACCTTTTCCACCAATTTTTACGGTTGATTGCTCTTTCGGATTTCGGAAATCTGATACATCAAATAGGGACATCTTCATATTGGTTGTCACAGTAAAATTACGTTTTGTATACGAATCATAGCGTTGCTCCGTATCATAACCAATACCAATTAAATGCTTATCATCTAATGGATGTAGGTAATTACTGAAGCCAGGAATCTTCAATTCCCCTAGTACTGCAGGCTTTTTCGGATTCGCTACATCAATGACAAATAGTGGATCCACTTGTTTAAATGTCACCACATATGCTTTTTCTCCCATAAATCTAGCTGAATATATCTTTTCTCCAGGCGCCATATCTTTTACTGAACCAAGCGGTTTTAAATGTTCATCCAAAATAAAGAGATGGTTATAGGAAGTACTTTTCTCATTCCACGTATTACCTTCTGTTGTAAAGATTCGGAAGTTCCCCTTATATTCATCCATTGAATACTGATTTAACACAGTTCCCTTTACTTCCGTACTTCCGACAAAGTTCAAAGTCGTTCCATCTACATTCCACTTGAAAATTTGAGTGTCGGCTGACCTCGGTAACCAAATCATATCCATGACGCGCTTTTCAGATGAAACATCAATATTACTTTCATACATTGGTGTCGTTAAATACAGGGCGTTCTCTGACATATAAAGACCACTACTTCCACCTAAATACCCTTTCGTATTGGCCGTTGTCTTAGCTCCATTTTTTAAATCGACAGCTGTAATTAAACTATAGGTACCATCCATCGTATTTGGTAAGATTGAGATTTTTTCTAAAGGCAGACTTTTGTACTCTGGCCCTGCCATACTATCAAATGTTTTAGGCTTTAAATCGGTTTTATTGTTTTCTTGTAGCATCCAGTAATTTGGATACATATTTCCGATTAAATATAATGTATCATTCGTTATGCGAATATCCTGCAAGAAGCCTTCTTGCCCAACATCACGTACATGCTTTGGATTGCTTGGATTTGAAATATCATAAATTGAGGCTGTTACCATAGCTGTGCCAGCTTTTTCAATATATTGATCCCCGATAGCAATTAATAGATTGTCATATAGGGCAAGCTTAGAAATATATTGGGAATCTTTTAATTTGATACTTGTAGCCACCTTTAAATTCTTAGGATCTTTAGCATTCACAACTGTAATGCTCTGATCTTTTGCAGTGTAAATAAAGCCATCTTTGACAACTACAATGTCTCCCTCTTCTACCCCTTCTACTTGATTATTAGTTGTAGACTCATTATTAGCGGTTGCTTTATCTTCACTTGCTGTACTTTGTAAGCTCTCTTCTTCTCTAACTTCTACTCTTTGAGTTGTTAACAACTTTTTAAAATACTGCTGTAACTCTTTCTCCGATTTAACGGCTGTTAATGTCTCGATAATTGTAAACGGGATTGTCTGCGAAGCTACATTCAGTCCGCCTTGTGCAAAGGCCTCCTTTTTTACATGCAATTGATAATTACCTGGTGCTAACTTATTGACCACTATCGTTTTTTGATCTTCCAACAATTCAATCGTTGCAGGTACTTTGCGTCCTTTTTCCGTAGTGATATAGACATATTCCTCAGTTATTTTGTTTTTCTTTAAAGCAACTGAAAAAGATGCTTGCCAGTTTTGTGTTGCCATACTTGCGCTAGCCGCCTTTGCCGTCACATCTGTATTCACTATCCATGTAAAAATTCCAGGCACGATAGCTAGAACGATTATCAGCATAATTGCGAACCATTTACTTTTCATCATTTTTCCTCTCCTTCATATACTTGTTTATTAATTAGACTAGTAAAAAAGAGGAAAGTTACATTTTTCTGAAATTTTCAAGTTAAGGCACTACCAAAAAAACGAGAGGGAAACACTTCCCTCTCGTTTATTCTTCAAATGGCCATTTAGGCAACATATTTTTTAATGGCTTATCTTGTCGTCTTCCCAATACATAATCTGCTTGCATAATAGTATGAATTTCGCGAGTCCCTTCATAAATGACTGGTGCTTTGGAGTTTCTTAAATAACGGGCAACTGGATACTCGTCTGAATAGCCATAGGCTCCATGAATCTGTACCGCATCATCCGCAGCCTTATTCGCAAAATCACAAGACTGCCATTTTGCCAATGATGTCTCTCGAGTATTTCGAACACCTTTATTTTTCAATTCTCCAACTCGATAGACAAGGAGACGACTCATTTGATAGCCTGCTTCCATATTAGCAATCATTTGTCCAACAAGCTGATGCTCACCAATAGGTTTACCAAATGTCTCCCGTTCATGGCAGTATTTCACACTAGCCTCTATGCAAGCTTGGATCAAACCAACAGCACCTGCTGCTACTGTAAATCGACCATTATCTAGCGCAGACATGGCAATTTTGAAACCCTCGCCCTCTTCACCAAGTCGGTTTTCAATTGGCACGCGTAAATCTTCAAAAAAGAGCTCACCTGTATTACCAGCACGAATACCATATTTTCCTTTAATCGCTTTAGATGTAAAACCAGCCATGGAACGTTCTACAATAAACGCACTAATTCCATGATGTTTCTTCGATTTGTCTGTATAGGCAAATACGATAAAGTTGTCTGCAATATCACATAAGGAGATCCACGTTTTTTGCCCATTGAGGATATAATGATCTCCATCACGGACAGCAGTTGTTGACATAGCAGCTACATCAGACCCAGCCCCAGGTTCTGTGAGACCAAAAGCTCCAATCCGTACACCTTTAGCTTGCGGAACAAGGTATCGCTGCTTTTGCTCTTCAGTCCCCCACTGCATTAAGGTCATGCTATTTAAACCTGTATGGACAGATACGGCTGTACGAAATGCCGTATCTCCCCGTTCAAGCTCCTCACATACGATAGCAAGTGCATTATAATCCATGTCACTACCTCCGTATTGTTCAGGAACACAAACCCCCATTAAGCCAAGCTCAGCAAGTCTGGACCAAATTTTAGCATCAAAGCCACCTTCAGCATCCCATTTTGCAATATAGGGAATGATTTCCTCATCAACAAACTGTCTTACTGTTTTTCTTAGCATTTCCTGTTCAGTGGACATTTCAAAGTTCATGGTCAGCACCTACCATTTCACAATCATAGCAGACTTATGTGATGTCTCTTTAATGACCACACCTCGTTTAGCCATCTCTTCAATATACGTATCACCTGGCACGATTGCTTCAGGCGGGAATACACCATGCTCTGTAATAGCACCGGCACCAATCATCTGAGCAACAACTGAAATCGTATTTGCCGTAGCACGTGCCATAGCTGTTTCATTAATAGTCATATCTTTACGTACAACCATTTCATATTCATATGTCACCTGCTGTTGGGCCTTTTCACCTGCTACAATAACACGTAACAATACAGCATCAGGTTTTGAGCCCAATTCAAGCTTCTTTTTGAGAGCCTCTCGTACGACTGCACGAACAGGCACTTCTTGATTATCCACTTCTACCTTATTCGCAGAATCAAGGAAGCCCAAGTCTGCTAAAAGTTTAAATTTCTCAGCATGGCCTTTATAACGGATGGTTTTATATTCTAATGTGCGGACATTTGGGAATGTCTTATACAATGTGGAGATACCACCAGATGTATAAAATGCCTCAAGCACACCGAAATCATCAAAATAAATAGGTTCAACGCCTGATAGGGATGGAACTTCTTCAAGCTTGCCCTTCTGTATCGTTTTTGAAGGCTCAGTATAATGATCGAAAACGCCATCTAAAGAAAATACGCGTGTATAATGAAGCGGAGGCTTTGGCTCAGTTGGAATACCACCAACAAATAGTTTAATAGATTCTACTTCGTCTAATTTTGAAGCACCATAGCCCGCTAGAATATTGATCATGCCGGGAGCAACACCTAGGTCAGGAATGATTGTAACACCTTTTGCCTTTGCTTCCTCATGTAAATCTAATATCTTCTCTGTAACGCCACCGATATGACCACCTAAATCAACGGAATGAACGCCTGCCTCAATAGCTGCTCTTGCTACTCGTTCATTGAACGAATAAAACAATGCATTGACGGCAACATCCCCCTTCGAAATAACGTTCATTAATGAATCGTCACGTTCTGCGTGTAGTTCTACCACTTCTACCTTATCTGTATCTAGCGTATCTACAAAGTCCTGTGCAACTTTTACATCGATATCACCTAAATACACGCGCTCCACTTTATCGTTTTTTATTAAATCACGAGCTACCTCTTTCCCCATTAAACCTGCACCTAATACAACAACTTTCATCAAGAACATCCCCTTTCGTTGATCTGTTACTCTGTATCGATTTGTGCTCTTTGTAATTTACCGCTGTAGTCTACATAAATACTCTTCCACTCTGTGTATACATCTAGGGCTGCTACACCTGAATCACGGTGTCCATTTCCTGTCCCTTTAGTACCTCCGAATGGCAAATGAATTTCAGCACCTGTTGTGCCAGCATTTACATAAACAATACCTGTATCTAAATCACGTTGTGCGCGAAAAATTGTATTGACATCTTGTGAGAATATTGAGCTAGATAAGCCAAATTTCACACCATTATTTACTTCAATTGCTTCTTCCAAACTTGCCACTTCAATTAGAGATACGACTGGACCAAAGATTTCTTCTTGAGCAATAATCATGTCAGGCTTCACATTTGTAAACAATGTTGGCTCATAATAGAACCCCTTATCATAAGGTGGTTCATTTAGTATCCTGCCACCTGCTAATAATGTAGCACCCTCTTGTTTACCTATCTGTACATAGTGATTAATTTTTTCCAATGCTGCTTTATTAATCACTGGCCCGATTTTTACTCCCTCATCTAGACCATCCCCAATTGTGAGCTTTTGCATTTCATCTAAGAGACGTTTCTCTAATTGTTCTTTTACATCTTTATGCACAATGACTCGGCTACATGCTGTACACCTTTGCCCAGCAGTACCAAATGCGCTCCATAAAATCCCTTCTGTAGCTAGCTGTAAATCAGCATCATTCATGACAATAACAGCATTTTTTCCACCCATCTCTAAAGAAACCTTTTTCAAATGCTTCCCGCCAAGCTCAGCTACTTTACTGCCTGTTGTTGTAGAACCCGTAAACGAAATAACCTTGACGTCAGGATGTTCAATTAATGCTGTGCCTACTGTAGGTCCTGTACCAAATACGATATTAGCGACACCATCTGGTAAGCCTACTTCCTCAAAGATTTTACCCATTTCATAGGCCATCATTGGAGTCTCATTAGACGGTTTCCAAATGAATGTATTCCCTGCAACAATGGCAGGAAATGACTTCCACGTGGCGATAGCAACAGGGAAATTCCAAGGTGTAATGAGTGCTACAACGCCTATAGGTGCCCTTACACTCATAGCAAATTTATTGGCAAGCTCAGACGGTGTTGTTTCACCAAACAATCTACGTCCTTCACCAGCCATATAGTATGCCATATCAATTCCTTCTTGAACTTCTCCTCTAGCCTCTTCAATGACCTTGCCCATCTCTTTTGTTAAAACGGTCGCCAAATGTTCTTTTTTCTCTTTCATTTTTTGACCGATGGCATATAAATAATCTGCACGTTTTGGTGCTGGTATAAGTGCCCAGCTCTTTTGTGCTTGTTTAGCAACAGCTACAGCCTCACCTACCTCGTTCGAAGTAGAGCGCGGAATGGTAGCAAGCTGCTCACCGTTTGCAGGGTTCGTCACTGCTATACTTTGTAAATGTGAATGTGTGATCCATTTACCACCGATATAGTTTTTAATCTCCACTACATACACCCCCTGAAATACTCTATGATGCCTCAGCTGTTGTACCAGTCGTATTCCATAGGTATAAGTCTATGAATTTAACCAGAATCCTTTTCGCCTTAGGATAATTGTGTCCGAGTAGTGGAGTGTGCTTGCACGTTTCACTATTCGTGACAGCTACCAGTGGCTTTATCTCCATACAATCAATAGGTGATCCCCACCAAAACAATAAATATCTCATTAGGAATCTTGGATGAACGGAGATAAAATATGTCAAAATTCCGAATTTTCAATATACACCACACCTTGTAATACTAGCATTTCAATAATAATCGGTGACAACTGCCAGAGGCTTTATTTCCACTTAACTTCCTTACCTCAATATAGAGGATGACTTCTGAATTTAGAAGCCTCTTAAGGTTATGTATATTCACAATACCCTTAGTTAAATGAAAATAAATAATACACATTCTAGTTTTTTATATTCGACATTTTCTAACTAATTCCCTTTTTTTCTAAAATATTTAATTTTCTATTGAAACCAATGTAGCTTATAATCGTATACAATATCATTAAATTTATTTTTGGAGGAATCCCTTTATGAATAATCATGAAATTGACTACAAGTTATTTGGTGACGACATGCAATATGTGCAAGTTGAGCTTGACCCTCAGGAAACAGTTGTTGCAGAAGCAGGAGCGTTAATGATGATGGATGATTCGATCCATATGGAAACTATTTTTGGTGACGGCTCACGAGGTGGCTCACAAAGTGGTCTAATGGGTAAATTATTAGGTGCCGGAAAACGCCTAATAACAGGCGAGAGCTTATTCATGACAACATTCACAAACGTTGGCTCAGGTAAGAAGCATGTTTATTTCGCATCACCATACCCTGGGAAGATTATTCCGATGGATTTAAGCCAATTAAATGGTAAAATTATCTGTCAAAAAGATGCATTCTTAGCTGCTGCTAAAGGGGTCTCTGTAGGCGTTGAATTTCAGAAAAAAATTGGAGTAGGCTTCTTCGGTGGTGAAGGCTTCATTATGCAAAAGCTAGAAGGTGACGGCATGGCGTTTGTTCATGCAGGAGGAGCCATTCATGAAAAAACATTACAACCAGGTGAAGTTTTACGTGTGGATACAGGATGTCTTGTAGCAATGACATCCAATGTAGATTACGATATTGAAATGGTTGGAGGCGTAAAAACAGCCCTGTTTGGAGGCGAAGGAATCTTCTTTGCTACATTACGTGGTCCTGGAACAGTGTGGGTACAATCATTACCATTTAGCCGTTTAGCCAGTCGTGTCTTTGCAGCTGCACCTATTTCGCAAGGTGGCGGCGGTCAATCTAAAGGTGAAGGCGGTATCGGTGGCTTATTCGATTTATTCAATAGATAAAAAAATGGAGCATATCTTTCACCGATATGCTCCTCTTTTTAATCAATTCGATTGGATATTGCCTTTCCTTGTCCATAAGCAGTCAAAGCTTTTACATTTAACATGAGCATAGCCGTTCTCGTTTCTAATGACGCGCTACCGATATGTGGCAGAGCTACTACATTTGGAAGTGTTAATAAAGGATGATCCATCGCAATTGGCTCTTGTTCAAACACATCTAGTCCTGCAGCCCAAAGCTTCCCATTTTTAAGAACATCGTACAGCGCATCCTCATCAATAATTCCACCCCGTGAGGCATTAATTAATACCGCATCTTCCTTCATCAAAGCAAGTTCCTTTGCACCAATGAGCCCTTCCGTATCACTATTATAAGGTGTCATAATCACAACAAAATCAGATTGCTTTAGTAGATCCTCCAGCGAAACATACTGAAAGCCATACATTTCTTCTGCTTCATGACGACGTCTGCGATTATTATACAAAATTTTCATATCAAACCCTTTTGCTCTTCTAGCAACAGCTTGGCCAATTCTTCCCATGCCAATAATGCCAATTGTGGCTCCTGAAACATCCTTGCCAACCAGTTGCATTGGATACCAGCTTTTCCATTTGCCCTCACGTAAATATCTTTCACTTTCTGGAATTCTACGAGCAGTTGCAAGCAGTAAGCCAAATACTAAATCCGCAGTTGTATTAGTTAGAACTCCAGGCGTATTTGTCGCCATAATGCCTCGTTTTTTTAAAGCCTTCACATCGATATTATTATATCCAACTGCTAAATTCGTCACTAATTTTAAGTTGGGGGCATGCGAAAGTAATTCTTCATCTACTTGGTCAGCTATCGTTACCCACAGTACCTCACAGTCAGCGACAGCTGTGAGCAATTTTTCACGTGGAATCACAATTTCTTCCTCATCCCATTGTGAGATTTCATAAAACTCCTGTAGCAGTTCAACAATATGTGTAGGAAACTTACGTGTTATAAATAATTTCTTTTTCATGCTCCAAACACCCCTCTACTCAATTCCCTAATTCGCCTATAGCGTAACACTTAAAACAAGCATTTTCTAGGGGTTTTGTAATCTTCCTCTTTCTATAAAATTTGTTATTAGCTAATTCATCAGCCTATTAGTTGATTTATCCATAAAATAAGACCTTTTATCCTAATTCACATACTAAAAAACTATGCATAGATAGTATGCATAGCTATGTTTCTTTTAAAACTCTCTTATTGTTGTATTTAAGCGATTAGCCACCCCCGCTAATTCTTCCGAAGATTCACCAATCGATTCAATAATAGTAGCTAATTCAGATACTTGATTATCGACTTTTTGGAAATTTGAGATCGAATTTTCTACAGAGCCAGAAATCGCATCAAAAGCTTTTAGAGATTCAGCATTACGTTCGATACTACTATTTACAAGCTCCTGTATGTCCTGAATAGCTTGTACAACTTGTGTTGTGATACCATTTGACGTCATGATTAACTCAGCAATCTGTTCAACAGAACTTTTCGTTTGATCCGCAAGTTTGCGTACTTCGTTTGCAACAACTGCAAAGCCTTTACCATGCTCACCAGCACGTGCCGCCTCAATTGCAGAGTTTAACGCAAGTAAATTTGTTTGCCCAGAAATACTTTTCACAATTTCTACAACGGCATTTATTTTCGAAGAGGATGCATCTAATTGCTCCACCATATTTGCCATTTCTACGGTCTTATGATGAATCTTCCCTGTTTGCTCATTAATAGATATTATTTTAGTATAGCCTTCACTAGACACTTTTTGCATTGATTCTGCTTCATACATACTTTCCTTCAAAGAAACGTTGACACGCTTTGCGCTATATACAAGTTCTGTTACTGTTTCAGTCGTAGTTTGTGATTGAACCTCTAATTGTGTAGAAATTCCGCCTATAACATCCTTTACATGGTCCCTAACATTATTGCGTTGTGTTTCAATTAGTATACTTGCATAGCTATCATATTCTTCTAAAACGATTTGTTGTTCAAAATTACATATTTTACTGATAGCATCACAAAACTTCTCTTCTTCGCCCTTTGGTAATCGTAGTTCATAGACTATTTTGCGAAGTGATTTCTCAAGTATTTGAAATGCAGCTAAATACCATTTCGGATATAAATTAATCTTTACATGCATTTTTGCCACACGTCTTCGCTTCTCTAAAAAGGCTTCATCTATTCGCCCCTCAAACATTTCAATAATATGATGACGTAATGTCTGACGTAAACGTTCGCTGGAGCTATGTGATTGAATGACCTTTTGTAAGGTAGGAACACTTTCTATTGCATGATAAAATGCCACTACCACTTCTACTACATTTCTTTCTACATATGGTTTTAAACTATTAATCAGCTGAAGATCATGCACACTTAACCCTACAAGATTTAATTGTAGTAAACGGTCTGGATCTTCTATAAAAATACCGATTGTTGTTTCATTGCTTATTTCAATTGTACTTTTCTTAGATCTATTGATAAGTTGAAACATTTTCTCCACCTCATATATTTAATCATATACCTTACTAAGTCTATATTCCTACTTTTTATAAAAAAACAACAAATAATTAGACACTTTATGTATCAATTATAATCTCAAAACATCTAAATGAACAATATGTAGGTAAATGTTGTCTAATATTATTATAATTTGCTATTAATTTATGCCGCAACATGATTCTTTATACTCATTATTTCTCACTTTATTGAAAAAACGGATGGATGATTCAATAATTTTAACGCAAAAAAAGCCACTGCTTCTTGAAGAAGAAGCGTGACTTATTGTTTACATGAAAATGATAACGCAAAGAACTGCGGCTAAAACTAAACGATAAATGGCAAAAGGCATTAATTTTACCTTTGAAATAAGCGCTAAGAAAAACTTAATGGACAGTAATGCAAAGACGAACGAACTAATAAATCCTACAGCATAAAAGCCAAAATAGTCCATTGATAAAGTATCCCAGTTTTTCAAAACGGATACGAGGCTAGCTCCTGCCATGATTGGCACAGCCATAATGAATGTAAAATCGGCTGCAACACGGTGACTCATACCAAATAGTACCCCACCTGAAATCGTTGCACCTGAACGAGAAAAACCTGGCCATAGAGATAGGCATTGTACAAGTCCTACCTTAAATGCTAAACCATAAGAAATCTTATCTAAAGAATCTACTTTTGGTTTTCTCGGTGCCAACTTATCTGCAGCAATCATGAGAATTGCTCCTGCCACGAGTGCATAAACAACATGCTCTACTTTAAAAAGATGGTCGTCAATAAAATCCTTGAATGCAAAACCTAAGACAACTGCTGGTAGCATACCAACAATAACATGCAATAAGTTAAAGCGGCCATTTATGGACTTAGCTTGACCTTCAATTTTATATAAACCAACTAAGCTTAACATACGTTTCCACATAACTACAATAACCGCTAATATGGAACCAAGTTGTACAACAATTTTAAATGTGTTGGCAGGATATTTCCCTAAAAACTCCTCAGTCTTTAACCACATATCATCCACGATAATCATATGCCCCGTAGAAGATACTGGTGCAAATTCTGTCATACCCTCGACAAAGCCTAATATTAATGCTTTTAATAACTCTATAATTTCCACCATGTCACCTTACCTTTTTTAATCAAATACCCACTTATTATAAAATACTACGTTTTTATATACTACTGCCATTTCACCTAAGAAGCCGATTGTTAGATTATCACATACTATTTAAATGTTATATCTACTACCCAAAGCTCTGATCTACTGCCAATTCGCATCGGTGGGCCCCAGAAGCCATAGCCTGATGAAACAAGTGTATGCATCTGTTCCTTCAACTTATAACCATAATCCAGTTCAAATACACGAGCTGTTATAAATTGATTCGGCCACAGTTGTCCCTTGTGTGTATGACCAGACATATGTAAATCAACGCCCATTTCAGAAGGCGTGATCAAGTCGTCAGGTGTATGATTCATTACAAGCCATGGTAAATTAGCAGAAGGCTTTAGTACCTCAAGTGGTTTTCTTTCTTTATTCGTTCTGTCCTCTTGCCCTGTTAATATAAACGCATCTTCTATAAAAATTGTTTCATCTAGGAGCATTTTCACATTGGCATTTTCCATTTCCTTAATAAATTCAGGAATTTTTTTGCCATAATATTCATGGTTACCTACTATACCATATGTTCCATATGTAGATGTTAATTGCTTCATGACATCTGCCATACCCTCTTGAACAAACCATTTAGGGTCATCGTCCACAATATCCCCAGCTAACAACACGATATCTGGTTGTGCTTCATTAGCTAAACTTACAAAACGTTGTAAATGTCGTTTATGTGATAAAACACCTAAGTGAAAATCAGATGCTACAACAGCTCTTAGTGTGTTTAACTCACTATCTTGTTTATCAACATTTATTTCTAAATGACGAACGACTGGAGAGTAGGCTAAATAGGAGCCAATGATACTTAACAAGAATAGGATTGCTACTGCTATACTACCTATTATTTGCACATTTTTAAAAGGCGTAAGCCAAATAATGAATTGTGCAACTAAACATAGAAATAAGCCATATTCAAAGATAAACATCCAATAATTACTGATTACAGAAAACACTCGTAATGACTCGTGTAATCTTCCGATTATAATACTAAAAGCAACAATATACAGCAATATCCAAAATAATACTGGAAAACGAAACCACCCCATTGCTACAAGCCACTGCTTTACTCCCCACCCTAAATAGAAAGTCAAAGCACTATAAATACTAATTAAAAGAACAGCGCCGATTACTTTTGGCATAACCAAGTCCTCTACTTTCTTTCTATAATTTAATTGATTATACCATTATACTTATCAATCATATTGCTTATAGCACTTGAATAATCTTCTAGAGAAAGTGGGAACTTGTCCATTTATTCTATGACAAATTTAAGTTTACCTTTTCATTTCATTCGTTACTCTCGTTTTACATGACATTTCACTGTATATAGATGACATTTTCGTCATTTACATACTAAACGCCACTTTTATTTTCTCATTTCTTCCAGTAAAAATAGTAGGTGAACGAGCAAATTCGCGTATTTACGAAGAAAAAGGGGTGCTATTTCAAATGACACGATATAAATTTGAAACAACAGAGCATGAGCTATTTCGCAAAACCTTTCGTAAGTTTTTAGCTGAAGAAGCTGAACCGCATTATGCACAGTGGGAAAAGGATCATCTTATTCCGCTTTCTTTTTGGCGTAAGCTTGGTGATATGGGTTATCTTTGTCCACAAGTAGAAGAACAATATGGTGGACTAGGCTTGGATTTCAGCTTTGGCGTCATCATACAAGAAGAACTTGAACGTATAGGCTCAAGTCTTATCGGGGTTGGCCTGCATAATGATATTGTTGTCCCGTATATCGAAGCATATGGTACACACGAACAAAAATCTCGTTGGCTGCCAAAATGTGTTACAGGCGACTATATAACAGCTATTGCAATGACGGAACCAGGTACAGGATCAGACTTGGCAAATATCAAAACGTCAGCCATTCGTGATGGGGACCATTATATTGTAAATGGTCAAAAAACCTTTATAACAAATGGCATCCATACAAACTTAGCAG
Source organism: Lysinibacillus sp. OL1 (assembly GCF_004332175.1). Lineage (NCBI taxonomy): Bacteria > Bacillati > Bacillota > Bacilli > Caryophanales > Bacillaceae > Lysinibacillus > Lysinibacillus sp. OL1. The sequence continues at coordinate 52,413 of NZ_SJDS01000004.1, read as the reverse complement.
TTGTCGCAGTAAAAACAAATCCTCAGGCTGAGAAAAAACATCGTGGTATTAGCCTACTTGTTATTGAAGAAGGCACACCTGGCTTTACAAAAGGAAGACAGCTCGAAAAAGTTGGTATGCATGCCCAAGATACAGCTGAACTCTATTTTGAAGATTGTCGAGTACCTGTTCAAAACCTACTTGGCGAAGAAGGCAAGGGCTTTCATTATATGATGGAAAAACTGCAGCAAGAGCGATTAGCAGTAGCGATTGCCGCACAAACAGCCGCTGAGGATATGCTTACGCTAACACTAGACTATGTGAAATCACGTCAGGCTTTTGGCAAAACAATTGGTGACTTCCAAAATACACAATTTAAAATAGCTGAAATGGCTACTAAAATCGAGCTTGGTAAATCATTTTTGGAATCATTGATTGAAGAGCATATTGCAGGCAATGATGTTGTGACAAAAGTTTCTATGGCAAAATACTGGATTACCGAAAATGCACGTGACCTTGCTACGCAATGTATGCAATTGCATGGTGGCTATGGCTATATGGAGGAATATAAGATTGCTAGAAGATATAGAGATATACCTGTTATGTCGATCTATGCGGGTACTAATGAAGTCATGAAGGTTATTATCGCCAAAAATTTAGGCCTATAATAAAAAAGGCGGCAGAAGTTTGCCGCCCTTTTACCATTAAACTGCTGGAATTCGAACGATTACTTTAAATAAATCGCCATCTACATCAATGCTCATTCTTGCTCCATGTAAATCGACAATGGATTGTGCAATGGCTAATCCAAGCCCTGAGCCCTCTGTATGACGTGAGGCATCTGCACGTTTAAAGCGTTCAAATAACTCCTCAGCATCTTCACTAATTTCATACTTTGCTACATTTTTCACCGTAAATTCAGCATCGCCATCTGCCGTACGCTTAAATGTCACATAAACACGCGTTCCCTCTAGCGCATACTTCAACACATTGACAATTAAATTATCAATAAGTCTCCACCATTTTTGACCATCCACATATGCAAAGATTGGATCATGAGGCATGGTCATTCGTAAATCTAGTTGTGACTGTGTTAAATCCTCTTTATGCTCCCCTACAGCTTGTTGGATAAGCTGTGTTAAATCTACTCGACTGCGGTGAAGTTCAATATTACCACTAGCCATTTTCGATACTTCAAAAAGGTCTTCAATCAGCACTTTTAAACGTTCAGACTTTTTATCCAGTATATGGATGTATTGTTTCCGTTCTTCCTCTGTAATATTTGGCTTCTTCAGTAAATCGGTATACGTAATTATAGAGGTTAAAGGAGTACGTAAATCATGACTCACATTTGTAATCAGCTCTGTTTTTAACCGCTCACTTTTCGCCTGCTCATGCATGGACGTACGCACACCTTCTCGTAAATGATTGAGGTTTTCTGCATGACCTGCAAGCGGAGATTTACCTTTTACCTTTACATCACGATTTAAACGTCCTTCAGCCATGTCCTTCGTATCTTTCATAATACGGTTTAAATAACCCATTCTTGATAGGAAAACAATCATAGCAGGAAATCCTATAAACATACAAATGCCAAGTACAAGGACTGGAAAAGCTCCGCCTCCTATCATGGTAGCAACAAGGCTACCACCTCCAAAGAAGGCTGCGGCTAGCATTACAATTGAATGTAATGCGATCGAACGATTAATAAATAAGTCAGTCAACGAATCCCCAAGTGACCATAAATAGCTCGATTTCACATTTTCCTCTAGCTTATTCAAAGTATTTACTCTTGTATACAACCAAATTAATTGCACGAAGAAAGCACTACCAATTACCATTAAAACAACTATTTTAAAGCCAATATCGAGTATAAAACGGACATAATTATAATTATAAACAGAATTATATTCAATAGATTCAAAAACAACCTGGGCTGAAATGAAATACATAAGGCTCGTTATTAACAAAAGAATAATTTGTACATCGATTTTATACTTTGTTAAAAGATCTTTTTCCTTCATACTCGTAACTATCTGTAATAAGTCTTTACGCCCCCTCCATACAAAGACGGCCATTAAAATACTTGTGAGCCAAATAAAGTAATGAGTATATTGATTGCGTTGAAACTGTTGAAATTGTTGATATCCTCCCCGTATAACATCTTCTGACATAGCTGCTTTTTTTGAAATAGCTATTACACCTGTATATTCAGCTGTTTCGTAAAGATCATCTACATTCACGTATGTTTCGGTATTGTAAAAAATATCTCTTAAATTCTCACTGATATTCCATGCATATAGCGGTTTTCGATCAGTATACTTAATTTTATAGGCACTACTTTCGGTAACATCACCTGCACGGTACGTTTTACCAGTTTCTGTATTGGTCAACTCATAAGACCAATAGTCGTAGTTTTTTCCAAAGTTTTTGGAATCACCTTTTGCGGCTTTAATATATTTATCAATGAGGGCTTCCTTTTCAGCAAGAATCTTTTTTCTTACATGCTCATCATCTTCAAAATTTGCTGTAATATCTTTAATTTTATTATCACGTTCAGACACTAGCTTTGTCTTTAATTCTGTTGCATTGGCATCTATAGCTTCCTGAATACGTTGTTCGTATTGTGCCTTAATATTATCGATTTGCTGTCCTAATGTACCATAATAATTACGATGATCTTCTATTTCAGTTTGAGTAATCTCAATTTTATTTTTCAATTCCTCTGCATTTGGTACATTAATTACTAACGGTCCTAGTTCTGCCGTGAAATTATCGATTTCATGTTGGAAATTTTCCGAATCAAAATATGATTTACCAATATACTGATAGCCCACATTATAAAAAGTAAAGACACCGAAAATTGTCCAAATTAAACACATTAATACGAGAAGAGATTTCCATTTTTTTACCATCCCTTTTTACACTCCTCTAAAAAATTCTTTCTAACAATTGTAAAACCTCTGAGGAGCGAGAATTGACAATTTGGTAGGCATAAACACCAAAATAAATGAGTCCAACAACGCCTGCAACAAACCCTGCAATTGTCATATACTTCTCTAGTTTATTTTTCCATTTTATAACCAACGCCCCATACCACCTTTAGATAGCGCGGATTTTTCGGATCAGCTTCAATTTTTTCACGTATTTTCCGAATGTGAACAGCTACAATATTTTCAGCATTATAAGCTTCCTCATTCCAAACACGTTCATAAATTTCACGAATCGAAAACACACGCCCTGCATTTTTCATTAATAGTTCTGTAATTTTATATTCTATCGGGGTTAGTCGAACTGGTTCTCCTTCTAGTACAACCTCTTTTGCCTCTTCATCAAGTACAAGTCCGTCTATTTCCACCTTTGTAGCTCCCTCACTATACGTTCCTAGCTGAACATAACGGCGCAGCTGAGATTTTACACGTGCCAATAGCTCTAATGGATGGAATGGCTTTGTCACATAATCATCTGCTCCAACTGATAATCCATGAATCTTATCGCCATCCTCCGCCTTAGCACTTAGCATGATAATGGGAATATTGCGCTCTTCTCTAATTTTAAAGGTTGCTGTAATTCCATCCATATTTGGCATCATGATATCTAAAATGATTAAATGTACTTCATTGTTCTCTAGCTTTTTTAATGCGTCTAAGCCATCTGCTGCTTTAATGACATGATAGCCTTCATTTTTTAAATAGATTTCAATACCATCACGAATATCTTGATCGTCATCTGTAACAAGAACTGTTAATTTCGTCATGATATACACCTCGCTCTCAAATATAAGTGTATCTTCTAAATCTTAAAAACCAGCTATTATAAAAATGAAGAATTTCTTAAGGTTTTAGCTTTTTTCTCCCACCCAATGTTAAAACAACAATGCCACCTAAAAGCATCGCTACTCCAAGCCAGGAAACTATACTTAAGTGTTCTCCAATTAAAAACACACCAAGAATTGCAGCAGTCAATGGTTCTGCTAATGAAAGTGTTACAGCTGAGGATGAACTAATTTTTTGTAGTCCACTTAAAAACAGGAAATACGCTACGCTTGTACACATAATCCCCATAAATAACATTGTCCATAAGTTGTGTACATTTACTAACCAGGAAAATCCACCTTGTAATGAAAACGGCAGTAAAAACAAAGCGCAAATGGAGAAAGTCATAGCAACTGCGGGTAATGCCTCTTCTTGTGCCATTAATTTTTTACTTATGTTTGTGTAAAATGCAAAGGATAAACCTGCACAAAGCGCTAATGTGAATCCGCCAACGTGAACAGACTCCTCTCCATTATTCATAAACAATAAAAGACATCCGACAATGGCCATTAATGTCGCAAGTCCCCATACCGCTGTGGGACGTGTTTTCCATACTAGCCACTCCAAAACACCAGAAAACACTGGTGCACTACCAATAGTAGCAACAGTTCCAATGGCTATACCTGTTAGACGAATGGATGAGAAGAAAAGACCTTGGAAAAGTGCAATACTAGCCGCAGCTAAAATTGTCCATTTCCATGACCACCTTAAAAAATTAATTTTCCTCATTATAATCGTAATAGCTAATAATAAACTGCCACCAATTGCAGAACGAATCATGGCCACTGCTATTGGAGATACCCCTTGATCCAAATAGGTTTGGGCAGTACCTGTCATTCCCCATAGAATAGCTGCTAGTAATACAAACAATGAATTTAACATTTATCAACTCATCCCCACTCCACATCTTTATCCATACTAATCATACATATTTATCCAAAATCAAACAATTATCATTTTTACTTTTCTTTTAATTCCAATAGTATGTTTTCTCATGATTGGACGTTATAATAAAAACAGTAGAAGGAGCGAATCGTATGTACAAATCAATTGAAGAGACAGCTATTGATCTTGGTATGCCTGAGGATCAAGTAATGCGTCTAGTTTACGAAGGACGCATCCGTTCTGTTTACGATGGCCAACAAATTTTAATCAATAGTGGACAATTCAGCACTTATTTTAAACAATTGGAACGTATAAAAGAGGAAATTGAAATTTGGCGTGCTACCCCTATTCCAGAGGACATAGACGTCAAAGATGAAGACTAAAAGCCCACCATTCATACAATTGAACATTGTTGAATGGCGGGCCTTTTTTAAAGCTTTTATTAGATTGTCACAACAAATCCTGCTCTTTTCCCAATGATTTCAGCATAATCTTCTACCATGACACTCGCTGTTGGATACATTCCTGCTCCAGGACCGATTAATGTTAATGTACCAATATAGTTAGTCTCTAATGCCACCGCATTGAACACATCATCGACTGGATAAAGTGGATGCTCTTTATCAACTAGTTGAGGGCCTACTTTTGCAATAATCTTACCGTCAGCTAGTTTTTCCACTTCAGCTACATGGCGGTAACGTAGACCCTTTTCACATGCTTCATGAACTTGTTCTGCAGAGATACTATCGATCCCAATTACCTCTACATCTGACCAGTCAGGCTGCTCACCAAAAGCTAAGGCACTTAATATCATTAATTTTTTAAATGCATCCTGTCCAGATATATCATTATATGGATCTGCTTCGGCATAACCTAAGCCTTGTGCCTCTTTTAAAGCTGTTTCGAACGACCAGCCCTGTGCACGCATTTTTGTTAAAATATAATTACATGTGCCGTTTAAGACACCTTGAATACGACTTACATCATTTACAAGTAAGATATTTTTCATTGTTTTTATAACAGGTACGCCACCAGCAGTAGTAGCCTCATAGCCTACAAAAACGCCATTAGCTTTTGCAAGATCCTGCAACTCCAAACCTCGTTTGGCAAACATCACTTTATTGGCAGTAATAACATGACACTTATGTTCCACCGCTCGCTTTAAATAACTGTATGCAGGTTCTTCGTTCACAATTGCTTCAAACACAACCTGCATACCTGGCTCTGCTAAGACTTCATCCATACTTGTTGTCATTAAATGTGCTGTGCCTGGGACACGTTCACGACTAGCATCTGTCACTAAAATCTTCGCTACCTCTAATTCAATACCTAATTTATTTTTTAGCTCTTCTCGTTTTTCATTTAAAATATGGTAAATCCCCTGACCTACCGTTCCAAATCCTAAAATCGCTGCCTTTATAGTTGCCATTCTTATTATTCCCTCCAACTTACATTCCGCAGTTTCATTAAAGCTAACTCTCTATGGGGTTGTGTCATAACAATTTGACACCCACCGCAGCCTTTAGCCAACAACTCTCTTTGTATGAGTTTCGCTATTTCTATATGTGTTAGGACACATACAAATTCAAATAATTCAAAATTTAACTTAAAGAAAATTGTAACGCAAATACACACTTTGCACAAGAAAAATCTTTCTAGGAAGGACATTTGTTTTCTCTAGATGTGCAAAAGAAATCGGTTTCATTCCCTTTATTATACGTTTTATTAATCAATCTATAAGATTTGAACAAATATTGACTATTTACATTTCAATATATGAATGTCTTTCTTCTATTATATATATGTATGCTCAGACACTCATAACAATCCTTTTAAAGAAAAAACTCATTCCCTGTAGCAGCAGAGAATGAGCTTAAAAATATGAGGGGGTTTTAACTTGCTTTTGAAAGCAATTGATAACGATATTGTGCTAAAGCTTGTTGAACAAGACTAATCTCTTCTTCTGTAAAATTTGGTATTGCATACGTACGTTCCACTAATTGAAATGTACCATACTTCAAGTAAAACTCTGTCGCAGGAAGTGAGATATGGCTCACACCGTACTGTTCATAAGTCTCAAATACTTCCTTAACAGTAAAGTTTTCTTCTGTAAAAACATGTTCTTGAAATGCTGTATGACCAAAAACTTCCTGCCATTTTCTTTCGACTGATGTAAGAAGGTGTTGAATGGATTTATTGTTGACAAATACATGCCCTTCATTTAGCTCATATATTAGATAGGATACAATGTTTTGCGCACTATAGATGTTACCCATTTTAAACACTCCTTTATCATCAGTTTTTGGGAAGAGTAGTCACTGGCTAGGCAACTACCCTTCTATATATTCAAAAGTGGGGGAGCACTTATGAAAACATTTACCTTTTTTAAAAAGAATTTTCGTACCATTAACTTATTTCCTAGTATAGAACATGGATTTAAATAAGTCAACAATACATATATAATTACTTGGTATTATTTTTTATAAGGTTCTGATAATTAACGGGTGCAGTAATAGGTTGATGTAGCAGCGTTTAACGCATTACCAAATGAGGCTAATCGAATGAGAAAATACGTAAACGCCACAACATTCTACCATTTGTTTTAAATTTTAAGCTTCTACTGTTTGTTCAGCTGTTGTTGCCTGTGTAATGGCTTGATCTAAATCAGCAATAATATCCTCTACTGCCTCTAAACCGATGGATAAGCGAATGAGCGACTCGGTTACACCAGCTTGAACTAATTCGTCTGCTGATAGTTGCTGATGAGTAGTGGAAGCTGGATGAATAATTAATGACTTTGCATCACCTACATTTGCTACATGTGAGAATAATTTCACGCTATCAATAAGCTTTCGCCCAGCTTCTCGTCCACCCTTTATGCCAAATGTAAGCACTGAACCGAAGCCATTTCTTAAATATTTTTTTGCTAACCCATGTGTCGGAAAATCTTCTAGGCCATTATAATTTACATACTCCACAGATGGGTGGTTTTGTAAATACTCAGCCACTGCCAATGCATTTTCATTGTGTTTAGGGATACGCAGATGAAGCGTTTCTAACCCTTGCAATAAATTAAAGGCAGCATCAGCACTTAATGTTGGACCAAAATCACGTAATAATTGTACACGTAGCTTTGTAGCAAAGGCAGCAGAAGCTGTATCAATTCCATAACGTAGACCATGGTAAGAGGCATCTGGTTCAGTAAAACCAGGGAATCGACCGCTAGTCCAATCAAACTTACCAGCGTCTACAACAACGCCCCCTAAAGTTGTGCCATGACCTCCTATCCATTTAGTTGCTGAATGAACCACAACATCTGCACCGTATTCAATAGGTGTAGAACCGTAAGGAGAAGCGAACGTGCTGTCAATAATTAATGGTAGACCATTATCATGTGCAATTTTAGCTACTGCTTCAATATCTAAAACCTTTAAGCTTGGATTACCATAAACCTCTGCAAAGACAGCTTTTGTTTTATCAGTAATCGCCGCATTAAAATTCTCTGGGTTTGTTTCATCTACAAAAATCGTTTTAATACCATAGTTTGGTAATGTGTTAGCAAATAAATTATACGTACCACCATATAAAGAACTAGCTGCTACTATCTCATCACCAGCTCCAGCTAGATTTAAAATGGAAAATGCGATAGCTGCTGCACCAGATGAAAGTGCTACTGCTGCTGTTCCACCTTCCAATAAAGCCACACGTTTTTCAAACACATCAACTGTTGGATTGGTAATTCGTGTGTAAATGTTCCCTGCTTCCTCTAAGGCAAAAAGACGTTGCGCATGAGCAGTGTCTTTAAATACAAAAGCAGTTGAGCGATAGACTGGAACTGTGCGAGAACCCGTCACTGGGTCTGGCTCTTGACCACCATGCAACAGCAATGTTTCTGGTTTAAAATTTGTCATTGTGTACCTCCAAATGGTTATTTTTTTACGATGGTACCGGAGATGAGGAGGATTTTTCTGTAGAAAACAAAAACCCTCTTCAGCTAAGAAGAGGGTTGCGGTTGCAAGTTTTCCTCCCCTTATCTGCCAGATCCAAGTAAGAATCTGTAGGAATTAGCACCTTAGTAAGCTCATTGCTTACTGGTTGCCGGGCATCATAGGGCCTATCCCTCCGCCGCTCTTGATAAGAGTATGAGATTCAATTTCCATCGTTGTTACACAGTATAAACATAGAGTTTTTTTCTGTCAACATGTAAATTTTATTTTTTCCGAAACTTCTGTCTGCTCTTATACGTAATATGAACGCATACACTATTTTAGAAAAAATTTTGAGAGGAGTATTTTTATGGTAAAAGCCGTGATCATTTTTCTTATGATTGGCTATTTAATAGGCTGTATTCACGGCTCTAAAGTAGCCCAATTTTTATCGGGGGTTGATTTAAAAAAGGCTGGCCACGGTAATGCTGGTGCCTCTAATGCTACTCTTTCCCTCGGCTGGAAATATGGCGTTTTAGTAGCCCTCATCGATATAGGGAAAGGCGTTGTGGCTATTATAGGTGCACATTTTTATCTAGCGGACGCCATTCATTTAACAGAAGAACAGATTTGGCTGCTTACTTATATTATGGCTGCTGGGGTTATTTTAGGTCATAATTTCCCATTCTACATGGGCTTCAACGGCGGGAAAGGAACGGCCTCCATCATTGGTATTTTACTTGCCGTTGATTGGAAGATTGGTTTATTTGCACTTATTTTATTTGTTATTTTATCCTTTGCAACAAATTATTTAATTGTTGGTGTGCTAGAATTTTATCTCGTGTTTTGTACAGCAACTTATTTATGGATTCCTGGCATTGGTCCAACCATTATAGCTCTTTTTCTTTTTGGCATAGCCATCATCCTGCATCTTGAAAATATTAAACGATTAGTCAATGGCACAGAGCCTAAAGTAACTTCTGCCTTTAAGAAAAAGAAATAATATTTTATGGATATTTTTGTATTTTTTGTGACCATGTATTTTCTCTTTATCTACTCATATTGCTGTAAAAAACACCATTTTCACATAGATTTTTATCTACAATAAAATACATATATTCTTATCTTAATAAAACATTATACAGGCCGATGTTATGGATAATAATCGTCATTTTTATCGTAGAAAGGATGAGGAAATATGTCTTCACCAAAGCAAGCAGCTACAAAACTTAATTTAAAGCCACTATGGATTGGCTTGGCATTCGCGTTACTTATCATTATTACCTTTTTACCTAATAATGGTGATTTACCTATAGCTGGACAACGAGCTTTAGCCATTTTAGCTTTTGCAGTCATCCTTTGGGTTACAGAGGCCGTTTCATATCCTGTAAGCTCGGCCATGATCATTGCACTAGTAACTGTATTACTAGGACTCGCTCCGTCAATGGATGATCCAACTACAGAGCTAGGAACAGCTAGCGCATTAAAATTATCTTTAAGTGGCTTTAGTAATTCTGCCGTTGCTTTAGTAGCAGCAGCTCTTTTTCTAGCGGCAGCAATGCAAATTACTAATCTACATAAACGACTTGCTCTTTGGATTCTTTCACTGGTGGGAACGAAAACAAAAGCTATCGTATTTGGCGCTATTTTAGTCTCTATCGTCCTCGCATTTTTTGTACCCTCTGCTACAGCACGAGCTGGCGCGGTAGTACCGATATTGCTTGGAATGGTTGCAGCGTTTGGTTTACCACGTGATAGTCGGCTTGCTGCCTTGTTAGTTATTACTTCGGTACAAGCCGTTTCCATTTGGAATATCGGTATTAAGACTGCAGCAGCTCAAAATATGGTGGCCTTAAACTTTATCCAAGAGCAATTTAACGTGGATATTTCATGGGGTGCTTGGCTACTTTATGCCGCCCCCTTCTCAATTATTATGTCTATCTTTTTATTTTTCATTATGATTGCTTTAATTAAACCTGAGACTAGCAATATCGAAGGTGGTAAAGAGGTCATCAAAAAACAGCTTGCAGAGCTGGGCCCATTAAAGGCTCCTGAAATTCGTTTAATCATTACATCCGTAGTTTTACTATTTTTCTGGGCAACTGAAGGAAAGCTACATCCATTCGATACGACAACAGTCACAATTATTGCTATCGCTATTCTATTAATGCCCAAAATCGGTGTGTATTCATGGAAGGAAGTTGAGCCCCATATTCCATGGGGGACAATTATCGTCTTTGCGGTAGGTATTATGTTAGGAACCATTTTACTGAATACGCAAGGTGCTGCATGGTTATCAGATAAAGTTTTCGGTTCACTTGGGCTAGATACTATGCCTTTACTAGCAACCATTGCACTCGTAACTTTATTTAACATTTTGATTCATTTAGGCTTTGCAAGCGCAACTAGCTTAGCCTCAGCACTTATACCTGTGTTTATCGTTTTAGCCTCCACATTAACAGCTAATGTTGATCAAGTTGGTTTTGTTATTGTGCAACAATTCGTCATAAGCTTTGGCTTCCTATTACCAATTAGTGCACCACAAAACATGCTTGCCTATGGTACAGGTTCCTTTACAACAAAGGATTTCTTGAAATCTGGGATTCCATTAACCATTATCGGTTTCCTTCTCATACTTTTGTTCTCTGCAACTTATTGGAAATGGATTGGATTATTATAAGACTTTCATTAAATTAAAACGTAAAAGCCTTGAAGAAACAGACTATCTGTCCTTCAAGGCTTTTAATTTAATACTATTGTTTCGTAAAAGCAGGGTCCTTCATCGTACCGTTTTTCGCATAATTAACGTGCCATGATAGTGCTTTTTCTAGGTCATGTGGAGTGTGATGTCCACCCGTTGCCTCATTGGCATCATTAAAGTACTGCCACAGTTGCTCCTTGTAATCAGGATGTGCACAATTATCAATGATAAGTCCCACTCGTTCTTTTGGAGCAAGTCCTCGTAAATCTGCTACGCCCTGTTCAGTTACAATGACATCAACATCATGCTCCGTATGATCCACATGTGAGACCATTGGGACAATACTCGAAATATCTCCACCCTTAGCATAAGACTTTGTCACGAAAATTCCTAAACGTGCATTACGAGCAAAGTCACCAGACCCTCCGATACCATTCATCATCTTTGTACCAGAAACGTGTGTGGAATTCACATTGCCGTAAATATCTAATTCCAATGCCGTATTCACTGAAATTAATCCGAGTCGACGAATAATTTCAGGCTGATTTGAAATTTCTTGAGGGCGCAGCACTAATTTATCAGCATATTTTTCAAAATTCCCATAAACACGGTTTCCTACTTGCTCAGAAAGGGTAATAGAAGTTGCAGATGCAAAATTCACTTTCCCTGCATCCATTAATTCAAATACTGCATCCTGGAGAACTTCAGAATAAACTTCTAAGTTCTCAAACTCAGAGTCTTTAAAGCCTAGCAATACAGCATTTGCTACTGAACCTACACCAGATTGAATTGGTCGCAAACTTGTAGTTAAGCGACCTACTTTAATCTCTTCACGTAGGAAATTTAATAAGTGATTAGCCATAACATCTGTCTCTTCATCCGCAGGGACAATTGTTGATGGCGCATCTAATATATCCGAAATGACGATGCCTTTTACTTTATCTAAATCTAGTGGAATTCCAATTATACCAAGACGATCAGAAACATTCTGTAAAGGAATTGGATCACGTTTTCCTTGTTGTGCAGGTACATAAATATCATGTATACCTTCTAATGCATCAAGCTGTGCTACGTTTAATTCAATGATGACTTGGTCTGCTTCTTGCACAAAAATAGGAGAGTTACCAACTGATGTTGTAGGAATTAATAAGCCTTCTTCTGTAATAGCAGCAGCTTCAATGATCGCAAAATCAATTGGTCCAATAATACCTTGACGAACAAGCTCAGCATTATGGGAAAGATGGGCATCGACAAATGTGATATCACCACTATTGATTTTATTACGAATACCAGAATCTGCTTGGAAAGGACCGCGCTTACGAATGACCCCTGCTTCCGCTAAATATTGGTCTACTTCAGGTCCAAGTGATGCACCTGTAAAGACATCTACTTGAAAATCCTCTTTTTTTGCTTTTTCTACAAGTGCAAGAGGTACAACCTTAACATCGCCAGCACGTGTGAATCCGCTCATCCCTAATACCATGCCATCCTTAATCCAAGAAGCTGCTTCTTCTGCTGTTACAACCTTGCTTCGTAATTGTTCATGACGAAGCTTTTTCGCTAACTTTTCTTCCATTCCCTATTCCTCCATTCCACTTTATTTTTGTTCAACTTGCATATTTGGTTCCAGTAAATCTGTGACATCCGTCAGAGAGTGTATCTTTATTCCAGGAGGATCTCATCACCTAATAGCTAATGCTGTCTAAACATTTGTGAATAAAGATCATGTAATTTTTGGTAGCACAACCAAATAAACAGTCGCTTCTATAATTTTATACTATTTAGAATATTTAATCTATATCAAATGGAATATTTTACTTTACGAGATAATTTCGACATTTATAAATTATTTATAAATAACTTTTTGTTCCTCATTATTCGATTTTGCTAGAAAAGCATGCTATGCTCAAGGTATAGAACAGACACAAAGGAGAGAGTTTTTAATGGTTAAAGAACTATTACGTAGCCATTCCTCGGTACGCATCTATGATGGAGAACCGATTTCAAAAGAAATCATTGAAGATTTAATTGGAACAGCACAAATGGCTGCAACATCACATTTTGTGCAAGCCTATAGTGTAATATGGGTAACAGATGCAGATAAAAAGGAAAAATTAGGCTTACTCTCTGGTAATCCACGTCAATATGAAACTTCAGGTGGGGCATTTGTTTTTTGCGTAGATTTCAAGCGACTTCAAATGGCTGGGAAACTAGAGGGAGTGGATATTGTAGCTGATTCTGCTGAAAATGTCCTTGTTGGGGTAGCAGATGTATCATTGTTTGCACAGAATTTTGTTATTGCGGCTGAATCAATGGGTTATGGCATTTGCTATATTGGAGGTGTACGCAATAAACCTTCTGAAATCAGTGAATTATTTAATCTGCCTGATCACGTTTTCCCATTATTCGGGCTAACAATCGGCGTTCCTGCACGTCGCAATGAGGTAAAACCTCGTTTACCTGTATCTGCTGTATTACATGAAAATGAATACAATGTTGAAAAATATGAAGAACTTTTACCAGCCTACAACGAGGAAATGGAAATATATTATAACAGCCGTTCGTCTAACAGAAAAATTGATAACTGGACAAAACAGATGGCTGATTTTTTAATTGAACAACGACGTCCGCATATCAAAGAGTTTTTAGCAACTAAAGGGTTTAATTGGAAATAAATTAATGAAAATGGAGTTACTATCGTATGATAATAATTCCATTTTTTACATAAAAATATTGCCTATATATATTCAATCTAGGGATATTGCCACAATTACTTCTATAAATCTAACCTTAAATTAAACGAAAAGACTCTTTCCTTTTCCAGCTATTCCATTCATATTAATAAATGATACCTATTAAAGAAAGGAGTTATAGAATCAATGTCCAATATCAATAAACATCTTGCTCGCACCTTAGAACAACAGCATAAGAGAAGTGTAAGAGGTTTATTCTTAAAAATTGAAGACTTAAATAATGAATGCACCCAATTAAGAAAAAGACTGGAGCCACATATTGATTTGAATGTATATAAAAAACCCATTGATTATGTCAATCAGTTCGTTTCTCACACTACTATACTCAATTTAAAATTCGTTACGAATACACAGAATTTAGAAGTAGTTGTCTTGCATGCTCTTTTATTATCCTATATTTTAGAAAACACTCAAAGCCATGCTTTTGAATATGAAGATAAATTGTTACAGGGGTATATACAAGAAATCTTTACACTAAATGATCATGCAAAAAGACTATTTATGAACCATAGAGAAAAGATGCTTACCTATGTTCAAGGGCAAGCTACATAAAAAAGACGATCTTCGTAATAACAAGATCGTCTTTTGTTCTTTTATTGTAGTCCTCTAATTATAAGAGAGCGAACTGGTAGGAACTGCTCTCCTGTATCTCCATAAGTGAGTATTACCTCATCACCCTCCTGTAAATAAATTGCTAAAGGTTCTGTTTCGGCACTCACTAAATAATTTTCACCATTGTTTAATAAGAAAGATACAGTTGTAAAATCGCCTAGACGTTCTTTATATACCCGTAATACCTTACCACTTATTTGTTTTTCCTCAGCACTTGAGCTACCATCTACAGTATTTCCTCCTCGACTTAAGGCTGTTTTATATAATTTCAATGCCTCCTTAGGAGTAGTAGCGTAAACGGAAATTTCAGGATTGGCTGCAGAAACAATAAAATAGTTTTGTAAGAAACCATTGGAATCTAGCACCGCTGTCAGCCAGCTCGCTTCTCCATAAAAGTTATACAACACTGGCATTTCGCCACTCCACTTTTTCTCAATAAATTTCTTCTCTATTATTTGTAAATTACCTTGTGAATCCATATAACTTGAGTCTTGATTCCCTGTATAGTATGTTGCATCCCCTGTTCGTGCGTTAGTTAGTGAATAGCCTAACATTGAATCTACACCTTCTTTAGGACTTGTAAAATCTGTAAAGTAATACATATCACCCTTCTCATCGAAAATCGGGCTAACATTCGATTCTGTTCCTTCATCAGAAGGAATCTTTACATCCTTTTTACCAAACATACTATTCCAAAAACCATGTACATAATTACCGAAATAACTGTTTTGTAAACTTACTGTCTCTGGTGATACAGCACCATCAATAAATTCAGGTATTTGATCCAGTTTAATGACCTCTGATTTCCCCGTCAGCGCATCAACCAAGACAATTCCTTTTACATCAAAGCCATTACGCGCAGAAATAAATTCCCCATATGAGCGAATATAGTATGGCTTTCCTTCATCATCTACTTCCAGCTGTACGTCACCGTAAAAAATTAGGAATGGATGTTGTAAACGAATATGACGTTCTAAATTAGCATTTAAATATGCAGAAGGCACATATTTCATTTCCTCTTTAATAAATTTAGGATTATCCGCAGAATCTGTAGCACTCATTATGAAGTAACCAGGTGTTGTACCACCGTTCATCCATTTAAAGAATCCAGAAAATTCAACTGGTGCAATATAAACATATTCGCCCTTCACCTTTTGAATTTGTAAGCGTCCTAATTCATAGTAGCTCGTATTTGGCACTTGTCCGAAAGCCTTTTTCATTTTATTACGAGCAAATTTCGGTGGTACACTTGCAGGTGTTTGTGTCTCATCGAATGGTTTTATTTCAACTTCTTCCTTCATTTCGGATGACTTAAATTTTTCATTAGCATTCCATAAAGGTGCTGATAAAACATACACAGCTACCCCTAGACTTGCTAAAAATAAAACACCTTTTATTTTCCGTTCGATACCACTTGCTAGCAGAGCACCCACTAACGTTAATAAAATAATAGCAGGCCAAAAAACAAGCCAATTTACATCAATTTTTGTTACATATAACGTAATCCCTGTGGCTAAAAACCCTAGTACAAAGACTCCAATAAAAAAGTATCCTATTACCTTTTTCGATTGTCCATCTTCTCGCTTCTTCGTAATAAGCGGTGTCACTAGCACACTTGCGATCAATGCAATGACTGCAGAAGCTATCAGTAGCTTAGTCATTTGGTTCATCCTCTCTTCTTCTTTCTCACTACTTACTTTACGGTTACATACTAAAAAAGTTTCATACATACGTTGTACAGAAAGGAATTCTACCATAAATATTGAATTTCAAAAGGAAAGGAGCTGAAAAATTTGTTAAAAAAATTATTAATCAGTGTCATTATTTTATTGGGTCTTTATTATATTTTTCTCTTTTCCCATATTGCTGAAAGTTTAAAACTCATCTTTAAAGTGATTCCTATGTTGCTCATCATTATTTTAGCTGCGATTCAGAAGCCATTACATATTAAAAAATACCAACTTTTGATTATTGCTGGGCTTGTATTCTGCATGATTGGAGACTATACATTGCAGTGGTTTTTAATCGGTCTAACTAGCTTTCTTATCGGGCATATCTTTTATATTTTTGCTTTCTCTACTGCAAATGAGCGGCATGTACCAACTTGGGCAAAGATACTTTTATTACTCTATGGA
This sequence comes from Lysinibacillus sp. OL1, assembly GCF_004332175.1. Lineage (NCBI taxonomy): Bacteria > Bacillati > Bacillota > Bacilli > Caryophanales > Bacillaceae > Lysinibacillus > Lysinibacillus sp. OL1. Next base: position 35,607 of record NZ_SJDS01000004.1, on the reverse strand, counting down.
ACAAGTATGGCTATATGGATTGCGGGATCTGTCTTTAAAACAGGTGAAACCATACTTGGTATTGCCGTAATCGCCTACATTTCTGTGATACTCACAATGGGATGGACAGCTATTAAAACTGGATCTACACTGGCAACAATTGGTGCAATATTATTTATTGCATCTGATTCTTATTTAGCTATTAACAAATTTGTCATGCCACTAGCATTTTCTCATGAAATTATCATGCTGACTTATTATAGCGCCCAATTACTTATTGCTTTAAGTATCCTTCAATATTCCGAAATCCGAAGTAAAGTGTTACAATAATATCAATTATGTCAAGGCATAATTACGTCTGGAATCGGCTTTGTGAATGCACAAAGAATTTTAACATATACACATTAGGAGGCCATACTTATGAAAGAACAAGTAATTGAGCGATTAATACGCTATGCAAAAATTGATACACAATCAGACTTCACAAGCGAAACAACTCCTTCTACACAAAAACAATTTGACCTATTACATGTTTTAAAAGACGAACTTGCTGAAATTGGTTTAACAGACATTACATTAGATGAAAATGGCTATTTATTTGCCTCATTAGAAGCTAATACAGATAAAGAAGTACCAACTATCGGCTTTTTAGCCCATGTTGATACCGCTACTGACTATACAGGTACAAATGTGAAGCCACAGCGTGTAGATAATTATGATGGTGGAGATATTCAGCTAAACGAAAACTTGGTTATGTCTCCGACTGACTTCCCAGAGCTTAAAAACTATGTAGGCCAAACACTTATCACAACAGATGGTACTACATTATTAGGCGCTGACGATAAGGCAGGGATTGCTGAAATTATGACGGCAATGGAGTACCTCATTAAAAATCCTACTATCAAGCATGGTAAAATTCGTGTAGCCTTCACGCCAGATGAAGAAATTGGTCGTGGGCCACATAAATTTGATGTAGCTACTTTCGGCGCAGACTATGCCTATACGATGGATGGCGGACCACTTGGCGAACTACAATTCGAGAGCTTCAATGCCGCTGGCGTTAAAGTAATTACAAAAGGCACTAGCGTCCATCCTGGTTCAGCAAAAAATAAAATGGTGAATGCTATTACAATGGCCATTGCCTTCCAAAATGAAATGCCTGCTGACGCAGTTCCTGAAAAGACAGAAGGTTATGAAGGTTTCATTCATTTAATGAGCTTTAAAGGGGCTCTTGAGCATACTGAGCTATCTTATATCGTGCGCGACCATGATCGCCAAAAGTTTGAAGAGAAAAAACAATTAATGCGTGATGCTGCAGCTAAAATTCAAGCACAATTTGGTGAGCATGCACTGAGCATTACCATTGAAGATCAATACTACAATATGGGTGAAAAAATTGAGCCTGTAAAAGAAATTGTTGACATTGCACGTACTGCAATGGAAAAATTAGATATTACACCGAATACCCTGCCAATTCGTGGTGGTACAGATGGCTCACAATTATCCTATATGGGCCTACCAACACCAAATATTTTCGCTGGTGGCGAAAACATGCATGGTAAATTCGAATATGTATCCGCTGAAACAATGGAAAAAGCAACTCAAGTTATCATAGAAATCGTTCAGCTTTTTGAACAGCAAGCAAAATAATAGTTTTAATTTTGAATGAACTTATTTCTATACGCATTTACCTAAGAAATCATGAAAAATTTTCATAGCTACGAAGAGGGGTTTTTCCTCTCTTCGTAATTTTTTCAGCCATAATTACTGAATTTTCAAATTACATAAAGGGTTTGAGGTTATAAACTCAAATTGAGGTGATGTTTATGAAAGAAATTGCATTAGGTATTTTAGCTTCCCTTTTCTTTGCCGTGACATTTATTTTAAATCACGCCATGGAAATGCAAGGTGGTAGTTGGCTATGGAGTGCATCATTACGCTATTTTTTTATGCTCCCTTTCTTGCTTATCATTGTCTTTTATCGTAAGGGCTTTTCACAGCTTTCTGGTGAAATAAAAGCACAGCCTATAGCATGGCTACTTTGGAGCTTTGTTGGATTTGTTTTATTTTACGCGCCATTAACATTTGCTGCTGCTTTTGGTCCAGGTTGGTTGGTTTCAGGTACATGGCAGTTTACAATCGTTGCTGGTGTATTATTAGCTCCTCTTTTTGTATCGATCATTGCTGGTAAAACAGTGCGACAAAAAATACCTTTCATATCCTTGCTTATTTCATGTGTCATTTTAGTAGGTATTTTGCTTATACAAATACCTCATGCACAATCAGTATCGCTTAGAAGTTTAATGCTTGGTATTTTACCTGTCATCGTTGCAGCTTTTGCTTACCCCCTCGGCAATCGTAAAATGATGGAAGTTTGCGGGGGCCGAATCGATACTTTTCAGCGGGTGTTAGGAATGACCATTGCTTCGATGCCAGCATGGATTATCATGGCTATTTATGCCATTCTTACAGTAGGACTTCCCTCAGCAAGTCAAATGTTTCAATCATTGCTTGTTGGAATTAGCTCAGGCGTTATAGCAACAGTTTTATTTTTCATAGCAACGGATCGCGTAAGAGACCATCAAGGCAAGCTAGCCGCTGTGGAAGCAACTCAGTCAACAGAAATTCTTTTTGTTATTATAGGTGAGGTATTACTATTAGGAATTGCCTTCCCTAGCCCTCTTGCACTTGCAGGTCTCGGAGTCATCATTGTTGGTATGCTATTACATAGTTACTATACAATGATTATCGGGAAAAAGAATGCTGTGCAACAAAACACAACTTCCTAGCAGTCCATTTTATGGGCTGTTTTTTACAAAAAAAGACGACTCTATTCTAAATTTAGAATAAGTCGTCTGAGATTTTCACGTTCCCAAAAAATGAGGGGGGTTTTAGGAGCGTAATCATGAACTAGCAAACTTCTGGAGAAAAGTAGCTAAAGTTCATCCTCTCTACACTGTATTGTAGACGAGGAATAATCTTTATACGATAATGATAATCATTATCAATTAAAATGTCAATCATAATCTTATAATTTTTTTACCTTTTCAAAAAGATTTTTTTAATGAGCGTCGGTACTGCCATTGCTTCAACTGAAAATGTAAAAAACAGCCTATACAAAAGCCTGCTATTGCAATGGATGATGCAATTGCAACCAGGCCAGTAAAGATATGACCAACAACCTGCCAATGTAACAGATAACCTAATAAACCAGCTGATAAACAAAGGCTAGCAATACTTGAATTAAATTTTTGCTGCTGAGCATCCTCTGGTATATATGTAGATGGAGCCTTTGTTAAAAAGAGCTTCCCTACACGAAGTATCGGGTTATAGTTGCATAAAATACCTAGTAAATTTGCAGCTAGTGGAATTACTAATATCCAGGTAATTCCTGTTATCCATGATAAAATGACACTCAAAAGAATAGTCCACTGGTTCAGTCTAACTAGTGGTCTTGGAATTGTATGAAGGTGCGACATCAAAAAACCCACCTTTCTTATATGTTTAATGTATTTTACTACATGATATTCCATTTGTGAAGCAAAAATGATTACTTTATAATGAAGTTAACAGATGTTCAAAGGAAAAGAGGATAACTATGCCAGCTTTAACAATGGATCAAGTTCAACAATTAAATTCGTACAGTATTTATACAACTGAACCTAAGCGGACTTTATTTACTTTAGCTGATATACATAAAGACTTTTATCATCCTGATTTTTTAAACCTTATGATGGGTATAACAGATGCGGCAACAGAAACAGCAGCTATTTCTCACTTTGCACGCCGCTATGGTATGTTTTTTGCTATGCAATTATATATGCTTGCCGCTTATGACGAAGTATGGGATGGTAAGCCACTTGAATTGCGTTTTGATGCTGCAAAAGAATTTAATAGCTTTACTGTTGCCATGTTTGCCAATCCAAATGATTGGCGCTACGTTGATGAAGATGAACGCCAAGCTGTTATTGAAAAAATTCTTTACGATGGACACGTCATTGTCCAGCAGCTTCGTAAAGTAACCTCCATCTCCCCTCTTACCATTTGGGAAAATTTCTTTGGCTATTTGCTATGGCATTATCATATATTATTATCGAACCCTGGCCTAGCCGATCAAGCCATGGAGGATATTGAGGCTTTAGAGAACCCAAAAACATGGGCTCGCTTCTCCAATAAATCTTGGTGGGCACAATATACAGGTGGTCTGAGTCCGACTAATTTAGTCAACGTTCCTGTAAGAAAATCATGCTGTTTTTCAAAAGATATCCCAGGTTTAATGGCTTGTGGTTTTTGCCCAATGAAAAAATAATAGAGCCGTTTAAAAAATAAAAAAGCCTTACCCTCCACAATCTTATGTGTAAGGTAAGGCTTTGTGCTTTATTTTTCGTATACTACAAACCAATCGTTGTTTTCTTCAAACATAGACGTGCCAAGGAAACCTTGTTTTAAAAGTTGCTGTTGCCCAGTTGTGTCTCCCATCGATATCACTTGCTTTTCAGTAAAGTTCGGTGACATTGCTTGTCTTAGGTCTTTATAAAAAATATAACGAAGCTTATCTACATATTTAATTTTCAATCCTTTAATAACGAGGTCTTGCGAGAATTTATCCTTTAAGCTCGGAATATTATATGGCTTTACAGTGGAGCAAACATAATCGTATTTTTCTAAATCGATATTTTCCATCACTACTGTAGCTAATGTTCTCTGTAATCCGTAACCTCGATATTTTGGTGAGACATTCGATATTTCCTGATATAAAACACGTTGAAATTCGTTTTCTGCAATTCCACAATCATACCCAAGATGCTCATCATCAATAGGAGGATTTAACAGTGCACGAAAGGCAATCAACGCTTCCCCTACATAAGCACCTATCATCATTCCATGACCATTTAAAATATACTCAAATTCCTCTGTGCTTAAGGGTTGGAGGATACTTTGATCTGCTAAGGCTTCATAAACCTCAACTTGTAGCTCTTCAATTTGTTGTAAATGTTGGAGCGTTAATTTTATAACAAAAAATGGTGTCTCACCAAGCATACCGTCATAGATAATTTCCATATTACGCCTCCTTAGGCTGTGACAACAGTTGAAAACTTACATAATTCCTGGATGACAGCTTCATCTACATCTACACCTAATCCTGGTTTTTCATTTAAGCAAATAAATGGTACATCATAATGTAAGTTCCCAACATCCTTTGAGAATTTTAATGGACCCGTTAGTTCTACACTCGTCATAATCTTCTTAGAAAATGCTACATGGAAGCCTGCAGCAGAACCAACTGACGACTCTACCATGGAACCAACTTGACATTCAATTCCTGCCATTTCCGCCATAACAGCAAGCTTCATAGCAGGATAGATGCCTCCACACTTCATTAATTTAATATTTACTTTATCTGCTGCACGCTTGGCTATAATTTCACGCATTTCACGTACGCCTCGTAGTCCTTCATCAATCATTAATGTCACATCAGACTTTGATTTAATTTCTACCATTCCATCAATGTCTTCGCTATCGACAGGTTGCTCTAGCCAATCGATATTTAAATCTTTCATAGCACGTAAACCCTGTAATGTAGTGGCTGCATTACCCCAACCTTGATTTACATCCACTCGAATAGCAATGTCTTCGCCTACTCGTTCTCGTACCGCTTTAATACGGGCTACATCACGAAGTACCTCTGTACCTACCTTCATTTTAAAAGAGCGATAGCCCATTTCTACTCGATTAGCTGCCTCTTCTGCCATTGCTTCAGGTGTTCCAATACTTAGTACATGTGTGATTGGGAATTTTTCATGATAACGTCCACCTAAAAGTTGGTATACTGGCACCCCTAAGGCTTTCCCAGCAATATCGAAGCAAGCAATGTCGATCGCTGCTTTTGCTGCTGGTACATCTTTCACAACTTTATTCATTTTATCGTGAAGCTTTTCAAAGGCCATTGGACTTTCCCCAATAATTGCTGGGACAAGCTGATGTTTTAGCACAGCATATGTACTTTCCCATGATTCACCTGTTACATGTTCATCAGGAACAGCTTCACCATACCCTACCACACCTGTATCGGTAGTTACTTTTAAAATAATGGAAGGCATTGTATCATATGTAGCATAACTAATAATGAATGGATCAATTAGCGGTAAATGTATAGCAAAAATTTCTACTTGTTTAATTTTCATCGTAATCAGTCTCCTCTGTCGTTAAAGTTGTCGCTAATACGTCGCTAAATGTTTAAAAAAATAGAAAAGGAGTGATGTCCATGTCTACCAAAATAGCGATTATATGTTCAAAAGCATTTATGAAACGTATTATTAGTATCGCACAAAACATAACCGATATTCAATTAGAATTTTATCTTTACAGCCACCCTTCTGAAGCACCTACCTTAATGAAGCAAATAAAACCGTGTGATGCAATATTATTCGGAGGAACGTTACCTTATCTACACACTCAATCATTACTTTCAGAAGTTCCAATACCTTGGAATTATATTAAGCAAGATGAAACAACCATTTCTACAACATTATTATCATTAGTAGCCAAACATGCTGTAGCTATCGACAGGATATCCATTGATGTAATGAACCCTGCATTCGTTGATAATGTTTTAGCAGAAATAGAATTTCATGGTCAAAAGCCACATGTTCAGCATATTTCGATTACTGAACCAACTGAGAATATTTTAAAACGCCATATCGCCCTGTGGAATTCAAAAAGTATTGATTTTGTCATTACCAGTATTCATAGTGTATTTGATGAATTACAAGCACTACAAATACCGTCAATGCGTATGTTAGATGCTACCAAATCTATTATTCAATGCCTTGAAGAAACAAAATCAAAATCACTATTAACCAAGTCAGAAGCTTTCAAGGCTGTAGTGGGTCTCTTAGAAATCCCTAAAAATTCTGCCATTGAATCAACTGTTTTAAGTCAAATTGCGAAAGCTACCTTTTCAACTTTTAAGCAAATTTCAACGCATTCCTTTGAGCTATACACAACTGCTGGACATCTTCAAAATGCTCTAGAAAAGGAAAACTTAGAGCAGCTCATACAGCAAGTTGAACAACCATTTAAGCTAGCATTTGGCTATGGCTATTCCATTTTGGAGGCCACACAAAATGCTCAGCATGCTTTAACATTTACTAAACCTTTTGAGATTTATATTCTTGATGAACATAAAAACTTATTAGGGCCTTTCCCTAATACAGAAGGTAAAATTTCTTTAAAAACCGATGATCCTTATGTTTTGCAAATGGCTAAGCTTACAAGTTTAAGTCCATTAAATATTTCTAAAATAATCAATTTCAGTAACGAACGACAGTCAGCTCAATTTACATCTCAAAATCTTTCTGAATACCTCCAAGTAACACGACGTACCACAGAGCGTATTATCAAAAAATTAGTTGATAATGGTTATGTAAATATTGTTGGTGAAGAAATGACCCATCAGCAAGGACGTCCTCGCAAAATTTACCAATTGAATTTTGCAACTTACTAAACTGCTCTATAAAAGAATTCTCGTAGATACACGTGGATCTACGAGAATTTTTATTTTAGTCAGCCATTACCATATTATCCGCATTTTCTGCTTCTATCGCCTTTTTACGCTTCTCAGCTTCTGCTATTTCTTCTGGCGTTAATTTAACAATAGCAAATCCAATATATCCATAAATAATAGAAATAATTGGTACAGCGAAGTTAAGAATTGCATATGGTGCATACTCCATTGCACTTACACCTAAAGTTGCTAAAATAAACACACCACAAGTATTCCAAGGGAAGAAAACAGATGTTAAGGTTCCCCCATCCTCTAATGCACGAGAGAGGTTTTTAGAATGTAAACCACGTTGTTGATAGACACCCGCGAACATACGTGAAGGAACAACAATTGAGATATATTGCTCAGAACATGTTGCGTTGGTTGTTACACAAGCTGCAATCGTTGAAGCAATAAGACTTCCTGTAGATTTAGCAAACTTCACAATTACATTCATCAATGCCTTTAACATTCCTGAATACTCTAAAATACCACCAAATGTCATCGCTACAATCGTCATTGAAACCGTATTCATCATCGAGTCTAGACCACCACGGTTAAATAAATCATCCACCATGTGATTACCTGTTGAGATTTCAAAGCCTGCCTGTAATGCTTGTACAGCACTTGCAGCTGAACCACCTTGTACAAAAATCTGTAGTAAGAAACCTGAAACAATTCCTATAATTAAAGCTGGAATTGCTGGTACTTTCTTAGCTACTAATACAATAACTCCCACTGGAACTAGTAATAATAAAGGAGAAATAACAAAGCTTTCTTCCATCACTTTTAAAGTTGTTAAAATTTCCTCAGATTGCATTGAAACTTCTGCAAATTTTCTACCCAAAAATCCAAAAACAACAAGAGAAATAATCAAAGCTGGAATTGTTGTATAAAGCATATGCTTTATATGATCAAATAAATTAGTCCCTGTTAATCCTGCTGCTAGATTTGTTGTATCTGATAATGGTGACATCTTATCTCCAAAGTATGAACCCGAAATAACAGCACCAGCAATCATAGCCGCTGGAATACCCATACTTAAACCAATACCCATACCCGCGACACCAATTGTAGCCATTGTAGACCATGAACTACCAATAGCTAATGACACAATTGAACATAACAACATGATTGTCACAAGGAACCACGCTGGAGAAATTAACTTTAGACCGTAGAAAATCATTGTTGCTACGACACCGCCGCCAATCCATGCCCCAATTGTCAAACCTACTAAAATAATTATAACAATGGCAGGTAATGCCAGACGTATCCCTTTATACATCATCTCTTCAATTTCTGCCCATTTATATCCATGCATTTTGGCAACAATTGCTGCTACAGTTGTGCCAACAAGAAGAGGTACGTGAGGACTTTGCTCTAAAACAACTACTGTAATCAACATAGTAATAATCATAATTGCAAAAGTTAGTAGTGCCCAGCCCGCATTAATATCCTTTTTCATTTTTCCATCCCCTTTTTTTGCACCAAATCCCTTTTCGGTTTTTTCAAGACGCAAATAATTTTTTACGTTTTTTAGCTTAATATTCAAAAAATTAAAAGTCAACGCAAAAAATTTATGCTTCCCTAGCAAATCCCTTTATTTTAGCGTAATAAAACGCTTTCAAGTAGCAATAAAAAACAATGCAAACCCTTGAATATCCATGCATCATTAAAAATGTTCATGCAAAAAAGCTATATGAAAAAAAAGTTACATTTTCTCATATAGCTTTTAATATTTTTTTATTCAGGCTTTTTTTCTAATACACATGCAAGTACTTTCGCAGCATCAATTAAGGCACTGCGATCAAATGTCATTTTAGGGTGGTGTAATCCTGGTGTTAAATTCGCACCAATTCCAATCATTGCCGCTTTTAATTCCGGCTTTTTAACTGTATAGAAATGGAAATCATCACTACCTGGTGTAGTTATTTCATCTGCTAAATGCCCTTCTCCCAAAGCCTCAATGATGGCATTCTTTGCCATGTTCGCAGCAGTTGGGGAAACTTCAGCACCTGGTGTGAAATCTATCCACTTCCAACTCATATCAATTTCAAATTGTTGCTGTATTGATTTCAGGCCAGATTCAATTTTACTGCGCAGCAATTCAAGTTGTTGATTATGCTGTGCGCGAACATCCATTGAGAAACTAGCATTACCTGGAATAATATTGGTACTACCACCATCCGCAATGATTTTTGTTAACTTAGCCGAATGTGGTTCAAATGGTGATAAATGAATGCTGTGTAGCATTTGTTGCACGGCCATAATAACATCAATGGCATTTTTACCTTGATGTGGTCTAGCACCATGTGCATCTATTCCTTGAATAGATCCCTCTAAAAAATAAGCAGCGCCATGATGAATCGCAGGCGAAACTTTGCCAAGTGGTAATTCTTCTATTGGTCTTAAATGAACACCAAATAAATGTGATACTCCATCAACCGCGCCTCTATCAAACGTTGCACATGCGCCATTTCCTAGTTCTTCAGCAGGTTGGAAGATGAAACGAATACGATGTTGTAAGGTGCGATCTTTCAGTAGTAATAATGCACCAAGAACCATGGAGATATTCGCATCATGTCCACACGAATGATTTGCTTGCCACTTCCCATCAACTTCCTGCCATAAGGCATCAATATCAGCACGTACTGCAACAATTTCATTACCAGTCCCAATTTCAGCTATTAATCCTGGTATATCACCTAATAAACGATAACTAACATGCAATTCATCCAGTATGGAAGCAATTTTTTTAGTAGTCTCAAACTCTTTCCAACTTACTTCGGGATATTGATGAAAATGATCAAACCATTGATAAATCGTTTCTTCTACTGTTAAAGCTTTCGACATAACTACACCTCTATACGCATTTTTGTTTCCCATTATACATGAATCTTTTTCACAAAAGTACATATGTCTTCAGACCTAATACACTTATTTTAATCCTATATTACATTCATATGCACTGGAAAAGCCATTTATCAATAGAGGTATAATATACAATGGGCTATGCTAAAAGTTAGTATACTTTCAACATAGCCCATCAAATTTTCATTATAAACTTGTAAAAAACCCTTCTGGATACTCTTCATACTGAATATTCACCATTTGCTCCTCATTTTTCTCTTCTTCTTCACGTAAATCGAATTCTTGATCCATTAAATACGTTTCAAACTTTGAATTTAACAACTTCCCCATTGTACCACTCCTTATTAATTGAATTTTCTGATAAAAGGATTATACAATAGATTTTTAGTAAATTGCAATAAATTATATACATTATGCATTATAACTATAAAACCTATCTCAAAATCAGATTAAAAATACCATTGATTCTTATGATTACTAAAAAATTTTACCTTTAAAAAACAAAAAGCTGCTCATTAACATCTGTACTAATATTTAGCCAGTTATTAATTGAGCAGATTTATATGCAAGTCAAGTATTTAAGATACTGAAGCTCCCATTTTGTCCTTCGTATTATCGTGATGATTTCCTTTTTTATGGGACAAAAATTGGATCACAAACATCACAATAAATATTCCTAAACCAGTCCAATCCGAGAATTTTTCAGGATAGATAAGTAATAGCCCCGCAGCAATCATAATAATTCTTTCATACCAGAAAAGTTTACGATACCAGTAGCCGATCACACCAGCACCAATTGCCACCATTCCAGTGATAGCAGTGAATACTACCCAAATAATTTGCGGAATGGTTGTATCAATCATTAATAATGCTGGAGAGAAAACAATCATATACGGTATAATAAATGCCGCAATCGCAAGTTTTGCTGAATTCACACCCGTTTTGATAGGGTCACCACCAGAAATACCTGATGCCGCAAACGCCGCCAGTGCTACAGGTGGTGTAATATCAGCAATAATACCGAAATAGAACACAAAGAAATGAGCAGATAGTAATACAACTACTGGCACTAATTCTTGTGGTGTATTTGGAGATAATAAAGCCACAATTGCTGGTGCAGCAATTGTCGATGTTATCACATAGTTTGCTGTTGTTGGTGCACCCATTCCAAGAATAAGCGAAGCTATCATAACAAAAATAAGTGTCAAAATAATACTACCACCAGCTAAAGCTACTAAGCTATTTGCTAAACTTAAACCTAATCCTGTTTTTACAACGACACCCACAATAATCCCAGCACAAGCAGTAGCTGCAACTACACCTAATGCAGTTCGAGCACCTTCCACCAATGCATCAATCACATCTTTTGGTTTAAGACGCGTTTCTTTATTAAACATAGCCACACCAATTGATATAATAATTCCATATAATGCCGCATGCATAACTGGTGTACCTGTTAGCATTAATATGATAATCGCCACAATCGGTAAGAGAAGGTAAATCTTCTTAAATACCTCTTGACGATTTGGCATTTGATCGTCTCGCAGACCTTTTAGACCAACTCTTTTTGCTTCGAAATGTGTCATAATCCAAATACCTGTAAAATATAAAAGAGCAGGGATAGCTGCCGCTTTTGCTATATCCCAATACGTAATTCCTCGACCAATAAATTCAACCATTAGGAAGGCAGCAGCACCCATAATCGGTGGCATAAGTTGACCACCTGTCGATGCAGCTGCTTCCACTGCACCAGCAAACTCTTTTCGATAGCCTAGTTTTTTCATCATTGGAATTGTATAAGAGCCGGACGTTACTACGTTAGCTACAGAGCTTCCAGAAATTGTACCTTGAAGTGCACTTGAGAATACAGCTACCTTCGCAGGACCGCCAATTAATTTTCCAGCTAGTGCAACTGCTAGATCGTTAAAATACTGGCCAACTCCTGTTTTCACAAGAAATGCCCCGAATAGTAAAAATACAAAAATAAATGTGGCTGATACACTAATTGGTGTGCCGAATATCCCATCAGTTGTAAAGTACATGAGGTTGACGATACTCTCCAAATCCTGTCCTCTATGTGCCATAAATGCCGGGAAATACGGGCCATAGTAAGCGTAAATCAAGAAAGCGATTGCAATAATTGTAATAGGCAACCCTACAGCACGTCGAGCAGCCTCAAGTACTAGTACAACAGCTATTAGCCCAACAATAAAGTCTACCTGCGTAATGGAGCCATTGCGATTCACAAGTTCTGTATAGTTCATAGACCAATATGAACCTACTGCAATAGCTAGTAATGCTAAAATATAATCGAACCAGGCTATTTTATGCTTGGGTGCTTTTTTTCTTGCTGGGAATAATAAGAAAATTAATGTTAAACCAAAGCCTAAGTGGATGGTACGTTGAATTTGAGCAGGAAATTGCCCAAAAATAGCTGTGTAAAGTTGGAATAGCGAAAATGCTAAAAGGCCAAAGAAAATAACATGCTTCATTACACCTGAGATTGTTCTTACATTGGATTCTATATCATATTTTTCAAGTATGGCTTGTTGCTCTTCAGCAGAGATTTGCTCAAATTCTTCTACTTTTTCTTCTTTCCTTGATTTTTCCTGTGTTGTCATTTCATCCTTACTCCTTTCCACTGTTCGTAAAGTGACAATCGCTTAATTTCAAATAAATAGGATTTACCCCTCTGTAAATCTTTTTTTAAATCATATTCTTCATCTGCATAATTGAATACCAAATCTAAATCTAAATCACCTATATAGATCGTAAAATTATCAAGTATGGCACTATTGTTAAATTGGAGAACATATTTACCGTTCCGTTGAATAAGTGTTTGATGTTCCTCTGCATAGCTTGGCATGCCAATAGCTAAATCTTCATATTCCATTTCAAGCATTTCAATACGATTACCTTTTATATATTGATAGGATTCCAATACATCTGACTTATGTATGGAGTGGGTGTATCTTATTTGAAAGGTTTGCTCAACTGAAATGGGTATGTAGTGCACTTTAGGATGGGCTATACGCGTCTCTGTAAAGGTGAACACCTTTTGAAGAGGAAGAAATATGACAATACATATACAGATACTTAAAAGAACTGTTATGATGAATTTTCTCTGTTGCATTCGACCTATTCCCCCACTTTAAAAGCTATTCGCCTAAACCTATATCCTACAGTAAGAAAGAGACTCGAAGCTTTATGCAACGAGCCCCTTCGTATTTTTTAGAAAGTTTCAAGCACTATTCACACTATTTCTTTTCATTAAAGTATTTTTGTGCACCTGGATGAACGTCAATACTAATACCATCTAAACCTGTTTCTGCTTTTATGAATTCCCCTTTTGGATGGGAAATTTTACCCGTGTTATCATAAATAGCTTTTGTCATTGAATAAACAACATCTTCCGGAAGATCCTTTTTCACCGCTAGCATAGCTAGAACTGAAATTGTCTCCACATCGTTTGCAATACCATAAGTACCAGCTTTTACTGTGTCTTTTGCATAGTAAGGGTATTTAGCAATTATTTCATCTGCTTTACCCGCATCTAAACCGATAATATTCACTTTCGTTGTAGCATTTAATGCTTCAACAGCAGCTGTTGGCGTACCTGCTGTAATAAATGCTGCATCAATTTGACCTGATTGAAGACCATCTGTTGATTCACCAAAATCAAGGTTTTGTGCCTTGATATCATCCATCGTTAAGCCATTGATTTCAAGTAATTGTTCAGCATTTGCGTAAGTACCCGAGCCTGGAGCACCCACTGATACTTTTTTACCTTTTAAATCTGCATACGTTTTAATACCCGAAGCTTCAGTTGTAACGAGTTGAACTGTTTCTGGATAAAGCGCACCTAAAGCTGAAATTGTATCAATTTTATTGCCATCAAACATCAGCTTACCTTCAGTAGCATAATAAGCAATATCTGTTTGAACAAATGCAATTTCACCTTTTCCTTCTTGTAAAGCAGTCATATTGGCAGCAGATGCCTGAGATACTTCAGCAGTTGTTTTAATGCCTGTATCAGTAGTTATTAAATCAGCGAATGTACCTCCAAGAGCATAGTAAGTACCTTGTGTGCCACCTGTTAGTAAACTTAAAAACTTAGGTTTTTCAGTTGATTCGGAGTCATCTCCAGTGTCCTTCGAACCACTTCCACTATCTGATCCACATGCAGCTAAAATCATAAGCGCAAGGATACTTAATAGCATTAATAAATTAAATTGTTTCTTCCTCATAGTAACCTTCCCCCTTTGGTTATTTTTAAGAATCTATTTAAAATTATCAAACTTAGTATAATAATGTCAATTAGTTTATAGTAAATTCAGACTTTTATAATTATACAAAACCACTTTAAATCCATTAATTTACATTACTATAGCTTTATTTAATTACCCCTTTTATATTTGAAATAAACTCCTAATTTACTTTTCTAAAAAAAATAAACTAAACATTCTAACTGTATAAATAATGAATAGAATATAAAAAAACTGCATCTGAAATAAACAGATACAGTCATGCATTTTATTCTATTGAATGGCTCCACAGGCTATTCTAGCTCCTGAATTACCAGCAGGATCTGTTTTATAATCATCCGCTGATTCATGAATGACAATAGCACTTCCATCACTATCTAATAGCGAATTTGGTTGATCTTTTTGTAAAGTTAACCCCTCAGCTAAAAAATTAAGATCCACATTGCCATCTTCACCAATTTCCAAATTTGGTAAGTCCCCTAAATGATAACCATTAGGATTTAATTTACCATGTTCCTTGTTTGTTGGATTAAAGTGGGCACCAGCTGATTCAAATTTAGGTGGTTCACACTTGCCTACTTCATGAATATGGATACCATGTGTGCCTGGTGGTAAGCCTGTTAATGCGAGCGTCATCATAACCCCATTATCTTCCTCTTGAAGATATGCATTGCCATAGCTTTCATTATTTGCACCAATTACTTTTGCAGTAGCTGTTAAAGGGGTAGATGCATTGACAGCTACTTTCTCCTCTTTCTTATCAAAAAAACTGCAACCCGCAACAAAAATTAGTAAAGAAAGACTCATTAAGCTTATTTTTTTCATAAAAATACCTCCTCTCTTTCTGATGATTTCCAATTTCTTCAGTACTTATGCACAATTAATCATTTACGATTCTATAATGGCTCCTATTTCATTTGAGCTTGAATAGGAAACTCAACCAAAATAAAAGGGATTTCTCAAAGGTCGAGAAACCCCTTCCATAATTAATTTAAGATTTTTACCGTTACTGTTTTGACACCCCACTGAAGTGCTTGTCCTTCAGTAGGAATAAATACATCGATTTTATTTCCTTTAATAGCTCCCCCTGTATCAGCAGCAATTGCTTCGCCATAACCTTCCACCCAAACCTTCGTACCGAGTGGAATAACCCGTGGATCTACAGCGATTACCTTTAAATTAGGATTAGACCTTATATCTGTTCCATTTGCTGTAATTCCTGAACAGCCTTCACAATAGGCTGTATAGGCAGTAGCACGCATTGTTAATGTTTTACCTGAGACAGTTGCTGGAGCACTTGCTGGTTTTGTTTTGGCTGGTGCAGCAGGCTTAGTAGCTGTTGCAATCCCCTCGGAAGTTTTTGGTTTTGGTTTTGCAGCTGAAGCTTTAATAGCTATCGATTCACCAGCTAAAATCAAATCTGACGCAAGGTGATTCCATTTCTTCAAATCATCTACAGTTACATTATTAATACGAGCTATTGAAAATAAAGTATCCCCACCTTTGATGACATATTCATCCCCCAATGGTTCTTCTGCTTTTGACGTGTCTTTCACTAAGTCTTGCTCTGGGTAAAACCATAATGAATCCTTTTCATTTAATTGCTGGAACTCACCTACTGTTAAATTATAAATTTGCGGGAGTGCCCATAGTATATTGCCTGGCGATTTGTCCTTAGCAAAGGAAGGACTAGCATAGAGACTCACACCAAATGTCAATACTACCGCTAAAGCTAATGCTCTTTTCTTCATGTTTAGTAATACCTCCATCATTTTATTATTTGTTGCAAATCTGTTGCTAGCACACTAGAGTTAAAAGCTCTATTATGTAAGCAACCATAAGTTTGCAAATTAATAACTCAGGACTAGCTGCCTGATATTAGGAATTATTACTATAAAAACGGAAAAATATACAATTTCAATTAATTTTTTAGTAATTTAATCAATTTATTGCTTATAAACTATAATTTAGTAGGTCTGTTTAGGACTTTTTTATATTAGATATTTGCTATATTTAGCCGATAAAAAAAAGAAAAGGAGGGAATAAAAATGGAAGTTAATTCACTTATGTCATCCCAGCTGATGGAACTCCAACAAACAGTACAGATGAGTGTCATGCAAAATGCTCTTAATTTAAACACAACTACTGCAATTGAATTACTGAATGAACTACCTCAGCAACGAACAGCTCCTACTCACCCATATAAAGGATCCATAATAGATATCTCAATCTGATCATACAGCCATATTTATCGAAAGGAGGTTCCTTATGTGATTCGGGTAATTATCGTGGACGATGAGCCATTAGCTCTGGTTAGTATGAAAAAACATTTAAATGAATTTGATAACATAGAGGTCATTCGAACTTTTACTACTGCAAAGGATGTATTGAAAGAAGGACCTACCTTAGACTTTCAAGTAGCATTTTTAGACGTTGAAATGCCAGGTATGAGCGGATTAGAAGTAGCACAACTGTTAAAAACATGGGATAAAAATATCTGTATCATTTTTGTAACTGCCTATCGAGACTATGCTGTTCAGGCATTTGATGTACAATCACTTGATTATTTATTAAAGCCAGTTTCAAAATCTCGTTTAGAGATAACCATTAACAGAATACAAAAGCTATTCCAAAAAAATCTATCATCGGAGAAAACTCGAACGCATCAAAAGCCTATGCTTCAAATCAGATGCTTTGGAGAGTTTGTCGTTTCTTTTGATGATAAAGTAATTCATTGGAGAACAATTAAAAGCAAAGAATTGTTTGCCTTTCTATTTTTACAGCTTCATATGCCCGTACCTCGTGATAACATTTTAGATTCACTTTGGAGTGATACGGATGTAAAAAAAGCCAGAGTACAATTGCATACTACTGTCTCCTACTTACGTACAACACTTTCATTTTATGGCTACACGGATGTCATTGAATATGCAAATGGCTGCTATATTTTGAAACTAAACGATTTTCAATGTGATGCCTTTGATTTGGAGGATATCTTAAATACCAAAGCTGAAACAGGACGATTAAATATTGAAAAAGCTGAGGAACTCATCCAAAATTACCATGATGAATTTATGGCAACAATGGACTATGCATGGACTACTAGTAAAGCAAATTTGATGAATAAACAATTTAGTCAACTACTTGATGAATTGATACTTTATTACTCTAAAAATAAGAACCTTAAAAACAGAGAGCGTTCATTGTTATTTGCTTTAGAGTTTAATCCGTATTCCGACAAAATCGTGCAACAATTAATCCAACATTATACTGAAATTGGAAATCGTGCAGAAGCTATAAAAATATACCATTCTTTTAATAGCCTTCTATTAACAGAATTAAATGTGTCACCATCTCAGGAAACCACAGAACTTTTTCAAAACGTCTTACATGCACATGAAAAAGAGCATGAAACAAGCGTTTACCCCTAAGGACATGAAAAAACATGCTAGCGTCCAGTGCTAGCATGCTTATATAGTTTAATTATTTAACAATCATTTGTCTCATATTACTTACAACACATAAACAGTTTCTTCCAGATTTTTTAGCCTTATACAAAGCATGATCTGCAATTTCTATCAATTGATTGGGACTTTGGACATTTGGTGTAAAAGCCGTAATTCCAGCAGACATTGTCACAGGTCTTCCACACACAGTTTCTTGTAAAGCTTGTTTAATTCGGAGACTTTCCGCTAATTGGACTGCATCCTCTATATTCATCGAAGGTAAGATGACCATAAATTCTTCGCCGCCAAATCTAAAGCATAACCCCTGTTCCCCAACTCTGCTCTGCATAGTAATCGCAAAGGCTTTTAAAACTTCATCTCCTACAGTATGACCATATGTATCATTTATACTTTTAAAATCATCTAGATCTATTAAGATAATGGCATGAGGAACCTTATCAATAATTAATTTGTGTAAAATTTGATCCATTCTTCTGCGATTAAGAATCCCTGTTAATGAATCTAAGTTCAACTGCTCTGTTAAGTCATGGATTTTACTTTCCGAACAGATCATCATATTTTGAATATTCTTTTTTAATAATTTCACCTCATCATACCAATCAGCAATTTCCTCAATCCCTTGTGCTCCTTCATCTACTTCAATTCTTTTCGATAGCTCTTTGAGAGGCTGTGTAATTTTAATAGCAAACCAAATAGCAAATCCCATTATAGTCGCTATAACTATTATGATTGGGCCTAGGACTTTTTTAAAAAACAAATTGAAGGACACTATTCTTTCATCAAGTAAAGTATCAACCATTTGTTGCGTATACAGCTTTAATGAATGGTCATCTGTCTTAGCATCTTGTAAATAGCTTTCCGTAATTGTCGAGACTTCCATTACATAAGTTTCTTGTATATTTGTTTTATGTTCCTTCAAAATTTCATTGAAATTACGATAGCTACTCCAAATACTAATACTAGATGTCATGAGGACAACAATAGTTGTCATACTAATAATAAGAAACGATAACTTTAACTTGAATTTACCCACAATAGATCATTTCTCCCATTGAGATGTTTTTTCGTTAATCTTATCTATGTTTAAATTTTGATATACTTATTCAATCATCATACGTCAAACCTCTTAAAGAAAACTTAAACACTAATAATTTTTTCCTCCTTCAATTTAAAAGGAAAAAATCGATAGTACTACTAACTCCAAATTGGTCTATTCTTATAGGCTTAAATCATTCTTTTATTATCCATTATATTTCCTTTTTTCCAATTTCGTGGCATGGTAGATAGAGATTCATTAGGAGGGAAAAATTGCTGTGTTGAGAAAAGCTTCTACCCAACATCTACTTATTATAATTGCCATTTTTATAGTCCTTACTTTTCTAAGGTTATTATGGTTAAACTATTTCCTCCCCTCTACACATCAACCTAGTGCCAAAGATGGTGTGGTCCACATAAACAATTTGGCTACATCGGAAAAAGAAGTTATTTCCTTGGATGGAGGATGGATCTATTATCCTGGACAATTTGTGAATTTTGAAAATAAGGGGGGTAACAAAGAGAGTCATAGCAATACCTATAATACCCAAAATATTCCTGCGTTAAAAAATGAGCCAACGACTCAACCCTATGGCACTTATCAGTTAAAAATTCTGCTACCAAACACTTTAGATAATGATCGATATGCCATTCGTATACCTGCTATTTCAACTGCATCAACCTTATATATAAATGGAAAGCTAGTAGGAAAATCAGGCAAAGTAGCAGATAATGCAGAAGACCATGAAGGTCAAGCTGCACCTTATACTGTTTATTTTACTAATACACAGTCTGAAATTAATCTCATACTTCATGTATCTAATTTTGATACACTCACAAGTCCTATTATTAATAAAAGGATTTTATTTGGCACTGCGTCAGCGATGACGCATCATCAATTAATTGTAGGGCTATCTCTTTCAACTATTGTAGTTATGCTAATCATATTCTCTCTTTTTAGCATACTTGTATATTTGTTCATCTATCGAAAATCTATTGTTTTACTTTTCACATTTGGCTTTCTTTTGCCTTTAGCAGATGAATTAATTACGTTTGATCGCTCCCTACTAGATTGGTTGCATCTGAATTATG
The DNA here is from genome assembly GCF_004332175.1 of Lysinibacillus sp. OL1. Taxonomy (NCBI): domain Bacteria; kingdom Bacillati; phylum Bacillota; class Bacilli; order Caryophanales; family Bacillaceae; genus Lysinibacillus; species Lysinibacillus sp. OL1. Next base: position 15,352 of record NZ_SJDS01000004.1, on the reverse strand, counting down.
TATGGTCCTATAAGCTTTCTTCTATTATTTTTCTAGGAGCCTCCTTTTTCTTTGTTCAGTTTATGAGAGTCCTCTTAGTCAAATATCACAACACTAAAACCTTTCAATGGATTTTTGCTTGTTATGTTTTAAATGCAATACTCACGATTGTTTTACCAATGACATGGCTGATACCTACGAAGAATATTTTCTTCGTACTTTATCTAGTATCCTTTCTTTACGTAGTGGTACTGGCTCTTAGAGAGTATTTAGAAAACCAAAAAAGGAGCTCTGCTTTTATTGCACTAACAGCTATCGGCACCACAAATGGTATTATATGGGGTTTCATTAAATCTGTTTACGTATTCGATATTCCTGTTTATCCATTCGATTATTTATTTATCATGCTTGGTTTTTCTAGCTATTGGTTCAAACGTTTTCATGAGAACTCTCAGCAAATTCAAAAATTAGTGACTAAACTACAACACGAGGATGCTTTAAAAGATGAATTCCTTACAAGTAATGCAGAAAAACTTTGGAGTCCAATGAATAGGATGATTACCCTAGGTCAATCCATTTATGACAACCCACATAACAAACTTGTTACTGAAGATGAAAAAAATCTTAAACACCTTATCGATATAGGTAGAAGTATGTCCTTTACGTTAAACAACATACTGGATTTTACTCGTTTAAAAGAAGGAGATTTACATCTCCATACACAAAGTGTAAATCTTCAAGGTGCTGTTTATGGAGTTTTCGATATCCTCCGCTTTATTGCAAATGGTAAACAAATACATATGGTATCTTTAGTACCTCCAAGTTTCCCAAATGTATTAGCCGACGAAAATCGCCTTATTCAAATCCTATTTAACATTTTGCATAATGCCCTAAAGTATACAGGTGAAGGCTCTATAGAAATTATTGCTCGTGAAGAACAGCATATGGCTATTATCCACATTCGTGATACTGGACAAGGCATGGACAATTTTGTACAAAGTCTTTTGTATTCGCCCTATGAACAGGGCCAAGAATATGATGAAGGCATTGGTATTGGCCTACTTATTTCAAAAAAACTGATTGAATTACATGGAGGTACATTAAATATACAATCTATTCCTAACAAAGGATCGAATGTTTATTTTACATTACCTCTTGCAGATGAAGGTAGACAAAATAAGGAATACGCAACCTTTAATGCACAAGCTAAAACTCAGCTATCCACAAATGAACAAGAGTTATCCATGGTGTCAGATAAGCATTTCAGGATCTTAATGATTGATGATGACCCTATGAATTTAGCAACGATGAAAAGTATATTTTCGATCTCTGAATACGAAATTACTACTGTTACAACCAGTGAGAAAGCTCTAGCTCTGATTCAGCAAGAATCATGGGATTTAGTAATTGTTGATGCAATGCTTCCGTATATTTCAGGCTATGCTGTAATTCAAAAAATACGAAAACAATACTCATTGCTGGAATTACCTATCTTATTATTGACGATAAGAAAGCACCCTGAAGATGTTTATACAGGCTTTGCCTATGGTGCTAATGATTATGTAACAAAACCTATTAATGCATTAGAGCTAAAAGTAAGAAGTCGAGCTTTAATTGATTTAAAATATAGTATTCAACAACGTCTACATTTAGAAAGTGCTTGGCTGCAATCTCAAATCCAACCACACTTCTTATTTAATACACTTAATACCATTGCCTCACTTAGTACTATTGATACAGATAGAATGATCGATTTAATGCATTACTTTGGTGAATATTTACATGCCAGCTTCGATGTCAGAAATCTTCAAAGAGTAGTACCACTACAGCATGAGCTCGATTTAGTTCGTTCGTATCTTTACATTAAACAGCAGCGATTTGGAGAATTAATTCAGATTGAATGGGATATTGATGAAACGATACAAATTGAAATTCCTCCAATTTCTTTACAAACGTTAGTTGAAAATGCCATTCGGCACGGTATATTAAAGAAAGAAGAAGGCGGTACTGTTTGTATTCTTATTAAAGATTTCACAACTTATGTATCCATTAGCGTAATAGATGATGGTGTGGGAATTAGCCCCACTCTATTAAAGGAATTGCAAGAAGATTACAAAGGGACAAGCTCTGGTATAGGGATAAGAAATACAAATCTACGACTTAAAAGAATTTATGGCCAACAATTACAAATTCAAAGTACTATAAACCAAGGTACAAATGTTACTTTCCATATACCTAAAGATTAAAAACCGGAGTCATTACAACGCCATTTTTGTAGTGACTCTTTTCTCAAGTTTCCAATTACATATAGATTTTTCGAAATGAGGGTACAGTATACATATAGAATAAAGGAAGGATCGATAGGTATGTACAAAATATACATAATAGAAGACGATGCAAATATAGCTTCACTGATTGTCGAGCATTTAGCTAAATATCAGTTTGAATGCTTTACTGTACAACAATTTCCACACATTATTGAAGAATTTAATACTATACAACCACACCTGGTCATTATGGATATCAATCTCCCGACTTACGATGGCTATTTTTGGTCACGGAAAATCCGTCAACTCTCAACATGTCCCATCATCATTGTCTCTGCCAGAGTAAATGATATTGATCAAGTATATGGAATTGAAAATGGTGCCGATGATTTTATCACAAAGCCCTTTTCATTGGATGTCCTCATGGCAAAAGTAAATGGACTACTTCGGCGTACCTATGGTGAATATGCTTTAGCCGAGACAACAACCATAACTATAGCCAATACTACATTAAATCCAGATACAGTTCGTCTTCAAACAAAAGCCAAAGAGAGCCTGTTAACGCTAAAAGAAATGCAGCTTAGTAAGTTATTATTCGAAGCTTACCCTAATGTAGTGCCGCGTCAAAAGCTTTTAAGTGCTATTTGGGATGATGAAACCTTTGTTGAGGAAAATACTTTGTCTGTGAATATTGGTCGATTACGTAGAAAATTGGAAGCCGTACACTCTAAACTTGAGATTAAAACGATCCGTGGTCTTGGATATCAATTGGTGGAGGAAAGTGAATGAAGCTATTCTTTCGAGATCATCTTAGTATCATTATTCTCTATTGCATAAGCTTCCTCCTATTACCTTGGATAATTCATGTATTAGATGACCTATCCTCACACTATGCCTACTTTATTTTTCTTGTCAGCTTTCTATTTATTCTGTGGCTACTTGGTCGTTATTATCGAAGAAGAAAGTTTTATCATCATTTACAAAAAAATATCAAAACGCAGGATGATCTTCATTTATTTGAACCACATGCAGCTATTGAGCAATACTATAGTGAAAAACTAAGGCAAATACAGTATTTATTTTTAACCCAACAGCAAAGATTGGAAGAACAAGCACATGAGAAGCAACTAGTTCTATCACATTTTGCACATCAAATGAAGACACCTTTATCTGTTATTCAATTAATCGTTCAAGCTACACCCAACAAGACCACTGATGAATTGCAGCAATGGTATACCATCAATAAAGAGTGCAATAAATTGACATTTACCCTCAATCAGTTATTAACGTATGAGCGCACATCTCATTTAGTAGCTGATTTAAAAATTGAACCTATTATTTTAAAAGGACTCGTGCAAGAAGTCATCAATGATTTGAAGGATTTCTTTATCATAAGAGAAGTTTTTCCAAAGCTGACGTTCGCTGAAGACCAAATCATTTATTCAGATCGAAAGTGGTTAAAAATTGTACTTTATCAAGTATTAAATAACGCCATTAAATATAGTGAAATGGCAAGCACCATTCATATCCATTATGACAACACGGCTTTGCACATAAAAAATCTTGGTGAGACGATCCCTTCTAATGAAATAGCACGAGTCTTTGATTTATTTTATACAGGTTTGAAGGGGCGAACGAGTGGTGAAGCAACAGGTATAGGCTTATATTTAGTGAAAAAGATTTTAACTACACTAGAGCACCCCTTCACTTTACAATCTTCTGAGCATGTCACTACTTTTTCCATTAATTTTTCAAACAGTCTTAAAAAATGAAGATGACAAAGTTGTCATCTTCACGTCATCAAGAGAAATAGGTTATGTGCCGCTCCTTTTCTATACTAAAGTTATCTAATGAGCATAAAGGAGTTGTTTTAATTTGGGTAACGCAATACTACAAGTAACCAATTTGCACAAGGAATACATCGGTGAGATCACCTATAAAGCGTTAAACGGTATCGATTTTCAGCTACAGCAACAGGAATTTGTAGCTGTCATGGGACCTTCAGGTAGTGGGAAAACAACATTTTTAAATAGTGTATCCACGATTGATCGTCCTACCGCTGGCGATATCCTCATAAACAATCATAATCCTTACGCATTAAATGATGAGGAGCTCGCCAAATTTAGACGCTCTGAACTAGGCTTTGTATTTCAGGATTTTAATCTTGTGCATACATTAACAGTGAAAGAAAATATTTTATTGCCATTAACATTAGATAGCATACCTGCTTCAAAAATGCTTCAGCGTTTAAAGGATGTCGCTCAATTTCTTGGTATCGAGGAACTGTTGCCTAAACGTATTTATGAAATTTCAGGAGGACAAAAACAACGAGTAGCCATCGCTCGTGCCGTTATTCATGCGCCAAGTTTATTGTTAGCAGACGAGCCTACAGGAAACTTGGATTCCAAGGCTGTCAATGATGTCATGAACTTATTTTCCTCGATTAATCAAAAGCTTAATACAGCTATTCTCATGGTGACACATGATCCTTATGTAGCAAGCTTTGCCAATCGCATTATTTTTATTAAAGATGGGAAATTATATAACGAAATACATCGAGGCAACAACCGCAAGCAATTTTATCAGGAAATTATGGACACGCTTGCTTTTCTAGGTGGTGGACAGCATGAGCTTTAATCATATTGTGATCCAAAATATCTTACGTGACAAATGGACGTATGTTTCTTACTTCTTGAGTAGTATGTTTTCTATTATAATTTTCTTTCTCTTTTCTGTTATCGTCTTTCATCCAAATCTGAAAAGCCTAGATCCAGACTCTACACTTGGAATTTCTTTAATGTTAGCTAGTATGCTCGTTTATTTATTCTCTTTTATCTACATTACCTATTCAATCACAGCATTTTTACGTAAAAAGACCAAGACCTTAGGAATATTTATGATTACTGGGGCTTCCATGAAGCAAATTCGTAAGCTGGTCTTCCGAGAAAATCTGTTGATTGGCGTTTTAGCTATTCTGGCAGCTATCGTTCTCGGACTTGTTATTACACCTCTTTTCTTAATGGGTGCAAGAGTTATTTTAGAGGCAGAAACATTTGGCATGTACCTACCTCTTCAAGCAATCAGCATAACCATAGGATTATTTCTGATTTTATTTGTTGTGATATCTACAGTCGTTACGAGGTTCATTAATAAAGAAGCGTCTATCCAACTCTTAAAAAGTGATACAGTTATCGAGAAATCTATTAAGCCTCATTATGTCTTATTAATACTAAGTATTTTGATATCAGCCACTTTATCTTACTTACTAAAAATCGAGCATTCCATTGTAGACACTTTAAGTGTTCTTTATTATCTGTTATTTTTTATTAGCATTCTTAGTACGATTTATTTAGTTATTACACAAGGATTTCGTTTGTTTTTGAAAATATATGAAAAGTCTCCTGCCTATCTTCAAAAAACCAATATGCTTTTGGCATCCAATTTAAATGCAAAAATGAAATCACATGCAAATATGCTGTTTCTAATTACTATCCTATTAAGCGGTGTCTTTCTATGTACAAGTATTTTATTTAGCTCTTATTACAATGTAAAAAAGGCTAGTGAAGAAAATTATCCATATAGCTTTCAATATATTGCTGATCCAAAAGCTGATGACAATATGGTAAAGACTGATCTTGATTATCTTGAAAATACTTTATCAACGGTTCAAGCTCACAAGTATTTTATTGAATTTAAATCAAATGAAGATCAACGCATTGGCTATATGTCTTTATCGGATTATAACCTGATCCAGCATCAGGACAACAAGCTAAGTAAAGATGAATTTATTGCCGTCGCTGGCAGTCGTGATGTAGCACCTACAACAAATAATGCCAGCGATTTGTATATAAAGTCTTTCAAACTAGCCAGCACCCATGAGCAAAATCTGCTATCTACTGGCTTCCAGCAAAGTTATTTCATTGTACCTGATGACATTTACAAAACTATTGACTACCCTGTTTATAAAACATATATTTATGAACTGGAAGATTGGACAGCCCATACAGATTTGGCAAAAGCTATTACAAGTAACTTACCCTCTTTACCTGGAGAACGTTATGTAACATCCAAAATTGATTTATATAACACAGAGATGTTTGTTAAGAGCGTGATGTTCTTTATCGGCTCCATGCTAAGTCTCATTTTCTTAAGTGCAGCCATGAGTATATTGTACTTCTATTTACAAACAACTTTACAACAAGAGAAGGAAAAGTATATTGGTATCCGTAAGCTAGGACTTTCTAGAAATGAATTAGCTACCATTATCACTAAAGAATTGGCAATTCTTATTTTTGTACCGTTCACCATAGCTATTACACTCTTGCTAATTACACTTTTAGCTATGCGAACAATGGTTTCTACAGCATTTTTACAAGTTTCTATAGCTAGCTCTTGTTGTTTCTTTGTGCTTTTCCTCATTAGCTATGTATTAATTCGAAAAAGTTATTTTAAACGCTTAGTAAGCTAAAAAAATCGCACTCCTTAAGGGGTGCGATTTTTTCATAGTGTTGAAACATATGAAAGGTGAAAATGTTTCCTTTTAGCAAAGTTTTCCAAATAAAGTGAAGGTGTTAACTACTCATTTTAGTGAGGAGTGTCATCAACCATCACTTCTCCACATTGAAAATAAACGCCCAATTCAAATAATGGATTATTTGATCGTTACTGCTGATAAGGAAAAGACACTTCTGCAGAATGGTTGATTTTGAGAGGAGCCAGCGTCACTCCTAGGGGATTTAGCGGCTTATTGGACGCCCTCTGGAAAGGACACTGGCGGAACCAATCTCTCGCCTTGTGAAAAAGCCTTTTTCTGCGGATGACATTATCTTTTTTACCAAAGAACGGGCTTTGCTACCATCAGCCATAGCATAATAAGCAATAATACTATATACATCCATGTTTTACGATGCAAAAGTGAAACAAATTGTTGCTGATTAAATGCTGGTGTATTAAAAGTACGCAACGTCGGTTTAAACGCTCTTGCGAGAAATACGATTGATGCAAACATCACGAGGAAAGTTAATACAATCCATGAGGTATTCCATTGATAGCCCGCATGCCACATTAACAAAATACCCGAAGCTACTAGTACATGCCCTGAATGTTTGACGAGCGTAATGGCCCCCTTAAAGGCTTCTATATATGGTGGCATGTCATCCATTGAAGCTGTGTGCATTTTTTTTACAATGGTTAGCACAACGAACAAAGGCCCAATCGAAAGAATAGCACTTAAAATATGTATATAAAGAAGAAGTGTATAAATGGAAAACATGCTCTGTACTCCCCTTTTCATCAGTCCCCTTCATTATAGCATTCAAGCTGAATTGACTTTATCAGCAATTGTGAATCCTTTGTAAACATAGCTTGAATCATTGTTAAATTGTTTGAAAACCGTATAAAGAGGGTATTGTTTATAGTAACATGCACTTATAGAACAAAAAGGAGTGATTTTTATAGGAATTCATCAATTTTTCACAAGCCTTAATGATTTAGAGCGTATTATTCGTTGCCCTGGTCGCTTCAAATTTGAAGAGCACAATGTGGCAGCCCATTCTTGGAAAGTGTCACAATATGCCATGTTTTTCGCAACGTTAGAAGAAATGCACGGTGCGACAGTTGATTGGAAGTCTTTATATGAAAAGACAATCAATCATGACTTTGCGGAAGTGTTTATTGGTGACATTAAGACACCAGTAAAACATGCTAGCCCAGAGTTAAAGCAAATGCTAGCACACGTGGAAGAAAAGATGATGGAAAAATTTATTATCAATGAAATTCCACAAGAATTTCAGGCTACTTTCTTTGAACGGATGAAAGAAGGTAAGGATCATACTTTAGAGGGTCGGCTACTTGAATTTGCGGATAAACTCGATCAGTTTTATGAGGCTTTCGCAGAATTAAAGCGTGGTAATACTGACAAAGAATTTGTCTATATGTACCAATCAGCCCTTTCAAAACTCTTGGCTATTCCGCTTGAAGCGACCGTCCAATATTTCCGCACAGAAATTTTAAAGGATGCAGTAAAGGAAAAAACACATATCGATATTCAAGCATTAACAAATGAAGTATTAACATCAAACTAATAGGGTGCATGTACAAGTTTTCCGATTGAAAAATTCACGGAAGGCTTTTTTTATTTTCCACAAAAAGTCGTATAATAAGGAGAGATTGAATGGAGGGAAAGTATTGTCACAGGAATGCTCTATTATAGAAGATTTAATACCTCTTTATAAAAAACAACTGCTTCAACCATCAACAATAGAATTTGTCGAACGGCATCTAACAACTTGTCAGCAATGTCAGCAGCTTGTAGCCTATTCATCGACTCAGAACGCATACTTACCCATGAAAAGAACAGTATCCTTTTTTCATATCATATTTATTGTATTATCCTTTATGTTTGCTATTAACTCGTCCTTACTCGGCAATCAAAAGGGCTTTGTCATCTCATATGCTCTTTTCGGCTGTCTTTCTTACCTTTTCTATAAAAACATCTGGATTGTTTTTATCATAAGCTCTGTGCCTGTATTCGTTTGGGCTATCATTAATAATCTTAATAATGAGCTCTATATTACAACCTTTTCTTTAACAGAAATAGGAACGCTTGCGATTGGAGCTGGCTACATCGCACTTTTACATACCATTTTCGCCTTAATTGGCGCAGCTTTTGCCATTCTATTACGTAGGATTTTTCAATAAACAAAAAAGCACCTTGAACTTTTTTACCAAAGTTGAGGTGCTTTTTTTGTTTGTTAGGCCTTTTTGACAAATTCTGATTTTAATTTCATGGCACCAAAGCCATCAATTTTACAGTCGATGTTATGATCGCCTTCCACTAGTCTTATACTTTTAACCTTTGTACCAATTTTTAAAGTGGAAGAACTGCCCTTCACCTTTAAATCCTTAATAACAGTAACTGAATCGCCGTCAGCTAACAGATTACCATTTGCATCTTTTACAATAAGTGCATCTGATTCCTGTTCAGTTGCGTCCATGCTCCATTCATGCGCACATTCTGGACATACATAGTTTGCTCCATCCTCGTATGTATATTCTGAATGACATTTTGGACAATTTGGATAAGCTGCCATTTCTGCTTCCTCCTTTTACATTTTTACTAGGAAAATCCTCTTTATGCTCCTATCTTTACATAGTCAACCTTAATTAGCAAAGGTTGTTCGTATTTTTCGTTCGCATTTGTGAAAAAAATATGAAACATCAGCATCTTTTTGAAGGTAGTGCAAGATGTTTATAACGCTATTTGGAACACTTGCCCATTGACTAATTTGCCATTATCATCTTACTTGCATGTTTATCGATCATGCTTTATTATATCCATAAAGGCTGCATTGTTCGTATAATATTAAGTTTTAACCTTTAAGCTGTAAAAGGGAGTTTTATTATTGGAGTTGGAATGACGGGCCTCACACTACGGTGCATGAGGATAAGCAGGAAAACTTCTGCGAACACCCACTTTGAGGAGTGGTGGTTTAAAACTTTCTATAATAACTACGGCATACGCGGCTTTTACTCTAACTTAGATGTACCAAGGGTTTAGAGCTACTTATGAAAGTTCAATAACCCTTTAACAATATTGCAAAAACCTCACTTGGTGTTAAATTGGTGTTAAAATTCACGATAATTAATGATAAATAATAGCGCAGACCACTCAATTATGGGTGGTCTTTTCATTTACCATTCCAACCAATTATCTAATGATGGTTCATTATGCACCATTGATTGTGAACGACTATCTCTATCCTCTAGCCAATTATAGAAAGGCACAGGACGTTCTTTATCAGGAGTTTCTTCTATAGATGATGATTTACTAAACTTCATGCTTGAACGCTCTACAGCCTTATTAAACGCCCCTACAAACACGGCTCTTAATGTACTTGTAACCGTCAGAATACCCTCTTTAATGTCCATAGCAATTTTAAATAGCACATTCTTAGCTTTTATAAATTCATCCACAGAATTTACTTGTGAAGCCATTACAACCTTGTGCAATTCATCTTTCAAATTATCAGCTAATGGCAAGCTATTCATGAAATCAAATAGCATCACTTGGTACTCGTTCATGTATTCCTTATGAGCCTCTTTTTCAGCGTGAGCATTATTATATATTTCTTGTAAAGTGCTTGTTTTAAAAGATAAATGATTAAAAGATTTAGATGATTGGTTTTCTGTAAAAGTCTCAGAAACCGCGTCACTACTGATGGCCCGAGCTGTTTCTCGTTGGGACACGCTCGATGGGACATAAGGTAAAATGCGATAAATGCTAGCCCCTTTGATGCCGTTTAATTTCGTTCCTGGTACTTTTTCTATGATGCCTAAATCCTCTAACTTTTTAGCGCTCCGATAAACCGTCTTTGTGCTGATCTCCAATGCTGCAGCAATAGTTGCAGCTTTCAAATGGCAGGCTCCTGGATGCTCCAACGCATGACTAGCAAGTTTGAAAACGATGGCACGTTCTGATTCAGTTAAATCGTAGTAATGAGCCGCAATGTGTTCTTCAACTGATGTGTCCATGTCTGCTACTGATTCAAATGTTCTATAAGTTGCTAAGTATTCAAATGCCATCGTTTTCACCTCGCTTTCACTTAAAAGTGTAAATATTACACTCTTTGATAATAATATATCTCATACAAGTGTATATGTAAATAATAAATACACTAAAAAGTGAATTTATATTTTATTTCAGTGTATTTATAAGATATAATAGTGGTAACAATAATTATTGAGGCGGTGTAAAAAATGAGTATGGCAAAGAAAATTAAGTTGTTAATGGTTGAAAGAGATGTTACAGCTGCTAAACTGGCTGAAAAGCTAGGTACTTCCCAATCCAATATTTCTAATAAGCTAAAGAGAGATAATTTTAGTGAAAATGAATTAGAGGAGATCGCAAACGCATTAGATGCAAAATATGAGGCTCATTTCGTTTTAGAGGATGGACGCAAGTTTTAAGTTACAGATAACTAATTGGTTGTCTGTTTTTTTATATGTACTATTGGCAGGATTTTCTATAAAATGAGATTACAAATATCTGTAAGGGGTGCATGACATGGATACAATTGCAGAAACAATAAAATTCGCTGGCTTTGGTAAGAAGAAAGCAATGGCTAAACAAATTCAAATGTTCGATGATAGGCTCACAGATCAAGGTGAAACTCTACTCGCTGTATGTGCATCCGTAAAAGGTACAAAACAGCTTTATGTAACAGATAACCGAATCATTTTACACGAAATCAAAGGCATTGTTTCTAACGATGAAAGAAGCATTCCTTTAGCATCTATTAGTAGTATCAACATTTCTAATAAGCTTGTTTACTCAACAATTGAAATCGTATCCACTGGAAACAAGGCAATCATTGACGATGTGCCAGCGCATATTGCATTAGAAATTAAAGCTGCTATTGAGAACCTTAAAGCAATGGCTAAAACATCGTCTGCTCCTGTAGGCAAAGTGGAAAAGGATATGTATGATGTGGCGGACGAGATCCGCGAATTAAAGGAACTATTAGAGGATGAATTAATCACTCAGGATGAATTTGATGCGAAGAAAAAGCAGTTGTTAGGGATATAATGATTATAAAACGAGGTGATAATTATGTTATTTTATGCACTTTTGAAGTTTTGTCCTGAGGCCGGAGAAATGTATGATGAAGCAAGAGAGCGAAGATTAGAGAGACTACGCAAAAGTGGTAAAGTTTACGATCCTGAGACTTCGCCTTATAAGGATGAATTAGAACATGACTTATGTCAAATGCGTTTGCGAATGAGTAGGTAAATAAAAAATGACCAGGTACTCACATGAGCGTCTGGTCATTGCTGTTAAGCACTACGTTGTGAAATGATAATCTTCAATCCTTCAAAATCACCACTTGTCATAGTGCCATTATCGAATTTCTCCAGCCATGACTTATCGACCAGTTTTTTATCAACTGATTGTTTAATATAATCACGTACTGCATTTTCAGTTGTTGGATTTGTAAATTTCATAACATCATCATCCTTTTCTTTTGGTTTATCTTCAACAAATAGTTGTACTTTTAATTTGCTATTAGATGGTACGATTACTTGTCCTTCTAGCTTGTACTCTTTTGGCATAGTCCAATTTGAAGGAATCTCAAAGTGTGGAGCATCATAATTTCCTGCCTGCCAGTAACCGCCCCATTCAATACCTAGTTTTTTAGCAATGGCCCCTACCTTTGATAAAGTAGAAATATCATATAAATTTCTTGGTGGTGCCACGGCAATATCCCATGCTCTACGTGATGTATGGTTACTATTACGCGTCCATGTAACTACTTGTCCAGGTCTTGTTCGACCTTGCTCATACAAGTAGTTTTGACGTGCTTGGCTACGGTATGTCTCTGTGATGAAAACAAAGTCTATGCCTGCCTTGTAGCATTCTTGAAAGAGTAATCGGCATGCTGTTTGTGCTGCTGCTGTTAATTCGCTTAAATCTCGGCATGTGGTTGTTACACTTGTACTCATTTAACCTCACCCTCTCCTGTTTTATCCTTCACGATTGCTAAAATATTTTTTACAAAGTCAGGCATTGGTAAGCCCATTTTAGTACCGTTTTCCGTGATTGAAATGAATTCAAGGACGCAAAATGCAATGGCTGCCCCATCCCCTGCGTACTCAATTCCAGGAATTACAACGGACAATAAGTAAACTGAGCCGACCAGCATTAAATAATAAATCTTTCGTATGATGCCGTTAAAGCCTATACGACTGTTTAAGTTTTGGTTAACGACTCCACTCATAATACCTGTTAGGTAATCAATGGCCATAAAGCCTATCAGAACGGTAACGGCCATTCCTAGACCATCCACTGAATATGAAACGATTGTGCCGATTGTTCCACTTACTACAGCAATCCATTTTTCCATCTGAACACTTCCCTTTTTCCCAATATAAAAGCCCTCCACAGATGATTGTGGAAGGCCTATGTTTAATTAATTATTTTTGTTTGCAAGTTTTTTTAACTCGTCATATTTCTTAAAGGCAGAGTCAGTAAATTCAAGTACTCCATGCTTAGAACCATTCATAACTCCATCTATTTTTAACTGATGGTACGCAGCACGTATTTTGTCAGCAACCTTACCTCCACCATATGGATATTGTTGGTCCATTTGCTCATCACTTAGATTCAAAAACTCCTTAACTTTTTGATACAGGGCATCTGTAGCTATAGGCTTTCTTCCTAATAGTTGATTTTGATATACAACTTCAGTAATTACTTGTTTTAATTGACCAGCAACTGGCAAATCTTGATTCTCAATAGTATTCATTTTATCCTCCTAAAATCTATATCTTTAACATACTTTTAATTCGACGAAAGGAAAGGATCTCCTTCTAAAAATGACAATAAAAATAACGCTAAGCCTCTGCTTGCGTCTCGAAATCTTGTCCTGTAATTTCTTTGTACTGTTTTGGTGTGATTTCACCAAAAGGATTTGCATCTGTTTTAACTGCTAATCTTAATTGTGCTGCAGTTACCCATTTATACATAAAAGCGATTTGCCAAAATTGCATCATGAAACACCCCCTCTCAATGTCATTACTTCTAGCTTTAACTGCGTAACTGTTTGTCCGAGACTATTTATAAGAAGATCCTTTTGGATACCCTTAATCTTCTCCTGGGCCAACTGCTCACCAAGTGACGATACTTGTTCATCTATGCTCAATCCAGTCCCAACCTTTACAGGCTGACCCATAGAACCATCAGATTCACGTTGTTTATATTCTAAAGCCATTACTCAACCGCCCCCGATATTAAGTGAATTTTATGATTTACTGTTGCATCTGGCCGTGTTGTAGACAGTTTTAAAATGATATTGTCTTTCGGCTCTGTGGCCTCATAATAATAGGTATCTTCCACAATGCTATTCGTATTAGGCATAGGAGCCGTGTTATCAGCTGTTAGCGTTTCATACTGCTCTTGCTCACCAGCTAATGTCATGGATAACTCAACTTTAAGATCCATTTCTTCATCCCGTTCGATGAACAATAAAACGCCCTTTGCAGATCCAGCAGGAGGTTTAATTTTATACCTCCCCACAGCATGCAAAATAGGCGTTTTCACTTCATTCTTCTTTATTTTTATTGTTTTGCTCGTCTTAGCACCATAGTTGTCTATTACCTCAATAACGATGGTATTTTCACCTACTACAAGTTCAGCAAGCGATACATCAAACTCCCATGCACCGCCTGGTCCGTTATAGATTTCAACAGGATTTCCACCATTGATTTTTCTTGTTACTTTAACATTTGAGTTTGCGTCTGGATCAGACGACGTACCGCTGATCTTAAATTTATCAGCGTCAACAACTCCTGAAGGTATAATAGCATCTACTGAAAGTAATGGTGCTCGGTTAGGTACAACGTAAAATGTACGTTCAATAGTAGCAGACTGGCCATTCTCACTATCAACTGCCCAAACTTTCAACGTATGAGCTACACCTTCGGCCAGTGTACCAGTAAGAGCTACTTCACCATCGTAAATTTTTCCGTTTTTAAATGTGAGCTGCTTTGATAATGTAATTTGAGTCAGACTAGCATTGATCGCTAAGACTTTTCGTTGCTCACTATTAATCTGATAAAACACTGTTACGGATTGATCTTTGTCAGGATCGTAGGAATCGCCAGTGATATTTAAAGTATCGTTTTCATAAAGCATTTGGTTGTTGCTTGGTGATGTAATTGATGCTATTGGTGCGTTGTTATGAACAATCGCACCATTTTTTATACTAATTTCTGGATCAATATAAAGAGTTGGATGCACTGCTTTTTTATCATTAGTTGCATGTGCAAGATACGCTCCTCCAGTCGGTAAAACCGTGTAAACTTTACTGGCATCCCCGTGGTATGTCCGCATCCACATTTCACTTGTTGGGGGAGACAATATTTTCAACTGGTCAATATACCGATTTTTTTCGCTAAAAGATAGCAACCCTATTTTTGCGGACACTAGTGTACCATTTTCATTACCTTCTCCACCAGTTCCCCATTCTTTTGTTTTTATTGCAGCTTTATCCTGTATGGCAAAAGAATCAAAGTATCCATTATTTAGCCAATAAGCCAACCCTGTGACT
>NZ_SJDS01000038.1:0-1017 GCF_004332175.1 Lysinibacillus sp. OL1 | reverse complement strand
AACGTGAAAATGAACGTTTACGTGCAGAAAATTTATTTTTAAAAAAGTTAGAGGAAATCGAAAGGAGGCGTCGTTAAGCCAAGTACGTCTACAGCAACGCTATTTAGCGATTCAAGAATTACATCGAGAGGAAGAACTTTCGATTCTTTTACTATGTGAAATAGCTGATGTTTCGCGTGCAGCTTACTATAAGTGGCTAAGTCGCAAGCCTTCTAACAGAGAAGTTGAAAATGAAGCAATTTTAAAGGACATTCGTCTCCTTTACCAACAAGTAGATGGTATTTACGGCTATCGTCGTACAACGTTGACAATCAATCGTCAGCGAAAAGAAAATAATCAAACAACGGTTAACGAAAAGCGTATTTATCGTTTAATGCAGATTAGTGGATTGAAGTCTGTTATTCGTAGAAAGCGCAAGCCTTATCGTAAATCTCCAGCACATCATGTGGCGGAGAACGTATTAAATAGAGCATTTGCATCGAAAAAGCCCAATGAAAAATGGTGTACAGATGTCACAGAGTTTAAGTATGGAAATGGGAAAAAAGCTTATTTAAGTGCAATTATCGATTTATATGATGGTTCAATTGTGAGTTATGTGTTAGGTCATTCGAATAATAATTCCCTTGTTTTCAAAACAATAAAATCAGCTATTCAATCATTACAATCAGGCGAACAGCCATTAATACATAGTGATCGAGGTTTTCAATATACATCAAAGGAATTTAAGCGAATTGTGGAAACTGCCAATATGACACAGAGTATGTCCCGTATTGGTCGATGTATTGATAACGGACCAATTGAATCATTTTGGGGCACATTGAAGTGTGAGAAGTATTATTTACATAAGTACGATTCATATGAAGAGTTAAAACTAGCGATTGATGATTATATTCATTTTTATAATTACTATCGTTATCAGAAACGATTAAGCGGTTTAAGTCCGTTAGAATTCAGGACTCAAGCCGCTTAATACATTTTTTATTATTTCAACTGTCTACTTGACGGGGTGCAGTTCAT
>NZ_SJDS01000036.1:0-1764 GCF_004332175.1 Lysinibacillus sp. OL1 | reverse complement strand
TCCTCCCTCTATAAATGTTGATATATCAACGGTCTGACCCGTTTTTAAAGTGATGAAAATATTTTTTCACCGCATAGTACATATAGTCTTTTCTAGTTCTTCAATTCATTGTCATTTGGTGAGTACGCTTCGCTAAAGTTAATTGAAAAAAATTAACTTTTAATTCCACTATATGATGCACTAATGGATCTCTGCGATGCTTATGACGACTCACCCTCCCATGTCTCTTGGCGTCTAGCGCATACATTCCTTCGTTCGGTCTATTCATAAGGCAGAGGCTGGCGATGCTCCTTAAGGGACTCGTAGTCTTATGGTGAAAATAATGCCGGCTTCTCCGTGTCATCCTTCTGTTAGAGGTCGAGTTCTGATTGCTTAGGCTGCCTCTCCGAGACAATAAAGGTCTTTCATCATTTGGCTCACATCAAAATGTACTTTCTTCTTGCACAAGGTGTGTAAAATCTTCAGTAACTTTCCACAGAGCACGACAATCGATTGTTTCTTTCGAAGTGGATTGATGGTGCGTGTAGTGTAATAATCATGTAATTGCTTAAAGGCCTCATTATGACGAATTAACGGTATCATGACACGGAATAAAAGAGCTCGAAGTTTTCTTCTACCACGCTTAGAAATCCGTTTTTGTCCTTTATGCTGTCCAGAAGAGTTTTCACGTAATGTGAGTCCCGCTAGTTTGATTAATTGGCGTGGATGCTCATATTGTGTAAGAGAACCAACTTCGGAAAGCAGCTCGACAATTGTTACGTCTCCGATTCCAGGTACTGATGCTAAATACGCATAATCCGTCATTTGTTTTGCCAGTTCTATAAGCTGGACTGTTAATTCATCAAGCTGAGCTTGCATCAATTGATACTGGGAAAGTAGTGTAGCGATTTCAATGCGTGCCATCACTAAGCCTTCTGTCAGTCCAATCGAGCTTTGTGCCACCTCGACTAATTGTTTTGCCTTTGGTAGCTGTGGACTTTTCATCCCATCTACTTGGCGGTATAAAAATAATAATTCTTCTGGCGTTTTCCCTTGAATGTCCATCGGCAGTGGTGTCTTTTCAAGCGCCGCATACGCCATTTTCCCGAAGTTTTTAAATACCTGTGTAAACTCAGGAAAAAAGCGATCTAACCAACGGATCATTCGATTTTGTAAGGCATTTACATCTTCTTGGATTTTGGCACGCAAGGTTGTACCATTACGCAATTCAGCTTCCACGCCTTCTAGAATACGTGGGTAACTAAATCGTCCATCTCGCATTAAACGTGCAATGACGAGCGCATCCTTTTGGTCATTCTTTGTTTGAAGATTGTCATCTAGCTCTTTGGAACGATTGACATGATGAGGATTCACCATGATAAATGGAATTCCATGTGCTTGAAGATAGGCAGCGAGATTCATCCAGTAGTGACCTGTGGGCTCGAAACCGACAAGAATTTCACTTTTTTCATGGGTAGCACGTAAAGCCAGTAATCTTTCATAAAAAGCATCGAAACCTTCTCTTGTTTGCGAGAAAGGGAACGATTTATGGAGCACGCGTCCTCTTTCATCAACCGCGCATGCATAATGTGTACGCTTGGCAATATCGATACCGATGACGAGTGTTTTTTCAGAGACTTGATTAATCTTTTGGTTCCTATTAGAATTCATAAAAGGAGTCCTCCTGTGTGATAGTGGGTCAATGGCTGTTGACACTCATGCATCATACAAGAGGGCTTTTCTGATTTCAAGCCCCTGAAAATCCTTCTAACAGGAATGCTCCTT
>NZ_SJDS01000035.1:0-1808 GCF_004332175.1 Lysinibacillus sp. OL1 | reverse complement strand
TCTAACTATATATAAACAAAGAATGAGGTGTACTAAATAGTGGGAAATACAAAAATATGTCTTGATAACAACAAAAAGTGGGCATCCATGATGATGCCTGAACATTTGGATGTTCTCAGGGAATACAAACAAGATACTACAATACAACGTCGAGACTTAAACGAATGGGAACTAGAAGAAATACAACAAACAATTGATCAAGCGTTTAGTCAGCATCTAGACATTAAATTAGAAGCGTGGCAAGACAACAAAATCATACAATGGACTGGAACTATCAAATCAATTAATTTTAATACTAATGAACTCATACTTGATACACTACTTAAAACAAAACGAATTCCAATTCAAAACATACAGTCAGCTCAATTAGAAGCTGATTATTATGATTAAACCTGACCAACGCCAGCTTTTACACAAATATTTGCTGATGGAACTAGCAATTAAATCATTGCAGATTGATTATCAGAAAACGGAACAATTTAAAATGAAAATTGTATTTCTCCCCCTTATGGATGCACTTTTAAAAGATTTGCGTCAAGAATATTTTGATCTCAAAAGGCAACTGGCGCAACAAAAGATACGGGTCATAGGATGGACTAGTGTAGATGAATATTTCAGCGATGTACAAATAGCAACTGCTGGCAATGATGTTGTGCTTCGATATGCCAACCAAGCACTAAAGACTCAAGTAGAAAAATTATTGATCAATCATATTAATGAGAAGATGAAATTGTAATTGCCATCAATCCCTTGATTTACATGTATTTTTGTCTTGTTTACCATGAGATAATGGTACATGAGGGGGAATAGGTAATGTTATTTACTCCAATTAAACCAATGTTACTTCACATGGGTAACAACAATGAAATAGATGATGATCCAAATTGGATTTACGATATAAAATGGGATGGTTGGCGCATCCTTTTGCATAAAGAAGGGGATAGAGTCGAGGCTTTTACCCGTCATGGTAATAACGTGACAGCTAAGTTTCCTGAACTTCAAGAGGTTGGCCGTTCAATTCAGTCACATACAGCAATTATTGACTGTGAAGGTGTAGTTCTTCGAAATGGTGTATCTGTATTTGATGATTTTGCATATAGAGGCAGACTTTCTAATACGAGTAAGATTGAGCAGGCTACTTTAACTCATCCAGCTACATTCATTGCTTTTGATTTACTAGCAACGGATAAACTTCATATACAGCAACCATTAGAGCAACGAAAAGAAATTCTATCATCAATAATAGAACCTTCTAATAGCATGCTTGTTACACCTTCAATAACAGGTAACGGCAACAGTATTTTTCAACTAACCAAAGAAAAAAATATGGAAGGTATTGTTGGAAAACGAGGTAATTCAACATACAAAACAAATCACCGTTCACATAAATGGTTAAAATATAAACATTTCAAAATTGCAGATGTTGTGATTCTAGGGTACAAAGAAAATCCTTTTACAATGCTTGTAGGTATACAATTAAGTAATGGTAATTATAAACCACTTGCTAACGTAGAGTTTGGGTTCAAACCTGAAGAAAAAACTGCATTCAGAGAAATTGCTAAACAAATCATTACCAAGGTTGAACGAGATGTGACGTGGATAGAACCAAGGTTGTATTGCAAAGTTCAATATTTGGAGAAAACAAATACAGGGTCACTACGAATTGTATCCTTTAAAGGATTTAATTTTGATAAAGTACCTGAAGAAATATACTAAAAACCAGGAGCTCGAATGAACTGCACCCCGTCAAGTAGACAGTTGAAATAATAAAAAATGTATTAAGCGGCTTGAGTCCTGAATTCTAACGG
>NZ_SJDS01000034.1:0-2404 GCF_004332175.1 Lysinibacillus sp. OL1 | reverse complement strand
GCGCCGATGGTAGTTGGGGGCTTCCCCCTGTGAGAGTAGGACGTCGCTAGGCAAACAAAACAGTCAGCTGTGTGCTGGCTGTTTTTTTTTATCGTTTGAACGCCCCTGCTATATAAAGGGTTTCCAAGAGCTTCTAGCTATGAACAAGAAAAAAACCAGCCGTACAATGAAATCAGGTCTGGTCAACTGACTTTTGTACAAAAGGGGCTCCAAATGGATAATAAAAGTTTAGGCCCACACGACATGGAATTGTAAGTATCACATCGTCTTTGCGCCAAAATATAGAAGGTAGATTATTTATGGACAAATCAAAGCAGACATAGGTAGAATTCTGTGCTAATTATGTGAAGAAAAGGGGCAGAAATCATTGAAGCTACAGCTTGTCCTGATGATATTCATATGTTGGTGAGTATGCCATCAAAAATAGGTGTGTCATCGTTTGTGGGTTATTTGAAAGGGAAGAGTAGTTTAATGATATTGAATCGGCATGCGAACCTGAAATACAAATATGGAAATAGGGAGTTTTGGGATCGTGAATATTATATAGATACAGTAGGACAAAACAGAAAAATCAAACAGAAATATATATAAAATCAATAGCAAGAGGATATTTTGAGGATCAGTGGTAGCGGAAAAACGGAGAGCGGTTGACGGATCTTTCAATGTGTCTTTAGACATGGACCAGTATCCTAGCATTTTACGGTAGAGCAAACCACCAGTTGTACTGGTGGTTCTGATTATTCATTGTCATCTTAGCAGTATATAGGAGGGAGTAGAAAGCTATTAACAAAATAAGTTAAAAATATCTAATACTTCAGTGAGGCAGTAAAATTAGAAGTTATGAAGACAACAGCATTTGAGGATTGTTAAACCTTTCGTAATTTTGTAAAAAAATCAATCACTACCAGTACGTTCTTATAAGACATAGTTAATTTAGATAAGGGCTTTAATTTAAATTCAAAATTGTGAGGGCTTAGACCCTTTATTTTTGTTGTTAAAAATATGTTCTACACTAAAAATTTTCGTAACTAAAATTATTGTTGTTGAAACATACATTACCATTTAAGTAACTCTGTACATTTCTTAGAATAACCATATCTCGCCGCATATCTTTATATGAAACTGTAATCGAATTTTAGCTAGACACTTCGCTAAAGTTTGCTGCTATGTACATAAGTATCGTCAATAAAGTAGAAAATTTAGTTCTATTCGTCATTCTTCATCCTTATACTGTAAAGATTACATCAAAAAGGAGAGGAAATTTTGTGGATTGATGGCGTATTTTCTGGTGGCGGTTTGAAGGGCTTTGCATTAGTAGGGGCATATCAAGTACTAGAAGCTGAACATTTTCGATTTAAACGTGTAGCTGGTACAAGTGCAGGTGCCATTTTAGCTGCCTTTATTGCTGCAGGATATAGTGGAAAAGAGATAGAAATAATGCTAGAAGAGTTGGATGTTCCTTCATTACTTGATCCAAGAAGAACAATTTTACCTTTCCCTTTTATGAAATGGGTAAATGTTTATAATCATTTAGGTCTCTATAAAGGAAAGGCGTTAGAAAAATGGTTTTTCCAAAAGCTAGCAGCAAAAGGAGTATATACTTTTGGTGATCTGCCTAAAGATTCACTTAAGTTAGTAGCTTCAGATTTAACGAATGGTAGAATGATTGTTTTACCAGACGATTTGCATAAATATCAAATTGAAGCAAAGAATTTTTCAGTTGCTTGTGCGTTACGCATGAGTTGTGGTATACCTTTTTTCTTTGAACCAGTTACATTAAAGACTGGGAAGGGTGAATCTGTTATAGTGGATGGTGGTGTTTTAAGTAATTTTCCACTATGGATATTCGATGATAAAGAAGGTCGGAAAGTACGTCCGATTTTAGGCCTGAAACTGAGTAGAAGAAGAGAAGAACAATGCCCTCAAGAAATTAAGAATGGTCTAAATTTATTTGAGGCACTATTTTCAACTATGAAAGATGCACATGATGAAAGGTATATATCAAGACGGCACGAAAGAGATATTATTTTTATTCCTGTAGAAGATTATAGTGCCACCCAATTTGATTTAAATGAAGAAACAAAAGAAACGCTATTAGAAATAGGAAGAAACCGTACAATTCAATTTTTACGAAATTGGCCAAGATTGAGGTTATAATTATTTTTAAAAAATAGTTATAAAACTATTGACCAATGACAAATAGGGTGTTATTATATAAAAGTTGCTGTTGAGACATGCAGCTACTAAAATATAAAATAAAATAACTGTTTGACATTAAATATAAAACATGTTATTATATAAAAGTTAACTCTTACAGAAGAGTAAACAAAATGAACCTTGAAAACTGAACAAGCAAAACGTAATCAATAAAGTTTTAAGTAGCTAGTTTTGCTAGTGAACGAAA
>NZ_SJDS01000033.1:0-4707 GCF_004332175.1 Lysinibacillus sp. OL1 | reverse complement strand
GTTCCCCCTTGAATATTGCATCCTGTAATCATGAATAAAGCTAATGCGATCAAACCATAGAATAATTTTTTTATTTTCAATTTACCCACCTCTTTTATATAGACACCCACCATCTACCAAAAGTTACATATTCAACTAAATTTCTTCGTTAGTTGAATAACCCCGCTTACTTGAGGTGGGCGTTAAAATTAGCAAACTCTGGCGCTCTTATTATTGCAGATAATGTTGTACGTAATGGTGAGGTAATTAATGAAAATAGTGAGGTTGAACGTGTTACAGGCGTACAAGAATTTATGGATTTAATAAAAGCAAACCCGAGAATTGAAGCAACAGCTATACAAACAGTTGGTGTCAAAGGGTATGACGGCTTTGTACTAGCCGTAGTAAATTAGCATAGAAAAACCGCGTAACTAAAAAAACAGTTACGCGGATGTACTATATAAAAGATGCCTTACTGCTCCCCATCTAAGCTAGTAAGACATCTTTATCCCTTAAAATCTCTTAACTTTTATTTATAGACCCCTTTTAAATCAATCGTGCTCATCTCTTTAAACGGGGGAACAGACCCCGTCACGTTATGTTAGTGGAATAGGCTGGATTGTACCCGAGGGCAACCCATTTATAGTTATTAGGAAAGTTTGATATGTTGGATAGTAGACTTATATTTTATGCTAATTTTTCATACCCTGGAAGTGTCAAGAATTCCGCAAATTCATCTTGTTCAATTAAGGATTTAAACAGTTCAGCAGCTTCTTCATAGCGACCACTGTTATAAGCTTGTTCCCCAACAGCCTCTTTAATTTTCACAAGTTCTTCTTCCAATATTTCTAAAACAAATGCTAATGTAATACCACGTCCATCATCTAAGATTCCTTTCGGATGACGGATCCATTGCCATACTTGTGTACGAGAGATTTCTGCTGTTGCAGCATCCTCCATCAAGTTATTAATTGGTGCCGCTCCGTTACCTCGAAGCCATGAAGCAATATATTGTACACCAACACTACAGTTAATGCGTAGTCCTTCAATTGTAATTGTTCCTTCTGGTACAGCTACTAAATCTTCGGCAGATACTTGTACATCCTCACGCTTTTTATGAATTTGGTTAGGCGTTATCATAATAGCATCAAATTGCTCCATCGCTGTTGCAACCATACCAGGATGTGCTACCCATGTACCGTCATGCCCCTCTGTTGCCTCACGACGTTTATCTTCTGCCACCTTTGCAAATGCGACTGCATTCGCCTCATCATCATTTTTAACTGGAATTTGAGCTGCCATTCCGCCCATTGCTGGTGCATTTCGCTTGTGACATGTTTGAATACATAAAGATGTATAGGCTTTCATGAAAGGTACCGTCATCGTTACTTGCCCACGGTCTGGCAAAATAACATCCGCTTGATTGCGTAGACGCTTAATGTAGCTGAAAATATAATCCCAACGGCCACAATTCAAACCAGCTGAATGTTCACGTAGCTCATATAAAATTTCATCCATCTCAAAAGCAGCTAAAATTGTTTCGATTAATACAGTAGCTTTTATTGTCCCCTGTGGAATACCAATATAATCTTGAGCAAACACAAAGACATCATTCCATAGTCGAGCCTCTAAATGACTTTCAAGCTTTGGTAGATAGAAATATGGCCCTGTACCTTGTGCAAGTGCGTTTTTGGCATTGTGGAATAGATATAAACCGAAGTCAAAGAAACTGCCTGAAATCGGCTCTCCATCCACCAGGACATGCTTCTCAAGCAAGTGTAGACCTCGTGGACGAACTAACAGCACTGCTGTCTCATCATTTAATTTATATGTTTTACCATTGGATGCTTGTGTAAATTCAATCGTCTTATTAATAGCATCACGCATATTAATTTGACCGCCAATCATATTTTCCCATGTCGGAGAAGATGCATCCTCAAAGCATGCCATGAACATTTTTGCTCCAGAATTTAACGCATTAATAACCATTTTCCGATCAACTGGCCCTGTAATTTCAACACGGCGATCTTGCAGGTCGTTTGGAAGTGGTGCGATTACCCAATCACCTTCACGAATATGCTTTGTCTCTGGTAGGAAATCCAGCTTCTCTCCCGCATCAAGTCGTTTTTGGCGTTCTTGTCGAGCCTCCAACAGCTCCTTGCGGCGAGCATCAAATTTTTCGTGCAGGGCAAGAACAAATTCAAGAGCTTCAGGTGTCAAAATTTCATTAGTTTGCTCGTTTTGTTCTCCAACAATTTTAAGCTTACCTGTCGTTGCTTGTTCCATTAGCTGTTTACCCACCTTTGCCATTTTAGTTTCGTCATCCTCCGCTTTAGGAGGAGCGGAGGAGACTATTCTATGATTATGAATTTAGGAAAACACGTATTTAAACTACGACTTATACAAACTGTTCTGTTTCAGTAGAACCTGCCATTGCTGTTGTAGAAGAAGTACCACCAGAGATAACTTGAGAGATTTCATCAAAGTATCCAGTACCTACTTCGCGTTGGTGACGTGTAGCTGTATAGCCTTTAGACTCAGAAGCAAATTCTGCTTGCTGTAGCTTAGAATATGCAGCCATACCATTATCTTTATAGTCATGAGCAAGCTCAAACATAGAGTGGTTAAGCGCATGGAAACCTGCTAAAGTAACGAATTGGAATTTATAGCCTAATTTACCAAGTTCGCGTTGATACTCTGCAATTTCTTCTTCTGAAAGATTTGCCTTCCAGTTGAATGAAGGTGAGCAGTTGTATGCAAGCATTTTACCTGGGAACTCAGCATGAATAGCTTCAGCAAATTCTCTAGCTTCTTCAAGTGATGGTTTAGAAGTTTCACACCAAATTAAATCTGCATATGGAGCATAAGCTAAACCACGAGCAATTGCTTGTTTGATTCCAGCTTTTGTACGGAAGAAGCCTTCAGGTGTGCGTTCACCTGTGATGAACTCTGCATCACGTGGATCAATATCTGATGTAACCATATCAGCAGCATCAGCATCTGTACGTGCAATTAAAATTGTATCTACACCCATAACATCTGTTGCTAAACGTGCAGCTACTAAGTTACGAACAGCATTTTGTGTTGGAAGTAATACTTTACCTCCAAGGTGTCCACATTTCTTTTCAGATGCTAATTGATCTTCTAAGTGAACACCCGCTGCTCCTGCTTCAATCATACCTTTTACAAGCTCGAATACGTTTAGAGGCCCACCAAAACCTGCTTCTGCGTCTGCTACGATTGGCGCGAACCAATCAAATTGATCAACACGTCCTTCAGCATGATCAATTTGATCTGCACGTTGAAGCGCTTGATTAATTCGTTTTACTACTGCTGGTACAGAGTTAGCTGGATATAATGATTGGTCAGGATACATTTGACCAGACAGGTTTGCATCAGCAGCTACTTGCCAGCCTGATAGATAGATAGCCTTTAATCCAGCTTTTACTTGTTGTACTGCCTGATTCCCCGTTAATGCCCCCAATGCATTGATAAAAGGTTCCTCATGTAATGAATTCCAAAGTCGAGTAGCACCTTTTTGTGCTAGTGTTTGTTCAATTACTACTGTCCCCTGTAATTTAACAACCTCTTCAGCTGAATATGTGCGTTCAATACCAGCCCAACGTGGGTTTTCAGCCCAATGTTTTTCTAAAGCTTCGATTCTTTCTTGACGAGTTGACATATTGAAATTCCACCTTCCCCTTTGTGTACAATATACTCTGTTAAAAAACATTTAATTATCTGTTCCATAACAGGTTTATTTGTTGTAAATTAATATATAACAGACTATTTGAATTTTCATTATTTTTCGATAAAAGATCAAATTTTAAGGATAAAACTACCTTTTTTGACGATGAAATTTGGAAGACTGTTTACAAACAAGGGGGATATTCACAATGAATAATGAGTTAAATTCTTTCGTAAAAGATATTTCACAACAATATATTTTTATGTTGAAAGACTGGATACCTGCTGATTCATCCATTGCGATTGCTGTTGAAAATGCTTATATTTATTTTCACTCTGGTCACCACAGTATTCATTTAGAGATAGGTCAACAAGTATTACCTGGGAGTATTGCGGACCAAGTGTTACAGACTCAAAAAAAAACAGATGCTATTTTAGATAATTCCCTATTCGATACGCCTTATTACGGCATTGGTTATCCCATATACATTCAAAATAAGCCTGCTGCTCTTGTCATTGTCCTACCGTCATCATTTACAACAAAAAGAGCAGAACCATTTCAATTTTTAACCGGAAAGCAAGAGGAGGAATGGAATCCTGTAGCAATTAATAAAATATCTCATATTGAAAGCCTACAGAAAAAAACATGGTTTTATGTAGAGGGTGATCAGTATAAAACGAGTATTACACTGAAAGAACTTCAATTACGATTACCATCATATTTTATTCGTATCCATAGATCTTACATTGTAAATATACATTTCATAAAAAAAATGGCACGTGATTTAACGTCAAATTTTATTGTCACTTTAATTGATGGAAGTGAGTTACCAGTGAGTCAATCTTACCTAAATGATCTTCGGAGTGCTCTTGAGTTTTAAGTATATAGGGCTGTCCTTTTCGGGGGATAGCCTACTTTAGACTGAGCACAACAAAAAAGACCAGAGAATAAATTCTCTGGTCTTTTTTTGCCTAGCGACGTCCTACTCTCACAGGGGGAAGCCCCCAACTACCATCGGCGCTAAAGAGCTTAACTTCCGT
>NZ_SJDS01000032.1:0-5010 GCF_004332175.1 Lysinibacillus sp. OL1 | reverse complement strand
AACAACCAAATGCTTTATGAAAACGATACTTTAAATATCACTGGCGATTCCTACGATCCTGACAAAGATCAATCCGTGACGGCTTACTACCAAATTAACAACGAACCTCGTAAAGTATTAGCTACAAATCTAAGTCAGACTCAGATATCACTATCGAAACAGTTGATTTTTAAAGGCTCAAAATTATTTGACGGAGAGGTTGCTATTACAGGAGTTTTAGCTGATGGAGTAGCTCACACGTTGAAAGTTTGGGCTGTCGATAGTGAAAACGGACAATCTACCACTGTGGAACGTACATTTTACGTTGTACCTAACCGAGCACCATTACTTTCAGTGGACACCATCATACCTAGCGGAATTATAGATACTGATAAATTTACAATCAGTGGAACTACAGTCGATCCAGATGCGAATTCTAGCGTTAAAGTAAATTATCGAATTAACGGATCTAATCCAATTGAGATTTACGATGGCACAGGTGGTGCTTGGGAGTTTGAAGTGTTATTAGCTCAGTTAAAAGTTGGAGAAAATACGATTGTCGTTGAGGTAGTTGATAATTATGGAGCAAAGACTAGCAAGACGATAAAACTTAATAAAAACACAGTAAACACACCTATTTTGCAATCTGTAGCGAGGTATAAAATTGAGCCACCAAAAGGATCAGCTAAGGGTGTTTTATTATTCATTGAGCGAGACGCAGATTTGGCAGTAAAAGTCGAGTTGTCAATGACTTTGACAGGAGAACAGGAGCAATACATCACCCTCACACCAGTTAATACTGCACCGACAAATAGTGGCACTGTAGAAGATACTTTCGAACACACAGTGTCAGAAGAAAAGCAAAATATTATTCTAAAAATAACGCCATCACGTACAGATTTATCGTTCAATCATAAAATTCACTTAATATCAGGGGCGGTGGACTAAATGCCATTTGAGTACAAAGTACGTAATCCAGACGGAACTATAGGTGCAATAAAAAAATTCGGGATTGAAGAAACAGCAGAGGAAAAGGCTACTCGTTTAGAGCAAGAAAATAAATTGTTACTTGGTAGCATGATGGAAATGTCGTCTTATATGGCAATGCAAGAACAACGTCTAGAAGGACAAGAGAATGCAATAATGGAGCTCTCCACATTAATTGCATCACTACCAGGAGGTGAAAGTGATGTTTAATGAAAACAGCGGCTTAGTCGGAATTTGGTGCAATTTTGTAAAAGCGAATCCAGACAAGCGTGAGCAAGTACCTAATTTATCTAATTTACGTGATGTTGTTTATAAGAAGCTAGACGAAGGAGAAACGCAAGCATAGCTTAGCGTTATTTTTATTGTCTTTTTTAGAAGGAAATCCTTATCTTTTGTCGAATTAAATTAGGTAAAAGGGAGGGTTTTTTAATGTGTAGTAGAGAATTTGTCAATAACAGCTTAGAACCATTGAATCAATGGGTTTGTGATTCTTGTGGTGAAATTATTGATGGTCCAGAAAATGGTTGGCTTGAATGGTATAGAGACATTAATGGATCATCTAATTACGGCAAAGGAAAAGGTTTCAGGATTGTTCATCATGATAAAAAGTGCATGTATAATGAACATGCATTATTTCAACAAAATAAGTTAACTGCAGATATGCATCTAGATTCATTTGTTGGTCCAGATGGATTAGTATATCTATTATCTAAAATACAATATGACAGTGTAGAAGATAATGCAGAATTAGTTGAAATCATTAGACGACTCCACGTTCCTTATTATGAAGAGGCTTTGTTATACCACCATGCCGCAGAAGAAGATGGATATTTTGATGGAGAAAATGAAATTACTAGATATACGACAAGGACATCTAAGTATATCCTTAATAATTACAAAAGGTAACAGAAGAGCATTCTAAATAAGGAATGCTTTTTATTATGCTATGAGAACAATCGAGATGGGCAACAGTACATGTTACTGTATCTCGATGCATCTCATGGCTTTTTATTTTAAATAGGGCAAAGGATTGGTGATGATATGGAAGGATCATCGTATGTAAGTGTTACTGAGCACAATATGTTGAAAGAAAAAATAAATTCCCATGAGGTTCGTATTTCTATTGCAGAAAACAACATCAAGGATATGAAAGATGATTTAACTGCGATTAAATCAAATACTACATGGATTGTTCGATTAATCATTGGAGGCATTGTTACTGGAGTCATTACTGGAGCAATCGGAATAATTTTTGCAGCAAATAAAATGTTATAGGAGGAAATAAAAATGAAAATCAACTGGAAAGTACGTTTAAAACACAAACCATTCTTAGTGGGAGCATTTGCTTTACTACTACTGTTAGTGCAACAAATCGGTGCGCTATTCGGCTACGATACAACAATTTATAATGAGCGAGTTACAGAGTTATTTAACACTGTACTCGCTTTTTTAGTTCTTATCGGTGTGGTTGTTGATCCAACTACACCAGGTACTAATGATAGTGAAAGAGCTATGGGATATGACCGAAAGGGTGAAAAATAATGGTGCAAATTAGACAGCATTTAGTATCTACAGCAGTTGCTATTAAAGTTACAGGAGGACACAAAAACACCCGCAAAAAAGTATGTATCCATGAAACTGACAATACCAAGAAAGGTAGTGGAGCAGACAATCACGCTCGACTGCAAGCTAATGGGAACAGTCGCCAAGCAAGTTGGCATTGGACTGTAGATGACAAAGAAGCTGTTCAATCTTTTACACATGACTATCAATGTTGGGCAGCAGGTAGTACAAAGGGGAATAACGAAGCAATCCATATTGAGATGTGTGTGAATGCTGATGGGGACTATGTAAGGACTGTACAAAATACAGCTGCACTAGTTGCTAAAATTCTTAAAGAAGAAAATCTAACGATAAACGATGTTGTACAGCACAACTATTACAGCGGTAAAAATTGCCCTAGTAAGATGCGTTCCAAAAGTACACCTATTCCATGGAGCAGTTTTTTACAAATCGTTAAATCAATTATGCAACCTCCAATACCAAATAATACTGTAAAGGATGATGATAAAATGCAATTTACAAACGAAACTCTTAAAGCTGCAGTTCGTGATTATCTCAAACAAGCAGTGGACAAAAAGCTTATTGATAAATCTCATCTTGAGAAATTTGATGCTGGCACTATGACAAGTGGTGATTTCGAAGGATTAAAAATAATAATCGCCCAGCGAAATATCTAAAAGTAAGTCTGGTAAGTCAATTGATTATTAGCTTATTTAACAATTTTAATAGAATATTTGGAAAATAGTACTTGAAATCCTTTTTTAAATAGTTTAAATTATATATATAAGAAATCAAATGAATATATACGTGAGAAGCACTCCGTTTTCTTTTTGGCTTTTTTGCCAATAGATTTCGTTGTGCTTTTTTTATCTTTTGAAGATATAAACGAGTTTAAAAAATAAGAAAATTTAACTAGTCAAAATGGTTGTATTTTTGCTTGTTTATATACATAATTAGACAAAAAGTGAAACTATATATTTATTAAAATTATAAACAAATGATATATTAAAAAATACTAACTTAAAGTAAGAATTATAACAACGTATATAATATTTTTGTTTGTCATATAATTATACATGAAATGATAAAATACTACACAATATCCAAAGTTGTAGACGGAACAGGGTGATAATAATGCAGACTATATATATTTATTTGGATGATTCAGGCGTTTTCCACCGAAATGACAGGTATTTTGTATATGGTGGATATTTGTTTTTAGATAAAAAAGAAAAAGACACCGCCAGAAGGAAATACAGAAAACTATCAGATCAAATAAAGGCTACGATTGATGGATGTGTAGAAGTAAAGTCATTTGGACTTGCAGCTAAACATAGGAGAGCACTCTATAATGTAATGAAACCTTATGAAAGTTTATCAGTCTGTGTTAATACTCGTAGAATTAACAAAGATATTATGTCAGAAAAGAAATCTATTCACAGATTTAAAGATTATGCACTAAAAAGATGTATTAAATCTAAATTTATGGATTTAATCCGTAAGGGAAAAATTGATCCAAACGAAGATGTGAATCTAATTATTTGTATCGATGAACAAGGTACAGCTACAAATGGTTATTATGATTTAAAATCTTCAATATATGAAGAATTTATTCATGGAGTTCATAATTTTGATTACAGCGTCTTTCATAAACCAATATTGTATGGCAATTTAATGATTGATGTGAGTTACAAAACGTCTATTTCTGACTATTTAATCCAAGCGTCTGATATTATTGCAAATACTATTTGGCACTCGCATACGCATTCAAAACATCAGCTTAGAAACAAAACAAATCATTTTTATTTACAATTACCTTAAGTGTATGTATAATGTGTGTACAGACATGAAGTGTACTGTTTACAGAAAGTGTTCGATCAAAGCATTAAGCGTGCTATGTGTACGCCGACCTTTCTGGGACCGCGACAGAGCGGTCTTTTTATTTTAAATCAATATTATCTTTACCTTAAAAAGTAAGACCAGAAAATTTTCTGGTCTTTTTTTATTGCCAAAAACAGAACATTAGTTCTATAATAAGTACAAACAAATGTTCTTATTAGGAGGAATGGATATGGCAAAGTCAAAGAAAAAGGATCCAGCTAAAAAGGTTGCTGAAAAACCAAAACAACCACCTAAACACCCTGAACGTGACGAGTTTGACCTTGAGGAGCTTGGCTACAGTTTAAGTGAAGCACTAGAAGATTGTAAGTTTCGGATGTTTGCTGTGTACAATAAATCAGGGTCTTTAGAAGGGAAGGTAACAAAAATGGACCCAAACACAAAGATGATCCACATTCAGGATAAATACATGGATGTCCATAAAGTGCATTTTTTAGACATTTTGAGTGTTTCGAATTTGGATTATTAGTGGAGGTTGTTTGTGATGCTAAGAGACCGTGGGAACATGTAATCAATAGTATAATTATAGGTAGGATGTATAGTATTTAATGATACATCCTACCTTATTTTTTTATTGTTGTT
>NZ_SJDS01000031.1:0-5725 GCF_004332175.1 Lysinibacillus sp. OL1 | reverse complement strand
GGCCCGTTGGTCAAGTGGTTAAGACACCGCCCTTTCACGGCGGTAACACGGGTTCGAATCCCGTACGGGTCATACTAGAAACAGTAGATGCAATTGCATCTACTGTTTTTTGATATTCATAGATACAAAATTTACTCTTGATTCAATGCATTTTCATCCATATAAACTACTTCCCAGATATGTCCATCTACATCCTGAAAACCCCAACCATACATAAATCCGTGATCTTGTGGTTCACTATAAGGTTTACCACCAGAGGCAAGTGCCTTATTCACTAATTGATCTACTTGTTCTCGGTTTTCAGCAGAGAGACATAAGATTGCTTCTGCAGAAGTAGTAGTATCTGTAACTTCTTTCTTACTAAATCCTTTAAATCGTTCTTCAACCATTATTAATACGAAGATATTTTCACTAATAATCATTGAGGCTGTTGTTTCATCACTGAATTGTTGATTGAACGCAAAACCTAATTCCTTAAAAAAACTGATAGATTTGTTTAGATCTTTTACTGGTAAATTGATAAAGATATTTTTCGATTGAAAAGCCATTTAGTATCACCTCCAAATTGACAGTATCATGGAGCATAAAGTCGTGTCAATTATAGCAATACAGGCGAAAATGAAGCCATCAGCACTATTGAAAGTAGGTGTTATGTCAAAAAAAACAGAAAGGTTATATCTTCAACCTTTCTGTTTAAAAAGCTTTAACTATTTATCCTCTGGCTAGCATTCTTTCAAGTGAACTAAGTGCTTCAGAAGTAGTATGTTCATCTACTTGTATACGGTTATGAGGTTGACCCTGATCAATACTTTCTAAGCTCCATAACAAATGTGGAAGGTCAATTCGATTCATTGTTAAACAAGGACAAAAGTTTTCATTTAAGGAGACAATATGTTTATCAGGATGCTGCTTAATAATGCGATTGACAAGGTTCATTTCTGTTCCAATTGCCCATGCAGATCCGCTTGGAGCTCGATTGATTGTATCAATAATGTATTTTGTGGAGCCTGCATCATCAGCCGCTGCTACCACTTCACGGCTGCACTCTGGGTGAACGATAATCCTCATAGTCGGGTGTTCTTTGCGAATAACCTCTGTATGTTGAACAGTAAAACCTTCGTGCACAGAGCAGTGACCCTTCCAAAGAATAACTTGGATATTTTCAAGAGGCTCTTTTGTTTCGAGCATGTTCTTATGTGGATTCCAAACAGCCATATTTTCAAGAGGTATACCTAAATCATAGGCAGTATTTCTTCCTAAATGTTGGTCAGGTAAAAAGAAGATACGCTGTTTTTGGGTAAAAGCCCATTGAACAAGTTCCTTTGCATTCGACGAAGTGACACAAGCACCACCATGTCTTCCAGTAAAGGCTTTAATAGCCGCAGTTGAATTAACATAGGTTAGAGGAATAATCGTATCCCCAAAGAGTTCTTGAAGAATTGGCCATGCTTGTTCAGTTTGATAAATATCTGCCATATCAGCCATTGAACAACCAGCGCGCATATCTGGTAAATAGACATGTTGCTGTTTCGTTGTCAGCATATCAGCAGTCTCTGCCATAAAATGTACACCGCAAAATACGATGTGTTCAGCTTCCTTATTTGCTGCGGATAATTGCGCTAACTGTAAAGAATCCCCAGTTGCATCTGCAAATTGAATGACTTCATCTTTTTGATAATGGTGGCCAGGAATAAATAATTTAGGACCTAATTTTTTCTTTATTGATAAAATACGAGATTCCATTTCCTTTACAGATAGTGCCCGATAATGCTCTGGGAGTAATGTCGTCTGTTGTAATAAACTAGTGATGGACAAGGGAATGATCTCCTTTCATTTGAACGAGTGCACTAATATCAAAAGCTTTAACTGAATGTGTTAAGGAGCCAAGAGAAATCCATTGAATACCCGATTGGGCATATGCCTTTAAATTTTTAAGTGTGATGCCCCCAGATGCTTCAGTCGCAATAGTGGGAGGAACAATGGGAAGCCATGCACGGATTTCTTCTGGGCTACGGTTATCAAACATAATAATATCTGCTCCTGCGTGGACAGCTTCTTCTAATTGTTCTTTTGTTTCAATTTCAACTTCAATTTTCACGGTATGACCGACTTTCGCCCTAGCTACCTGAACTGCCTTTGTAATGCTACCAGCAAAGGCAATATGATTATCCTTTAGCATAATTGCGTCATACAGGCCATTACGATGATTAAAAGCACCACCAATTCGAACAGCATATTTATCTAACATACGCAGTCCTGGTAGTGTTTTACGCGTATCACATATTTTTGTGTGAGTACCTACTGTTTCTTGAACGGCAAGATGGGCTGCAGTTGCAATAGCAGACATACGTTGAATAAGATTTAAAATGACACGCTCACCGATTAATAATTTTTGTAAGGGACCTTTAATCACAGCGAGTACATCACCTGACTTCACCATCTCCCCATCTTTTGTATGAAGGTTGACTTCGATTGATCGATCGAGTAAGAGAAAGCCATGCTCAATAATGTTAGCTCCGCAAAAAATTCCGCTTTCTTTCGCGTAAAAAGAAAAAGCTCCCTGTTGTTCGGCTGAAAAGATAAATTCACTCGTTAAATCTCCATCTCCTAAATCCTCATTAAAAAATTGCTTGAGCATTTCCTCGAGTTTGATGATATTCATACAATGAGTTCCTCACTTTCATTTGTCCTTGCGAAAAAATAATCCATCGGCTTGCCCAGTGTGATTCCATTTCGGGTTTATCGGTCCGAATATGAGCTCCTCTTGTTTCCGTTCGCGTAATTGCTGCATGTGCCATTAATGTGGCGACTACATGCATCATAAATAATTCCAACTCAGCTAGTTCTAAACCCTTTAAATTAACTTGAATAAGTGATTGCAAGGAGGGGAGTTGCTTTACAAAATGCTGCAAGTCATCCATATTTCTAACAATACCTAGGAACCGCATCATGTTTTGCTGTAATTGGGGTTTGCTAAATAAAGGTGGCATTTTATCAGCACATTGATGCTTTTCCAGTAAAAAGTTTTTTTGATGACACCCTTTTTGAATAATGAACTGCGCCATTTTTTGACCAAATGTAATACCTTCCAATAGGGAGTTACTTGCTAAACGATTCGCACCATGTACGCCTGTACAGGCAACCTCACCGACTGCATATAAGTTCGGTATCGTAGTTCTTCCTTTGTCATCAGCAATAACACCACCCATCAAGAAATGACTTCCTGGAGCCACGGGGATTAGACCATCTTGTAAATGAACGCGGTGAACATGGCACAGCTGAGCAATTGTTGGAAACTTTACTTCAAAGTCTTGAATGTTAGTGATATCAATAAACGTTTCTTCACCCGCTGCACGTTTTGTAAATAGGGCAAGTGCAGTAATATGTCTTGGTGCTAAGTCAAGTTGAGCATGTAAACCTGTCATAATGGGCTGATGCTGGGCATTAACAAAAATACCACCAGCCCCTCTGACAGCTTCAGAAACTAATCCCTTTGCTTCATTTTTACACCACAGAAGACTCGGGTGAAATTGCATAAATTCCATATCACTAATGGCAGCGCCTGCCCGAAATGCTAATGCGATCCCATCCCCTGTATTAGTTGGAAAATTAGATGTACTTGAATAAAGGGCACCTGCGCCACCTGTCGCTAAAATAACATGATGAGCCAAATAACGTTTTGTACCTTTTTCTCCTTTAGTTAGTACTCCTACACAGTCACCATCTGTATTCCGTAAAAGCTCATAAGCCATTTCATAGCAATTGATCTTTGTTTTGGGCGAAAGTTTATGAAGCAAGTAATCTATGAAAATCTGACCAGTACGATCACCACCTGCATGTAGAATACGATGATGACTATGTGCTCCTTCAAGTCCTAAAACAGGTTTTCCATCGACCTGCCGATCAACAGGGAGGCCATCCTTTAGATAGTTTTGCATAATCTCAGTGCCATCTTTTATAAGTGTTTTAACATGCCTTTTCTCATGATGATACTCTCCAGCTTTCAATGTATCAGCAATATGATGTTGAATATGATCCTCCTCACTGGTAACAGCAGCAATCCCACCTTGTGCACGATAAGAACTACTCATATATACAGATGATTTTGTAACAATTTGTATTTGAAAATGTTTTTCAAGCACTAAAGCAGCCTGAAGTGCAGCAATACCACTACCAATTATAAGGACGTCTGTCTTTACATCCATCGTTATACCTTCTTTACAGTTGTCTTGACACTTATCTTTACATAAAATATAAAAGAAAACAAGACCTGATGAACAAGAGAGGAAGAAGACGATGATTTATATGGATTATGCTGCAACATCACCTATGATGAGGGAATCTCTTGAGGCATATGTAGAGGTGGCACAACGGTATTATGGAAATAGTGCGAGTTTGCATGATTTAGGGGGACAAGCTTTTTATTTTGTCCAGCAATCAAGGGAGGTTGTAGCCCAAGCCCTAGGTGTAACTAGTGATGGCGTAATTTTTACGGGTAGTGGAACAGAAGGAAATCTCATAGCCATCTTGTCGTTAGCGCTAGCCTCAAAAAAAGGAAAACACATTATTTCATCTCAAGCTGAGCATACGTCAGTGCATGCGGCTTTGAATACACTTGAGAAAAAGGGCTTTACTGTAACAAAATTACCTTTGCAGAAGGATGGTTGTGTGGATCTGGGGCAATTGCAACAAGCAATCCGGGAAGAGACTGCTTTGATTACCATTCAACATGTCAATTCTGAAATTGGTTCAATCCAGCCTGTAGAGAAAATCGTAAAGATGGCAAGAAAATCAAATATATTCTGTCATGTTGATTGTGTACAATCATTTGGCAAACTAGCTATACCAAAAGGGGCAGATGCGATTACCATCTCGGCTCATAAAATAGGCGGACCAAAGGGCTGTGGTGCTATATATCTGAACCCTGCAATCAGAGTACCTGCATTAACACCGGGTTTGACACATGAGAGGGGTCTTAGAGGGGGGACATTAGATACTCCTGCAATCGTGGCCTTTGCCGCGGCAATTGAAAACTATCAATATGAATTGCAACATTATGAAACGCTAAGAAATTATTTTGAAAATAATTTACCTGAAAAATATCAGCTCGTTGAGTGTAAACAGCAACTACCTAATATTTGTGGGGTAATGATGGAAAAAGTAGAGGGGCAATATGTTCTTTTAAAGTTAAATGAGGCGGGAATCTGTATCTCTACAGGTAGTGCATGTGATATTCGTAGTAAATCGGGAACAAAGGCTATTCTATCAATGGGATTCTCTTTGGAAGCGGCACGCCAATTTTTTAGAATATCTTTTGGTCCCGCCACTACACTTGAGGATATTGTAAAATTAAAAATAGAGCTTTCAAATATTTAATGAATAGACGAGTGAAGGATTATCTATATTCTTCACTTGTATTGAAATAGATTATAAGCTAATAATATCGGCCAAATAAAATAATTGTTTTCTTTTGAACCAACAATTGCTATAATATTTTGCAGGGCAATATTTTCTCTTACTTAACAAAAATATCTTTAAAAAGTAATAATTTCTTTTTTTTATAAAAAAGTATTGCACAATGTTAGAAAACGTTATACAATAATTCTTGTCTTGAAGGACAGGTAAACAACTTCAAAACAAGATACATAACAAAGTCTAGTGATGATGGCAAAGAGGTCACACCCGTTCCCATACCGAACACGGAAGTTAAGCTCTTTAGCGCCGA
>NZ_SJDS01000030.1:0-6338 GCF_004332175.1 Lysinibacillus sp. OL1 | reverse complement strand
ATTTTGTCTGTGCGAAAGCGAAGCGCCAGCAACAACAAGATTTTGTCTGTGCGAAAGCGAAGCGCCAGCAACAACAAGATTTTGTCTGTGCGAAAGCGAAGCGCCAGCAACAACAAGATTTTGTCTGTGCGAAAGCGAAGCGCCAGCAACAACAAGATTTTGTCTGTGCGAAAGCGAAGCGCCAGCAACAACAAGATTTTGTCTGTGCGAAAGCGAAGCGCCAGCAACAACAACGAACAACAATTGCACCAAGTAGAAATAGATTGTAAACTAAGAATTATAGGAGAGTGGACATGGATGAGGACGGCAATCGTAACAGATAGTACTGCATATATTACAGCTGAGGAACGTGCACGCTTAAACATTCATATGATACCTTTAAGTGTTAATATCTCAGGTCAATTATTTGCAGAAGAAGTAGATATCACAGCATCTGAATTTTATGATAAGGTGCGTGGAGCTAAAGAATTTCCTAAAACAACACAGCCTCCAATTGGAGAATTTGTGGCTCTTTTTGAAGAGCTAGCAAAGGATTACGATGAGATAATTTCCATCCATTTATCGAGTGGTATTAGTGGAACATACCAAGGTGCAGTACAGGCTGGTGAAATGGTGGAAGGCATTAATGTTCATGCCTTTGACAGTGAAATATCCTGTGCGGTTCAGGGCTTTTACGTATTAAGAGCAGCGGAAATGGCGAAAGAGGGCCATTCAGCAAAAGACATACTTGCAGCATTAGCGGACATGCAGCAGTCTATTCGTGCTTACTTCATTGTAGACGACTTAGCACATTTACAGCGTGGTGGGCGTTTATCTTCTGCAGCTGCATTAATCGGTGGCTTATTACAAGTAAAGCCTGTTTTACATTTTGTGGATAAGGTAATTGTACCTTTCGAAAAAATCCGAACACGTAAAAAGGCATTAAAGCGTGCAGAAGAATTGCTAGCAGTGGATGCAAAAAAGTATGCAGCGATGGACGCTGTTGTCATTCACGGCAATTGCCCTGCTGAAGCCCAAGAATGGCTAGAGCAATTAGCCGAAACGTACCCAAACGTAAACTTTAAATTGAGCTATTTTGGTCCTGTTATTGGTACTCATTTAGGTGAAGGGTCGATGGGATTAGGATGGACAAAAAAATAACGAATTGTGAGAAGTCTCTACAGCAAAAGTAGAGGCTTTTTTCTATGAAAGGGGAGATTTTGATGAGATATAGGGGTTGGTTGTTGCCCCCAGCATTACGTGATTTTCATGAAGGTCGCATTTGGTTAAAAGAACATTCGCCATTTTCATCTGAAGATATTGAGAAAGCAATACAGCGAAAATACGTCTGTATAATAGAAGGAATTCAAATGAAGCCAGTTATAAAATGCAATCGATGCCACAATACAGATCCGCACCTATTCATAAAATTCGATTGCTCAAAATGTCAGCAACAATGTGTGTACTGCCGACACTGTATTAAGATGGGGAGAGTCAGTAGTTGTACACGATTGATGATTTGGACAGGTCCCAAGACGATAAAAATTAACAAGCATTCATTAAAATGGACCGGGCAATACACTGAACTCCAGCAACGGGCAGCTAATGAAACCTTGGCAAGTGTGAAAGTAAAACGATCCCATTTAATTCATGCAGTTTGCGGTGCAGGCAAAACAGAGATACTTTTCCCATCTGTGTATGATGCATTAAAGCGGGGGCTACGTGTTTGTATTGCTACACCACGAACAGATGTAGTGTTAGAACTGTATCCACGCTTTCAACAGGCTTTTCCTGAAACAGTTATTCATGCTTTATACGGTGGAGCTCCTTACCAAAATGGCTATGCCCAGCTTGTTATAGCAACGACCCATCAGCTCTACCGATTTGACAAGGCATTTGATGTCATTATTGTAGATGAGGCAGATGCTTTTCCTTATACATTTGATGAAACTCTACAAAGAGCAGTAGAAAAGGCTAAAAAGGAAAAGGCTCCTCTGGTATTTGTGACAGCAACCCCATCAGCAGCATTACTCCATACCTTCCAGCAAGAAAGCTACTCTTTTATTCCAAAACGCTATCATAATTATCCATTACCAGTCCCCCAAGTTCGTTCTTTATGGAGCTATAATAAATGCTTCAAGCGAGGTAAAATCCCTAAAAGGTTAAAAAAGTGGGTGGAGGAGCGCTTACACCAAAAGGAACCCTTTTTACTATTTTTCCCGACAATTGACTTAATGAATCGTGCAACTCTTCTTTTTCAAGGATTAAATGAAGACATATTAGCTGTGCATGCAGCTGACCCAGAGCGGAAGAAGAAGGTGTTAAAGCTACGAAATAAAGAAGTTCCGGGCTTATTAACCACTACGATATTAGAAAGAGGCATTACAATCAGCAAAGTACAGGTGGCTGTTATTGGGGCAGAATCATTGATATTTACCGCCAATGCCCTCATTCAGATTGCAGGCCGAGTTGGACGAGATGTTCAATTTCCAGATGGGGAGGTCTTATTCTTTCATCACGGCATCACGGCAGAGATGGATGAGGCATGCGAAAAAATTCAATTTTATAATAAGAAGGGATTTTCTGAATGAATAAAATAGAAACTCATTGTTTAATATGCACCCAGCCGTTAAAAATAACTATTTCCTGGAAAATGATTCTAACCAAGCAATTCTCGCCGACTATATGTGAAAGATGTGCCGCTCGTTTTGTACCTTCTCAATCTGCTACATCCCTTTATCAATATAATGAGGCGATGAAGGATTACTTACACCAGTTAAAGTTTCTTCAAGATGTGGCTCTAGCAAAGGTATTTCGGCAGGAGCTTCATAATCGTCTCACCAAAGAAAAAGTGATGATTCTACCCATTCCAATGCACCCTCTCAAACAACAGGAGCGTACATTCTCGCATACGGATGAACTATTAAAGGCAGCGCATATTCCTTTTATACAATTATTAGAAAAGACAACGACAGAAACCCAAAGCTCTAAAAATAGAGAGCAACGTATACAAGCAGCTCCACTTTTTCGCTTAATGGAGGGTGCTCAAGTCGAACATAAAAATTATCTTCTTTTTGACGATATAAAAACTACGGGGACAACTTTACAGCATGCTGAACAGGTTTTAATGCAAGCGGGTGCTAAAAATGTCCAATACTTCACATTAATTGAAGGATGAAAATACCAATGTATTATGTATAATAGTTAATGAGACAGCATTCGTAGATAAATTTGCTAGAAAGAGGAGGAAAGGCCAATGGCAGAAGTTCGTAATTGTCCGAAATGTAATGAGTTTTTTAATTATACAGGAGTCCGAGAAGTGTGTCATAAGTGTGCACAATCAGAGGAGGAGCTTTATCAAATCGTTTATCGTTTCTTACGTAAACGTGAAAACCGTGCGGCAACTGTAGAACGTATTGTGGAAGCCACGGGAGCAGCAGAGGAACTATTGTATAAATGGGTTCGTAAGGGGCGTCTGCAGCCAGCCATGTTCCCTAACCTTGGCTATCCATGTGATAACTGTGGCCATCTAACGACTACAGGAAAGCTCTGCTCGAAATGTCAGGATGAATTAAAAGCAGACTTACGGACATTTGAAGCTGCCAAAGAGTTTCGCCAAAGTGTTGAAGAACGTGACCGTGTAACCTATCACTCAGAACGTAAACGTTAATTACGCTAAGTGTGTTAATTTTAAACAAAATTAGCACACTTTTTTCTATGTGAAAACTTAACATTATGTGAGACAATCCGAAATAATAGTAAGATAGGATTTAGAGATGGGGGGTATTGAAATGAAAATTACATCTTATGGAGTTAATGCAGTAAACGCCTATAAAAACCAAGTACGCAATGCAAAATCAAATACAAACAAGGCATCCTTCGCCGATAAAATTGAAATTTCAAAGGCTGCGCAGGAAATGCAAGGGGTTTCAACATACAGTACAGAGCGAGCAAACCATGTTCAACAATTGAAAAAGGATATCGCTTCTGGTGAATACAAAGTAGACGCTCGTAAAGTGGCAGAGGATATGCTGAAATATTATCGTTTCTAGGGAATAGCAGAAAGGGTGTATAACGATATGTCTGTAGAAGCAATTAGTTCTACACTAACAATGCTAGAGAGAATGCATAAAAGCTTACTCGAACTAGCTTTTAAAAAAACAGAAATTATTAAAAGTGGCGATATCGAAGCTTTAGACCAATTGCTCAAGGACGAGCAGGCACATGTAGCAGCCATCGATAAGCTCGAGCAACAGCGTCAGAAACAGGTAACGGACTACCTTGAAGCAAAGGGACTTGCTTCATCTGACAAAACAACTGTCGCGGATGTCATCGAGGCTGCTGAACAACAAGCTGACAAAGCAACACTATCAGCAGTTCGCGAACGTTTAATGCAAATTATCAATGACCTACGAAAACAAAATGATCTAAATCAAAAACTCGTTTTCCAATCCTTACAAGTCGTCAACCTAACATTAGATGCAGTAAGACCCCGTACAGAGCAAATGAACTATTCCAGCAACGAAGTACGTGGAACTAATACCATAGCTAAAAAATCATATTTCGATTCACAAGCATAACAAGGGAGGAAGAAAAATGCGCTCAACATTTATGGGCTTAGAAGCTAGTAAACGTGGCCTCTTCACACAGCAAACTGCTTTATATACAACAGGTCACAATATTTCCAACGCCAACACATTAGGCTACTCTCGTCAACGAGTAAATATGCAAGCTACACCAGGTTTCCCAACGGCTGGTTTAAATTCACCTTACTATCCTGGCCATCTAGGGACTGGTGTCGAAGCAACCTCTATCCAACGTATTCGCGATGAGTTTATTGATCGACAATATCGTCAGGAAACAAATCGACTAGGTTATTGGGAATCCACAGTAAAATCTATCTCGCAAATAGAAGATGTAATGAATGAACCCTCTCAATATGGAATTAACCAGGCATTCACCAATTTTTGGAAATCAATGGAAGATATCACTAAAGATCCACAATTAATGGCTGGGCGTCAGGTGTTGCTTGCTGAAGGAAGAACTCTTGCAGACTCCTTCAATTATATGGATCGGCAATTAAAGAAGGTTCAAGGGAATATCGGGAATGAAATAAAGGTTACAACAGACGTCGTCAACTCACTTCTTAAACAAATTGCTCATATTAATAAGCAAATTGAAGAGGTTGAACCGAATGGCAATGTGCCGAATGATTTATATGATGCACGGGACTTGTTGGTAGATGAATTAAATAAAAAATTGCCTGTGTCCATCCAACGAGAAAAATCTGGTGGGTTAGCAAACGATGTAGCAGAAGGTACTATTACAATTACCTATGAACCATCAGATGGTAGTCCACCAATCACCTTAGTAAACGGCAGGGAATATGCAACACTTGCTGCTGTGGATAGAAACGGTAATCGTATAGATGGTGAAGAAGACGATCCAGCAACAGGAAGTTTTGCAGAGTTTTTGGAGTTTAGAATTTCTGATATTGGGGAACCACCAACTGATCCGATGGTAGGTCCTTCTACTATTAGCTTTGGTCAACTGTATAAAGAAGGTGGGGGTTTTCGAGCGTTAATCGAAGCTTATGGTCACAGTTATAATAATGGCACAGGACAAGGACTCTATTCCGAAATGATAGCTAATCTGGATAAGTTAGCTAATGAATTTATTACCGAATTTAATGCGATTCATCGAGCAGGTTTTGGACTAAACGACACTGTTGGCAATCGTGATTTTTTCAGTGGTACAACAGCCCGTGATTTTAAAATAGTAATTACAAAACCAGAAGAAGTGGCTGCGTCTGATACAGCAGGTGAATCTGGTAATAATAAAAATATGCTTAAATTAGCAGAGTTACAGTCAAAGACAAATGCCAATTTAGGCCAAGCCACATTCCAGAACTTCTATAGAGGAATAACAGGGGACTTAGCTGTCAAAGGAAAAGAGGCAGAAACTAATTTTAAGAACTCGCAGGCATTACATTTACAAATCGCTAATAATCGAGCTGCGATGAGTTCGGTTTCTTTAGATGAAGAGATGACCAATATGATTACATTTCAACAAGCATACAACGCTAATGCACGTATGATTACCGTAGTGGATGAAACACTAGACAAAATTATTAATGGAATGGGACGAGTAGGATTATAATCGCTACCTGAAAGGAGAGTTATCGATGCGTGTTACACAATCCATGTTATCTAATAACATGTTACGGAATTTAAATAGCAGCTATGGAAAAATGTCCAACTATCAAAATATGTTGACTTCTGGTAGGAAATTCAATAAACCATCTGAGGATCCTGTTGCAGCAGTGGTGGGCATGGGATACCGTGTAGATCTCGGTAAAA